>JBKEHX010000055.1:0-9861 GCA_046711205.1 Flavobacteriaceae bacterium
GAGATAAGCAACCAAAGAAGCAGGTATAAAATTACATTTGAACCGCTGTGGGTCACTAACATCCAAAAGCTATCAAACGTATGTGTACCCAATCCATTTAACCATAAAAAAAAGGCTTTGTCAAAGACAATTAAAGTTTCCATAGTTTATTCTAACGATTCCATTTCATTATCATAAAATTTAAATGCAGCTTCTATCAAAAAGTGTGATTCTGATTTAAGTGAAGCCTCATCTTCTTTATCAAACTCCTCCATCCAATTTACTTCATCATTAGATACATTTAGAATAAATCGAGGATATTCAGTATGAACAATATAAAGATCGTATTCAAATTTAGAATTATCCGCAATGAGAAATTTAGGTAGTTCCATGAGCATTATTTAAAATTAATTTTCGAGTCATATAATTAAAACGAATGAGCAGTAAAATAGCAGATGCGGTTAAACCTGACAATAGTCCAATCCATATTCCTGTAACACCCAGAGAAGTATGCAAGCCTAAATAATAGGAAATAGGTAAACCAAAAACGCCATAGGTAAAGAACGTAATAAATGCAGGAACATTCACATCTTGTAAACCGCGTAATGCTCCTAAAACAACTGCCTGAATTCCATCTGATATTTGAAAAAATGCAGAGACTATTAAAAGGGTAGATGCCAATTTAACTACTTCGGTTACATCTACAATTTGAAGTGGATTTGACCCATCAAGGTATATCCAAGGAAGGAAATTATTTGTCAATAAAAAGAAGATACAGAAAAGCACATCAAAAATAAACATGAGTAAGAAAATTGAATACGCTATTCGCTTAAGCGCTTCGTAATCTTTTTTGCCTTTTTGATTCCCTACCCTAATCATTGCAGCAACTCCTAATCCCATCGCAAACATAAAGGTCATGGAAGATAAATTGAGTGCAATCTGATTTGCTGCCTGTGGGTTTTTTCCTAAAAAACCTGAAAGCCAAATAGCAGCTGTAAAAAAGAAAACCTCAAAAAACATTTGAAGTGCTGAAGGAAATCCAAGGCGGATGATTCTTTTAAATAAATTCCAATCGGTTTTTTTAATAACAATATTTTGAGCAAAAGCAATAAAACGTTTGTTATATCGAACATATAACGCCATAAACAACAACATAGCACCTCTAGAAATTAAGGTCCCTAAAGCAGCGCCCTCAACCCCCATTTTTGGGAAAATCCAAAAACCAAAGATTAAGAAGTAATTAAGAAGTACGTTAATCGCATTTCCTATTAGCGTAGCATACATTGCTGGACGGGTATGTGAAAGCCCCTCAGAAAACTGCTTAAATGCCTGAAAAATGATTAAGGGAACTAGTGAAATACCAACCCATTTTAAATAAGGAAAAGCTAAAATCACCACTTCTTCTGGTTGTCCCATCTGGTATAATAAAGGCTTACTAAGAAGTACAGCAATTGCTAAAAACACCCCTATAACAGTACAGAGTAATAAGCCGTGAAAAAATAAATTACGTCCAGATTCAATATCATTAGCACCGTCAGTTTCTGCCACTAAAGGTGTAATGGCAGTTGAAAATCCTATTCCTAAGGACATGGCTACAAAAAAGAAACTGTTTCCTAAAGAAACGGCCGCCAACTCAGCTGTTCCCAACTGACCCACCATGATATTATCAACAAGCTGTACAAAAGTGTGCCCTAAAAGTCCAATAATTACAGGGGAGGCTAAGGAAAGGTTGTACTTAAATTCTTTGGTATACTGGCTTAAGGTTGTAAACATCTAACACCTAAAATTAAAATCCATACTGATCTACCAAATACACTAAGCTTGTCATTGCGGCTGCACCCAGTTCAAGTTCGCGTTTATTAATCGCGTCAAAAGTGTCATTTGCTGCATGATGGTAATCAAAATATCGTTGAGAATCAGCTCGCAAGCCTGAAAGTACGGTTTTTCCATTTTTTAAGGGTCCAATGTCTGCTCCACTTCCCCCTAAGTTAAAACGATCAATCATATAAGGCTCAAAATATGGCTTCCATGAGGTAATAGTTTTAAACTGACCTTCAGTTGCTTCAAAAACAAAACCACGAGGGGTAAAACCACCTGCATCTGATTCTAGAGCAAAAATGTGGGTTTCTTTATTTTTCTTAGCAGATTCAGCATAAGCTGTTCCGCCACGTAAACCATTTTCTTCATTCATATAAAGCACAACTCTAATGGTTCTCTTAGGTTGGTAATTCATTGCCTTAAAAAGACGTAAAACTTCCATGGATTGAACAATTCCAGCGCCATCATCATGTGCGCCATCACCTAAATCCCAAGAATCCAAATGTCCTCCTACTACAATAATTTCATCAGGAAATTCACTCCCTTTAATTTCGCCCACTACATTGTGGGAGGGAACGTCAGGGAAATTTCGACAGTCTTGTTTTAAATAAAAATCTAAATCATTATTTAATGAAAGCATAGAGCTTAAAAGTTGAGCTCCGTTTGTACTAATTGCTGCAGCAGGGATTCTCATTTTATTTGGTAGATCACCATAATTCATGGCACCTGTATGGGGGAAATCATCTAAACGTAAATTCATAGAGCGAACTATAACACCAACAGCACCAAGTCTAGCTGCTTTTTCTGCACCTTGAGAGCGTTGATCTACTGATTTTGAATAAGCATCAAAAGTGTTGATTAAATCTGCCGGCATTGCACGATTATAAAAGACAAGTTTACCCTTTATCTTTTCTTCACCAAGAGCATCTAATTCTTGAAAACTTTCAACCTCAACAACTTTTGCTTGTAAACCAGCTGATGGAGTCGCAATAGAACCTCCCAAAGAACATACTGGCACATTCATACTTCTGCCTGGGCCTGTAATTATACTGGCGTATTCAAACGTACCACGCACCCACTTAGGCACCATTAAATCTTGAAGATAAACACGGTCTAAAGAAATATCGCCTAATTCATCTTGTCCCCACTTTACGGCACGTTCTGCGCTTAATGACCCCGAAAGACGGCCACCAATTTGATTGGAAAGATGATCTAACCATTCATATGCTTTTCCTTCTGTGAGTGCTGCATTATAAATCGATTTAATTTGCTGCTTATGAACACTTTCTTGGGCATTGAATTTGAAGCTACAAAGAATAAATAGAAAGTATACAAATGCTTTTTTCATGTTTAATTATTTTGAAGCAAATTGATTAATGTTTTCCACAGTAATAGGGTCATCTCCTAAAATCATAAGTCGTTCAACTACATTACGCAATTCTCTCACATTACCTGTCCATTGATAATTTTGAAGCTTTTGAAGAGCTTCGGTTGAGAAACTTTTAGTCTCAAGACCTTGTTCTTTGATTAAAAGATCTATAAAATGATCTGTAAGAATTGGAATATCATCTAGGCGTTCTGCAAGTGATGGTACATGAATTAATATAACGGCTAAACGATGGTACAAATCTTCTCGAAACCTACCGTCTTTTATTTCTTCTTTTAAATTTTTATTGGTTGCAGCGATTACACGAACATCCACCGAAATATCTTTTTCATTTCCTACCCGCTGAATTTTTTTCTCTTGTAAAGCACGTAAAACTTTAGCTTGTGCTGCAAGACTCATGTCTGAAATTTCATCTAAAAATAAAGTTCCATTATGAGCAGCTTCAAATTTGCCAGAACGATCTTTCACGGCAGAGGTAAATGCACCTTTAACATGTCCAAAAAGTTCGCTTTCTATTAATTCAGAGGGAATGGCAGCACAATTTACTTCAATAAAATTCTGTTTATTACGATTGCTTTTCTGGTGAAGTTGCTGAGCAACTAATTCTTTACCAGTTCCATTTTCTCCAGTAATAAGAACACGCGCATCCGAAACAGCTACTTTAAATATCATTTTTTTGACATCCTTAATAGCAATGCTTTCACCAATAATGGTATGGTTTTTAAACACCTTATTTTTAAGTTTACTATTCTCTGCCCGTAAATAATTGTTTTCTAATACATGCCGCACTGAAGTTAGCAAGCGATTTAAATCTGGAGGTTTAGAGATGAAATCATACGCCCCTAATTTCATAGCTTCAACCGCAGTATCGACATTACCATGCCCTGTTAACATAATAAAAGGAACACTTAGCGCTTTATCATTGGCTTTTTGCAACACTTCAATACCATCCATTTTAGGCATTTTAATATCACATAATACTAAATCAAATTTTTTTTTACTTAAAAAGTCCAAACCTTCTTTACCATCTAGAGCCTCAGTGACTTGATACCGATCATTTTCTTCCATTAAAATTCTAGATAAGACCCTTCTAATTGGTTCTTCATCTTCAATTAATAAAACTTGAATCATTGTAAAGATTTTGGTGGATTAACAAAACTTAAGGTTCGCTGCGGGAATGGAATTTCAATATTTTCTTCCTTAAATTTAAGTAAAATCGCGTAGCGTAAATCACTTTTAACAAGGTTTGACACAAAACTACGGCTTAATGCAAAGTAAAGTTGGAATTGCAGAGCGCTATCTCCAAAATCATTAAAAATAACTTGAGGGGCTGGTTTTTGTAGAATTGCTTTATGTTCTTCAGCAATTTCCAATAGCAGGGTAGTTACTTTTTCTGCATTAGAGTCATAACTTACTCCTACAGCAACAAACTCTTTTGTAATAACACCATTTTCTGTCCAGTTAAAGAGAATAGAAGTTAAGAATTTATGATTGGGAATGATTAATACCTTATTCTCTCGAGTAACAGCTCTAGTTGTTCTTAGCTTAATATTTTCAACTTTCCCCACTTGACCATCCACTTCAATAATATCACCTACATGAACTGATTGATCAACTAGTATGAAAATACCTGAAATAATATCTTGAATGAAGGTTTGAAGGGCAAGACCAACACCTACCAATAAAGCGGCTGAAGCGGCAAATACAGCGGTAAGATTAACCCCAACATTTTGAAATGTTAGCAGTATAACAATAGTATAAACAAAATAATTGAAGAAGGAAAAAACACTTTTGAACTTAACCTTTGCATCATCAGAAAGTGTACGATAAATTATTTTTCTAAAAATCTTTAATAGTAATGAGGTCAAAACAAAGACCAAAATAACAATTAATATTGATTTTGGTGTAAAGGAAATACTTTCACCTACGGTGAAATTGTGATTAAAAAGTTCGATAAATCGTCTAATTGTTTTCATAAAATCAAGTTGAAAGATACTATAAAAAAAAAACCTCCTCAGGAAAGAATGTGAAAAAATTGTTATAAAAAAGAAATTAGTGCCTAGGCAACTGCACGCAATATTTTAAATACATTACTTTTTTAAAATTCATAAAAATTAAGCAAACATATCCTTTACTTTTTCAAAAAATGATTTGTCAGATTTTTCAGGATTTGGAATAAAATTTGAATCTTCAAGCATTTTCTCAAAAAATTGACGTTGCTCCTTATTTAATGTCCTAGGAGTCCATACATTTATATGTACCAATAAGTCTCCCGTTCCATAGCCATTTATACTTGGTAAACCTTTCCCTCTAAGTCGTAACGTTTTACCAGACTGAATTCCGGATTCTAATTTAATTCTTGCTTTACCCTCTAAAAGAGTTAATTCTTTAGAAACACCAAGGGTTGCTTCAGATAAACTGATATACAAATCATAATGCATATGATTTCCCTCTCGTACAAATATATCGTGAACCGTTTCTTCAATTAAAACAAGTAAATCTCCTGAAATCCCATTTGATGGGGCTTCATTTCCTTTACCAGTTACTTTTAATTGCATACCCTCTTCCACACCAGCCGGTATTTTAATAGATACCGTCTCTTCTTTTATAATCATTCCTTGAGCATCCGTTCCCGCGGGACGGTTCAATAATGATTGTCCACTTCCACCACATGTTCCACAGGTAGCCGCAGTTTGCATTCTTCCTAAAATAGTATTGGTTATTTTCATTACTTGTCCTTTACCGTTACAAATAGAACAAGTACCATATTGAACGCCAGGTGCTTGTACTTTTCTAGGAACTTTTATTTTCTTTTCAACTCCAGAAACAATTTCCTCTAGCGTTAACTTTACACGAATACGCATGTCCGAGCCTTTAGCTCTTCTTTGTTCACCACCAAAGCCACCGCCGAAAGCACCTCCAAAAATATCACCGAACTGACTAAATATATCATCCATATTCATACCACCTCCGCTAAAACCTTGGTTTCCGTCAAAAGCAGCATGACCGTATTGATCGTATTTAGCTCGTTTTTCTTCATTTCCTATAATCTCATAGGCTTCGGCAGCTTTCTTAAAACTAGCTTCTGCAGAAGTGTCTCCAGGATTCTTATCTGGGTGAAATTGAATTGCTTTTTTCCGGTATGCCTTTTTGATCTCTGCAGCACTAGCTGCTTTAGAAATACCTAAAATATCGTAATAATCTTCTTTCATAATTATTGGCCTACGACCACTTTTGGATAGCGAATTATTCGATCACCTAATTGATACCCTGTTTCTACTATATCTATTACTCTTCCTTTATCTGCATCTGTTGGAGCAGGAATTTGAGTAATTGCCTCATGAATTTCAGCATCAAACACATCCCCTGTTTTTGCTTCTGTTATTTGAAGACCTTTGGCTTTAAGGACTTCTTTAAATTTATTTGAAATAAGATTAAAACCTTCAATATCAATTTCGGCATTGTCTTTTTCAAGTTGTTTTTGAGCCCTATTAAAGTCATCTAAAACAGGAATCATCGCGGAAATAACTTCTTGATTAGCTGTTTTAAAGAGCTCAATACGCTCTTTGGCATTTCGTTTTTTAAAATTTTCAAATTCTGCGAAAAGACGCAGGTATTTATCTTTTTCTTGTTCAAAAGCTGTTTTCGATTCTTCTAATTTCTTTACTAATTTCTCTTCAGCTTTACTACTTTTAGAGCCTTGCTTTTTAACAGGTGATTTTTTAGCAGTTGCTTTCACTTCTTTTTTAGCCATTTAAATTTATTTTAGTCATTTCCCTAATACAAAAGTACTGCCATGCTTTAAAAATGCCAAAATGTCACGTCTTTTATTTTTTAAAAATTTCTTTTAAAGCAAATTTAATTTTGGGGTATTGAAAAGAATATCCTTTTCCTAATATTTTTTCTGCACTAGCCCAATGACTATCTAAAACCAAACTACTCATTTCTCCAACCAAAAGCTGGACAACTAATTTTGGAAGCGGTGGAAAAACATGAGGTCGATTTACTGCATTTGCCAATGCTGATATAAAATCTGATTGTGATACAGGGTTGGGTGCAATAGCATTATAAACACCTTCAAGTTTAGTGGTTGCAGTAAAAAGAATCATTTCCGCTAAATCAGTGACGTGAATCCATGATTGTCCCTGCGATCCATCTCCAAAAGCAGCGCCCAATCCAAACAAAGTTGGGATTTTTAAAATAGCTACTACCCCGCCATTAGCTGAAAGAACAAGTCCAATTCGCAAAGTAACTACTTTAATGTTTAATTCTTTAAAAGAATTTGATGCTGCCTCCCAGTCAATTACTACTTTTTCCATAAATGAGTTTGGAAAAACATCAGTTTCTTCTGTTGCCTTATTCTTAAAATCATTTGGATATATTCCAATAGCTGAAGCACCTATGAATTGTTTCACTTGATGTTTACCCTTGGTAGCTTCCAACCCTTTTTTGAGCAATATAGTGGTGTCTACCCTGCTTGATAATATTATTTTTTTATAGGCAGTCGTCCAGCGTTTTGAGATGGTTGCACCTGCCAAATGAACGATTATATCAACACCTTCAAAACATGTAAAATCAATCTCTTGTTCAGAGGGATTCCAATAGAAACCAAGAGCGCCAATTATCGTATTTATTTTGGATTTTTGTGTTGTCAAAAAATGAATGATCATCCCTTGCTGAAGTGCCTTTTTGACTAATTCTTTTCCCACTAAACCAGTAGCTCCGGTAATGAGTAGCTTCATTTTTTATTTTTTTTTTAAAAGTAATGAATTAAACCTTTACTCCTCTTAGCATTTCTCGCTTTCCGGGAGGTCCTGGAAGTCTTGAAACCTCAAAACCAATCTCCTCTAGGTCTCTTCGAACACTTCCTTTTGCGCAATAACTAACCCAAACACCCTGAACTGCAATTAAATCATAACACTTTTTCATGCAATCATATGTCCATAATTCTGGTTGCGCATGTGAGCCAAAAGCATCATAAAAAATAATATCATACTGATCATTAACTGAAAAATATTCGAATTTCACTACCTTTTTAGTAAAACTAAAACAGGGCGTTACTTTATGTAATTCTTCCCAAGATAAAGTGCTAAACTCCTTGAAAAGAAGGACGGGTGACTTCTCAAAATATTTTTCATAATTGAGTTCATTTAGCTCAATTGAAGTCAGAGGATAAGCCTCTAAACTTGTGTATTTTATTTCCTTTTGATTACTTTCAGAAAATTGTGCTGTGAGGTAAGCCATTAGCCCAGTTCCATAGCCTAATTCTAATATACGACAAGCTTTATTGGGGTATTTAGACGTCCAATGCTCTAGTCCTTGTTTTAAATAAATGTAATCGGATTCTACTACAGCTCCATGTTTAGAATGATAGGATTCCTTCAAACCCTCTATGTATATTGTAGATGATCCATCATCTGTTATAATTTGTTGCTTTGAAAATTTCATAAAATAGGAGATTGAATGGTTTGAGATTATTGAAAATATGAAATCATAATTCAAATAATGAAGATTTCATAAAGCATTTGACTAAAAAAATAAATGTTTATTAGTCTGTCTAATTTTTTATAGAAAAGCACTAATTTTACTGTTAAATAATGCAGAAGTAATGAAGGTAACACAAATTGCGAACACAAAGATAAAGAATGTAGATTTTGAAAATTTGGCTTTCGGACAAACATTTACTGATCATATGTTTGTCTGTCATTTTCGTGATGGTAAATGGCAAATACCTGAAGTAAAGCCATACAAAGCATTAACACTTGAACCTTCTGCTAGTGTTTTTCACTATGGTCAAGCTGTCTTTGAAGGAATGAAAGCCTTTAAAGACAATCAAGATAATGTTTGGTTGTTTAGACCTGAAGAAAATTTCAAAAGAATAAACCTTTCGGCAAAGCGTCTCCAAATTCCTGAATTTCCAGAAGCTTATTTTTTTGAAGGATTGGAAAAATTATTGATTTTAGACAAGAAATGGATTAAACCTGGTGAAGAAAATTCTCTTTACATAAGACCGTTTGTTTTTGCTAGCCAACCCAGTGTTCGAGCTTCTGCAGCTGAAGAATATATTTTCATGATTATTTGCACCCCTGTTAAAGCTTATTATTCTGGAGGTGAAATAAATGTTTTAATTGCAGAAGAATATAGCCGTGCGGCAAATGGAGGTGTTGGTTTTGCAAAAGCAGCTGGAAATTACGCTGCACAGTTCTACCCGACTTCAGAAGCACTTAAAAAAGGGTTTCAACAAGTTATTTGGACAGATGCTAACAATCATGAGTACCTTGAAGAGGCTGGAACCATGAACATATTTTTCAAAATAAAGGACACTTTAGTTACTGCGCCCAACAATGATAGAATTCTTGATGGAATTACACGTAAAAGCATTATTGAAATTGCAAAAAGGAAAGGAATATCTGTAGAAGAACGTCTTATTAAAGTAAGTGAACTTAAAGAAGCTCAAGAATCAGGAGCTTTAGAAGAAATTTTTGGAACTGGAACCGCTGTAGTAGTTCTTTCTATTAATAGCTTCTCACATCAAGACAAAACCTATACCTTACCTAAAAAAACTCCCTTAGCCCATGCTTTAAAAGAAATGTTAATCGGAATTCAACACAATACCATTGAAGATCCATTTCAATGGACGCGTATCGTCTGCTAATCCCTTAAAAGAATTCTTTCTA
>JBKEHX010000056.1:0-9803 GCA_046711205.1 Flavobacteriaceae bacterium
TTGGAAGGTTAGAACCCCTTCATTTTCATCGAGTGTTCCAGCAGTGAATATAATTGAACAAGACACTCAATTTATAATTGAGCTGGCTGCTCCAGGAAAAAAGAAAGAAGATTTTGAAATTGAAATGGAAGATGGCGTCCTTTCCGTTTCTGCTTCTAATGAGGCAGATGAAACCTCTTCAGAAAAAGATAAATTTACACGACACGAATTCAGTTATGATAGCTTTAGACGAGCTTTTACAATTCCAGAAAGTGTAGATGTCTCTTCTATTGAGGCTGTATACAATGAAGGTGTGTTGCTTATTACGTTGCTAAAACTTGAAGAAGCACTCCCACAACCAAAAAAGCTAATTACGATCCGTTAAAAGGATTTGTTATTTGTTTTTGTTTTGAATCGGCCTCAAAAGAGGCCGATTCATATTTCCCCTAAAGCTTTATATAAATTTTCTTTTTAAAAAGATAATAGGTGGGCAACCAGATTATAAATACATAACAAATTGCGTAGAGAAATGAACCTAACTTAAGGGGTAATCCTATAGATTCCCATAGGCTTATAAATCCTTTATTTAAGGCAAATCCAAACCATTTTGAGCTATAAAAAATAACAGTAAGCAAGCTCGACATTGCATAAGCAAATATTGAATTCACACCAAATACATGAGCAAATTTAAAAGTATATCGACTTTGTTTTACATCAAAATAATAACTAAAAGAAGCGAGCGAAATCATACCAACTCCTCCCATGAATAATGTAAAAGAAGAGCTCCACAGATTTTTATTAAACGGGAAAAACCATTGCATAACATCTCCTGCTAATAACAATAAAAATCCAATAAAAAAGAGTTGATTCAGGCGGTTTACTAATGCCTCTTTTTTTAGCAATATATATCCAGCACACATACCAATGAGCCCACTTCCAATGGCGGGAAGCGTACTCAAAAGTCCTTCTGGGTCCCACGTGTGTTTCCAAAGTCTTCCTGGTAGAAACATATTATCTATGTAATGTGCCCAATTTTTTTCTGGAACAGAAAGATCTGGAAATCCAATACCTGGAACAGGTAAATAAGCCATCACAATCCAATAGCCTAATATAATAGCAACTCCAATATAAAGTTGGATTTTTCGAGAGGTATATAAATAGAGTAGGCTACAGGCTAAAAATACCAGTGCAATTCTAGGTAAAACCCCTACCCAGCGAATCCCCTCAAAATTAAAACTAGGCCATAGCCATAAAAAAAGACCTACAATGTATATTTTAATTGCCCTAAAGGCTATTTTTTTAGTTAACTCTAAACGGCTTTTCCCTTTTTTAGTTTGTTTGTTTAATGATAAAACAATTGAAACACCAACAATAAAAAGAAAGATAGGAAAAACATAATCCGTGGGGGTAATTCCGTTCCATTCCACGTGCAAAAGGGGAGCATAAACATGATTCCAAGATCCAGGGTCATTAACAACAATCATCAAAATGATTGTTAATCCACGTAAAATATCAAGTGACCGTAAACGTTGTGAAGTTGTTTCCATAAGTTTAATTTAGTTTATTAAAATGCTTTTTCCGCCCCTACCGTTAGCGTCAAAACCTCGTGCTTGTATCGTTTGGTTGTTTTTCACTTTTAGTGGTTTTTCGTAAAGCGCACTTTTTCTAGAAGGCTCACTTCCATCTAAGGTATAACGAATTTCTAAACCAGGAAACTGTTGACGAAGATATAAGGTGCTTTCCTCAATAATACCTCCTGGTTTTGGAAGGTCGTGGGCAATGCCTCCAAAGAGTTTGTTAATCATAGGAAGTTGTCTTTGCCCTAGGCTATTAGCAAAACGATTCCATGCTTTATCAAGGAGAGGTTTCTGTTTGCTCGCAGTGGTGTGTTTAAGCCAAGGCTCTTTTGAACTCCAGGCTCTTTGAGAAAACACAATTAGATTAGGCATGTATAATTGATCAAAAATAGCCTCTGAAGTCATGGTTTCCGTCCATAATTGCGACTGAATCCCTAAAAAGTTTTTTACGGATTCTGGCTTTATTATTTCTTTAGATGCAACTGAAGCTTCATCGATTCCCAAGGCTTCCAGTTTTACTTTATTAGCAAATACATTTAAAGGTTCTGTTCCCCAGGTGTCTTTATAGCCAACATACCCTGACCAACTCATTCCGTTACTTTCCATATCATGATCATCTACCATGTCGAAATAAAAAGCAGACGAATTACTCATTATAGCTTTAAAACCTTTGTTTACTAGTCGGTAAATCATGTCTTCACGTCCTCCGCCCCAGCTATTGTTCCAAACATAAGGAATGAAGTTTAGGTTAGATAGTTTCTCATTAATACTAATTTCAGATTGTTCATTTTCACTATGAACTAAAAGAGCATCTTCCCAGCCCACCATTTGAGCCCCAGCTTTTGAAATGATTTTACCTAACAACCGAACGTTAAAATCATACAAATCATTAAGCTCATGAATTTCTTTATTTTGTGTGATGTATTCCTCACATTTTGGAGACTTTTCCCAGGGTCCATAGGGCAATTCATCGGCTCCTATATTAAAAATCTCCATATTCAGGTTTGCTTTGGTATATAGCGCTTTTACTTCTAAGATTACTTTCTCATAAAAACGATAAGCACTAGGGTCGCAAATGCAAACTACGTTATCGCTATACAATTGCGCAGATAAGTAGCTGCTTTCATCTTTAGGATCATGGAGCATATACTCAGTAGCCTTGGCCATATCACCTTGTGCTTTATAGTTTTTATAGCGTGCTTTCATCGAAACAATTGCTGCCCGTGCATGCGAAGGGAAGCTAATTTGTGGGATTACTTTAATATGACGTTGCGCGGCATATTTTAATACGTCAACAAAATCTTGTACACTTAGAAAGCCATTTCCGCTACTGGGCTGATCTCCAGACCCAGATCCGTACATGGGAATAAGACGTTCAGATTCATCAGTGGTATATCCACGTTTACTACCAATTTCAGTCAATTCCGGAAGGCCCCGTACTTCAAGGCGCCATCCATCATCATCTGTTAATTTTAAATCAAATGTATTGAGCTTATAAAAAGCCATATAATCTAATATCTGAAAAAGTTTTTCTTTAGAATAAAAATTTCGAGCAATATCAGACATAAAACCTCTGTTTTTAAAACGAGGTGCATCTTCTATTTTTAGTAACGGCAATCCTTTTCCTTCATTTTGAGCAATTAATAAAATTTGATGGAGTGATTCTAAGGCATAAAAAGCTCCACTTGCATCACCTGCTTCAATGAGAATATTTTTATCAGTAATTTCAAGTGTGTATGCTTCTTTTGTGAGTGTTTCATTCTTTTTTATATGAATATTTTCTGCTTCTTTGGGTGTAACTGTTATTGAATTTTTTAAGCCTTCCTGGAGACGTTTTTGAAGGAAAGGTCCATCCATTTCAAAGGACTCTATGTGCAGCTTAAGATCACTTGTTGCTCTAAATTTATTCCGATGTATTAATTTTTTAGGGGCAGGCACTACCCAATGAATTTCTTCTTTTGGGAGTAATACAAGGCCTTTATAAGAATTGAAACGGTCTTTTGCAGATGGTATTTTCAGCCCTTCAAGCCCTTTAGCTTCTTTCCAATTAACCTCACTTATTAAATCCGTGTTTTTTTCAGTTAAAGCATCATGAACAAAAAAACCTTTAGGTCCCATTGAAAGTCTGGGTATAATTCCTTTTTGTGTGGCAGTGAAACTTAGATTTTCTCCGGGCTTTAACGTGTAGCTTGAACCAAATTTTAAAATAAGGTATTGTTGCCCACCTACATAAGTATAATTGATTCCCTCAGGGAGGGATTCTGGAATGATCTCTCCAAAAATAGTGTTCCAGTGCAGTGACCATTCTCCACCCTTCCATATCGTTTCTGTAGGGTTGGAAATTGAGTACGAAACCTCCATTTTGTTATTAGGAACATCAAAAGAATTAATAGTATAAAAAACAGTAGTGTTGTTTATTTCTGGAGATTTGCATTGAATCAATAGGCATAAAACACTTATAACCAAAAGGTTTTTTTTCATTCAATTAGGTTTTAGGCTAATGTAATAGAAAAATTTGAAAAGCGATACCTAACCAGGGGGGTGCAAAAAAATGTTAAAGCTTATTATTGACCCTTGAAATCTTTTATTGCTTGGTTAGGTTCAATTATATTGAATCCTTTCCAAAAAGCAGGGTCATATTTGATTAGGTTCACAGGAGTGACCGTTGGTTTTTCTTCAAAATCATCAAAAGCTTCTTGACTAATAGTTTCAGTTTCAAAAATGACTGCTTGAAATTTTTCTAATTGATCGGTTTTTATGTTTAAGGCTATTTTCAATTCATTTTGTTTATTACGCCCCTTCACTGTTTTGTTTTTTTCAACGATTGTAAATGAACGTTCAGCACCGGCCTCAAACTGATTGATATATTCAAAATATTGCATGGCATATTTTCCCGACTTCATTTTTTTAAATTGAATAATCACCTCTTTTCTATACTGGTTGTAAAACAACCCAAAGAGGCTAAAGTCTTTAACGGTGTTTACATTTTTATATTCCATTCGCATTAGTGCCATTTGATCTGCATCCACATAGAGCGATCCACTGTAGCCTGTATTTCCTTTCGGAATAAATTTTAAAACATACACTGGAATATTTCCAAAATAGGTGAAATCAGTTTGTTTAAAATTGTATTTGGAAGATTTTTCTAACACATCAATATCTAGGTTTTCCTTTTCTATCATGCTGTCAAAAAAACGGGCTAATCTATTTTTACGGCCATTTAAAAAATATTCTTTTTGCTTGACTGACTTTTCCTCAACACTTAGAGTATCTAATTCAGAGGGTTGCAAATCACCCTCATCTAGTCTTGTGCTTATAATTCCAGCACGTAATTTAAAATACGAATTTGGTTTTACATTTTGTTTTAATATGGTGTCAAAAACTTTTTCAATATTTTCAAAAATAGCAGTTACTTTTTTGTCTTCAAGTTCTAATGCTTTATGCAGTTCTAATTTTTGATTTTCTCTTGAATAATCTCCATATAAGTCTCCTAGAACCTCAATATGCCAATCGCCCTTTCTTGGAACTTTTTTAAGGGTGCTATCCCAAAAGCTTTGACTTAATTCTTTAATAGATGATTTCTTAACCTTTACTTGTAACGTTTTGAATTCTTGAATACCCGATTGTCTAAAAAACAACTTCTTTTTTGTAATGCCAAGTTCATATTTATTTGGAATATCTTTTTTAATTGCTTTAATTATCTCATCTGCTTCTAGCTTTTTATTAGATAAAATAATAGAACCCAATGCAATTGATTTTGAAGGCAGTAATACAATACTGTCTTTAAATGATGCCAAAGGATATCCTAAGGTTTTGTAACCCATACAGGAGATGAATATTGAATCAGAAATTTCACTAATTGAATCTCGTTGAATTCGAAATTTCCCTTCATTATTGGTAATTACTCCTTCTCCAGAGGATAAGTAAATGCTAGAAAAAGGAATAATTTGTTTCGTAAGACTGTCTTTTACAATGGCGGAAATTTCTTGACTTTTTAATGTAGAACTTCCGACTAAAACCATGAAAATTGTAAAGACTAGGTTTGGGATTTTTCTCATGCTTCTAATGTAAGTTGATGAAAGAATGTATAATATGCTAAAGGATACTTTAGCATATTTTATAGTTGTTCTTTAAGTAACTTAATTTCATCTCGGTATTTAGCAGCCTCGATAAATTCAAGTGATTTAGCAGCCTGTTCCATTGCTTTTCGAACCGTTCTAATTTTCTTTTCAATTTGAGGCTTTGTGAGGTAGCGATTGGCTTCTTCCGCAATTCTTCTATCTTCTAATTCATTAGCATGTGTGGAAACTGAATTTTTAGCTAATACACTATCAAGGGATTTGTTTAATGCAGTAGGCACCATTCCGTTTGCTAGATTATATGCAGTTTGTTTTTCTCTTCGATAATTAGTTTCATCAATAGTTTTTTGAATACTTTTAGTAATCACATCGGCATACATTATTGCCCTTCCATTTATGTTTCTTGCGGCACGACCCACCGTTTGCGTTAACGACCTTGCTGAGCGTAAAAACCCTTCCTTATCAGCGTCTAAAATTGCAACAAGTGATACCTCAGGAAGATCTAAGCCTTCTCTTAGAAGGTTAACACCTATCAACACATCAAAGACTCCTTTTCGAAGATCTTGCATTATTTCTACTCGCTCCAGTGTATCTACATCACTATGAATGTAGCGGCAACGAATTTGTGCACGACTTAAATAAGTTGTTAATTCTTCTGCCATTCGTTTAGTGAGTGTTGTAACTAGTGTGCGTTCATCTTTCTCTACACGGACTTGAATCTCCTCAATTAAGTCATCAATTTGATTCATGCTGGGGCGAACTTCAATAACGGGATCTAATAATCCTGTTGGGCGAATAATTTGCTCTACAAAAGCACCTTCGGTTTTCTCCAATTCATAGTCTGCAGGGGTGGCACTTACAAATAGAATTTGGTTTTGTAAGGCCTCAAACTCCTCAAATTTCAATGGACGATTGTCCATAGCTGCTGGAAGACGGAAACCGTACTCTACTAAATTTTCTTTTCTACTTCTATCACCTCCATACATGGCGTGAACTTGTGAAATTGTCACATGACTTTCATCAACAATGGTCAAAAAGTCTTTGGGGAAGTAATCAAGCAAGCAGAAAGGACGCGTGCCTGGGGTTCTACCATCTAAATAGCGAGAGTAGTTTTCAATACCTGAGCAGTAACCGAGCTCACGCATCATTTCTAAATCAAATTCAGTTCGTTCCAGTAGGCGTTTAGCTTCAAGATGTTTTCCTACTTCTTTAAAATAGTCAACCTGTTTTACCAGATCATCTTGAATTTCAGTAATGGCGTTTTTTAGAACATCAGGTGATGTGACAAAAATATTTGCAGGAAAAACATTAACCTTATCATACTGTTCTAGTCGGAGGTTAGTAATGGGGTCAAAGGCTTCAATTAATTCGATTTCATCTCCAAAAAAGTGAATTTTAAAAGCAATATCTGCATAGCCAGGAAAGACATCAATGATGTCCCCCAAAACTCTAAAATTTCCGCGGGCAAATTCTGCTGTTGTGCGCGCATATAAACTTTGAACCAATTGCTGCATAAGTTTTGTTCTAGAAATTAGCTGGTCTTTCTCAATGGTAATTACATTTTTCTCAAATTCAGCTGGATTTCCAATACCATACAAACACGATACTGAAGCTACTACTATAACATCCCGACGCCCTGAGAGTAGTGAAGAGGTAGTGCTTAATCGTAATTTTTCAATGTCTTCATTAATTGAGAGATCTTTTTCAATGTAGGTTCCACTAGATGGAATGTAGGCTTCCGGTTGGTAGTAATCATAGTAGGAAACAAAATATTCTACTGCATTGTTTGGGAAAAACTGCTTGAATTCTGAATATAGCTGCGCAGCTAGGGTTTTGTTATGGGCCAAAACTAATGTGGGACGTTGCAATTCTTGCACTGCATTTGCCATAGTAAATGTTTTTCCAGAACCGGTAACTCCTTGAAGGGTAACGTATGGATCGTTGTTTTTAAACTGCGATACAATCTCCTGAATGGCCTTGGGCTGATCGCCCGTTGGTTTAAAATCAGAAACAAGTTGAAAATCCATAGTTTTTTGAAAAAGCAAAATTACAAAATCTCAAATGGAGAACGCTTGATCTAAGAGAAAGAAACTATAAATCTCTCCGTTTTAGTAATAAATATGATCCTCTAATAAAAATTAGGGACCATCCCAATACGATAATAATACTTATGAGCGACACATCATAGTTTTTCGCAAACCCTTCGCCAATTTGATCAGCTATATTTTGAACAGCCGAAAGCCTGGAAAAGGGTTCTTTAATTAAATTCCCAATTGCGTTTAAAGGGAAAAATAAAAACACTTGTTCCGCAGAAAGCTGAGGAATAATATCTGATAATTTCCATTTCATAAGACCATAACTAATACCTTCTAATACTTGCCATAAGGCTAAAAAACCTAGCGCAAAAGCAGATCTTTTGATTAAAATGGATAAAAACAAACAAAAAGTAAAAAAACCAAAAAGTTTTATGGCATATGCCAATAAATATTCTAAGTCTCTAAATATAATAGCGACTTCTTTATAGTCAGAATAAATGCCACCTAATATTAATGAGATAATAAAAACTAAAAGTGTTGAGGTTATTACAAAGGCTATTATTGCATATACTTTTGAACGTAAAAATTCAGATTTACTCAAGCCGTCAATTAAATTTTGCTTTAATGTTTTATAAGAGTATTCGTTTCCAACCATGGAGACAATGATGATTGCAAAAAATATTTTTAACAAGGCGATCATAAAAGTGTTAAAGTGCCAGATGTATGGAAAGTTAAAAATACCTTGTTCTGCCATATAAAATTCAATGGGGCCAATATTTACCTTTATTGTGCTGAGAATGGCAACACTAAAAATCAATAGAAAATACCCAAAAATTAATAATTTAGAAATACCACTATGCCAAAGCTTGTAAATTTCAATTTCTAGGAGTCGCATCTTCTTTGGTTTGGGTTAATGATAAAAATTGTTCTTCTAAGGAAGGTTTTTTTTTACTAAAATGCGTGATGCTGAGTCCCGTTTTTTGTATTTCTTTAAAAAAGGTTTTAGTGTTTATTTCGCCTGTCATCGATGCTTTTAAAAAGTTTTTTTCTTTATGTATTTCGCCAATGGCAGGATGATTTTCTAAAAATCCTAAAAGTGCCTTTTCAGATTCTGAGGCAATTTCAAAATACTCATTTGCTTGACTTATTTCGTCTACTGGCCCTTCATAATATTTAATACCATCTTTAAGTACAATCACATCGGTACATACCTTTTCTACTTCATCTAAAAGGTGTGAAGCCAGAAGGACGGTTGTTCCTAAAGCTGCTATGGTTTTTATGAGTTTTCTTATTTGATTAATTCCTTCGGGGTCAAGACCGTTAGTAGGTTCGTCTAGAATTAATAATTCAGGGTTATTTAGCAGTGCTGCAGCAATAGCTAAGCGTTGTTTCATT
Source organism: Flavobacteriaceae bacterium (assembly GCA_046711205.1). Lineage (GTDB taxonomy): Bacteria > Bacteroidota > Bacteroidia > Flavobacteriales > Flavobacteriaceae > MS024-2A. The sequence continues at coordinate 9,067 of JBKEHX010000056.1, forward strand.
CCTAAGGAGAAGGCGCTAAACTTACTTTTTCTTCGATCAAACAATCCTACTAATCGCAATTGTTTCTCAATGGTATCTGTACTGCATTGTTTGATTTTACAAATAAGTCTTAAGTTTTGTTGCGCCGTCATGTAGGGGTAAAAATTGGGCCGCTCAATTATTGCTCCAATTTTTCTTAAAGCCTCATGCGTTGTAAGGTTTCCTTCATACCATTTAAATTCACCCGAAGTTGGATTAATAACATTCAACACCATTCCAAGAGTGGTTGATTTTCCACTTCCATTAGGGCCTAGAAGGCCGTATACTTTTCCTTTTTCAAGCTTAAGGGAAAGTGAATTTACCGCAGTTATGCTGCCGTATTTTTTTGTGAGGGCGTTAAGTTCTAAAAGGGTATTTGGCATATGTATAAAAGTAAAACGATTGGAGACGGTATTTGTTACTGTGAACTTTTCACCATTGTTATTTGCGTCACGCTAAGATAGCTTTAAAGTTAAAACACTATTTTTGAAAAAACGATCGATGGAAGAAAAGTTAATTTCCAAAAAGAAACCATTTTATGAAATCTCAGAGGAGTTGACTTCTTTTTTGAAAGTCTATGATCGATGGATTAAATCACCTGTGCACTATGATGATTTACTTCGCTTTTCAGGATCGGTTGTAGTCTATGACAAAAAGGATGAAGACACCCTTTGGGTTCGGGTTTACTATTCTGATAGTGAATTACGCGAAATTGATTT
>JBKEHX010000057.1:0-9714 GCA_046711205.1 Flavobacteriaceae bacterium
TTCTTACACCTGTAAAAATTAAAACCGAGGTCTTGCCACGTGTTGCATTTCATACCTTGGGGTGTAAACTTAATTTTTCTGAAACTTCGACTATTGCTAGAGACTTTGATACCCGTAATTTTCAGCGTGTAGATTTTGACAGTCCCGCGGAAGTATATGTAATTAATACGTGTTCTGTTACAGAAAATGCTGACAAGCGATTGAAAGGGATGGTGCAGAAGGCACTAAAACAGAATCCAAAGGGTTTTATTGCAGCAATTGGATGTTATGCGCAATTACAGCCAGAAGCTATCTCAAAATTAGATGGTGTTGACTTGGTGTTAGGAGCCACAGAAAAATTTAAGCTTATTGAATATGTTCAGGACCTTTCAAAAAAGGAACATACAGAAATACATTCCTGTGAAATTGAAGATGCAAATTTTTATGAAAGCAGCTATTCTGTAAGTGATCGAACCAGAGCTTTTTTAAAAGTTCAAGATGGTTGTGATTATAAATGTACATATTGTACCATTCCTCTAGCTCGTGGCATCTCTCGAAGTGATGCTTTAGAAAATGTTATTGCTAAAGCCTATAAAATTGGCTCTTTGGGCCTGAAAGAGATTGTTCTTACGGGAGTAAATATTGGTGATTATGGAAAAGGGGAGCATGGCAATAAAAAACATGAACATACATTTTTAGAGTTAATTTCAGCTTTAGATACTGTAAATTCAATTGATCGCATTAGAATATCGTCTATAGAGCCTAACCTTTTAAGTAATGACACGATTCGATTTGTTGCGCAAAGCAAAAGATTTGTCCCTCATTTTCATCTACCCCTTCAAAGCGGTAGTGATCGAATTTTAAAAAGTATGCGACGGCGCTATCTTACGCCACTTTATTTAGAACGTGTGGCAACTATAAAAAATACAATGCCCTGTGCTTGTATAGGAGTTGATGTAATTGTTGGATATCCTGGAGAAACAGAAGAAGAGTTTTTGACTTCCTATCGTTTTTTAGCCGCGCTAGACATTTCTTATTTACATGTTTTTACCTATTCTGAACGACCTAAAACAGAGGCAGTTAAACAAGAGGGAGTGGTGCCAAATGAACTGAGAAGTAAAAGAAGTAAAATGCTTCGTGCTTTATCCGTTAAAAAACGTCGGGCGTTCTATGAATCCCAGTTAGGAAAAACCTATACGGTTTTATTTGAAGGAGAAAATAAAAAAGGATACTGTACAGGTTTCACTGAAAACTATGTTAAAGTTCGAACTCCTTGGGATCCAATATTGGTAAATACATTACATTTAGTTACGTTAGACAGAATTGATAACGAAGGGTATGTTCGTTTTACAGAAGAGAATTAAAGTTTAATTCCAACAGGGAGCAATTTTTTGTAACGTCTGTTTCTTCGAAGAAAACCTGCAATTTTAGGGGAAGTAGGGACCACTCTAAGATTCTTATTTTCAATATACTCAAGTACTTTTATTATAAAAGCTTCTTCAAATTCTTGATTTTGTATTTCTTCAGGGATTGACAGCTTTGTTAGAAAAATTTTTCTTTCTTGTTCAGAATATTCAATACGAGCTAATTTTTGGTCAATTTCTATTTCAAATTGTCTTAAAAACTCATTATTTACCAAAGTAAGGTCATTCATAGTTTGAAAAATTAGTTAAAATCTAAAGTATATATGATAATTTTGTTTTAGCATTAAAAACTAGAGGATTTCAAATTTACAAAATTTTAACATTAACCCCTTTATAATAATGGTTAAATATGAATACAGTTAATGTTTATTGCATGCCAGGAATGGCAGCTAGTCCTAAAATTTTTGAATTTATTAGTTTACCTAAACCTTTTGAAATACATCTTTTAAGCTGGATCCCCCCTGTAAAAGGAGAATCGCTAAACAGTTATGCTATTCGAATGTGTATGCGTGTTAAACATTCCAAACCAATTTTATTGGGCGTTTCATTTGGAGGAGTTTTGGTTCAAGAAATGGCAAGACATCTTTCTGGATGTCAAGTCGTAATTGTTTCAAGTATAAAATCAAAAAATGAATTACCGCTGCCTATGAAGATGGCAAAGAAAACAAATGCACATAAATTATTGCCAACACAGTGGATTAAGAACCTAGACACATTAGTTCTTTTTACTTTTGGAAACGGAATTCAAAAGCGCTTAGAGCTCTACCAAAAATATTTATCGGAGCGAGATCCAGATTATTTAAATTGGGCTATAGATTCATTAGTGCATTGGAATCAGACTGAAGCATCAGAAGATCTTATTCATATTCATGGAGAAAAAGACACTGTTTTTCCAATCAAGAATTTATCTAAACCCTTCATAAAAATAAAAGGCGGGCATGCCGCAATTCTGACTGAAGCCAATTGGTTTAATGATGAATTACCTAAGATTTTACTCGAAAATTTAAGTAAATTAGTCTTTAAATCAGAAAAAATATTTCAATGAAATTTAGATCCATTTACTTTTTAGTTTTTTCACTGCTATTGTTTAGTAGTTCACAAATCAATCCTGAGACATATACTGCCTTTAAGAAAAATAGTGAAGGCCAATCTTTGAAAGTATATGCATTAAAGTTACCTGAAATGATTGATTTTGCTGGAGAAATTGCACCCCTAGAATATCCAGATATAACTGAAAGACTTGATAAAGAACTTTTAGTGAACACCTACTGGCAGTCAAACATGATGTTGCTATTAAAGCGCGCAAATAAGTATTTTCCACAGATAGAAAAAATACTAGAAGAAGAAGGAGTTCCAAATGATTTTAAATATTTAGCGGTTATAGAAAGTGCTTTAGAAAATGTAAGATCACCAAAAGGCGCCAAAGGTTTTTGGCAAATAATGCCAACTACTGCTAGGGAATATGGACTCGAGGTTAACACAAATGTTGACGAAAGCTACCACCTTGAAAAATCAACACGGGTGGCGTGTAAGTATCTGAATAAGGCCAAAGAACGTCTAGGGTCATGGACATTGGCAGCGGCATCTTATAATAGGGGTATAACCGGCACAAGTCGTTTACTAAAGAAACAGATGGCTGATAATTTTTATGATTTATTATTGAACAACGAAACGAGTCGTTATATTTTTAGAATTTTAGCAGTCAAAGAAATCATGACAAATCCAGAACGCTATGGATTTGTTTTTTCAAAAGAAGACCTTTATGCACCTATTCCGGTTAGGAAAATTGGACTAGATAATGCCATCGTTAATTTGGCAGTTTTTGCAAAAGAGCAGAAAATTAATTATAAAATATTAAAGATTCACAACAAGTGGTTGATTGAAAACCACTTAAATAATAAGTCTCGAAAATTTTACGAGATCTTAATTCCAGAAGAAGGGCACTACTAGATTTTCTTCATTTGCTGTTGCATCATTTTTATCTGACCCTTTAGCATTCCTTGTTTATCTAGCTTTTTTGCTTCAGTAAGTAATTGTTGTGCTTCTCTTTTTCTTCTTTTTTGAAGGTAAATGCCTGCTAAACTCATTTTAGCCATTGCTAAATCATGGTTCATTGATAAACCAAGCTTTAAAGCTGTTTTGAAATACTTTTCAGCTTTGGTTAGATTTTTTTGCGATTGGATAATTCCCATTAAGTAATTATAATACCCCTGTTGTTTTGGCACAAGATTTCGCTGTATGTTAGTAATGCGCGTTAGCCACTTTTGCGTTCCTTCAAAATCTTGTTTACGTAATCTTAGGAAAGAAAGAAAAATAAATTCATTCTTAAAATAAAGAAGAATAAACATTCCAGCCAGTAAAATAAACATCATACCATTTCCTATATAGTCGTCTATGATTTGATAAATTCCATAACTGAGGGATAATAACGAAAGAATAATTTTTAAAACTTTAGGGAACATCTTTTTTGTTTTTATACAAAGGTAAAAAAATCATTCTTGAAATGTTGATTATCATCTTTGAAAGACAAAAAACTTATTGTATATTTGCCCAGCTTTTAAGGAACATTTATCCTGAGAAATATATTATGAAAAGAACATTTCAACCTTCAAGAAGAAAAAGAAGAAACAAGCACGGTTTCCGTGAACGCATGGCCTCTGCTAATGGCCGTAAGGTGTTAGCAGCAAGAAGGGCTAAGGGTCGAAAGAAAATATCTGTTTCTTCAGAACCTCGTCACAAAAAATAATGGTGTTAATTAACCATATTAAAAGGTGTTACTTTCTCGAAAGTAACACCTTTTTTTATTCACATAAACTATAATTATTAGCTATGCCAAAAGTTGACTCTATAAAAACTATTTTAGTTATTGGTTCTGGACCCATAGTAATTGGTCAGGCCTGTGAATTTGATTATTCTGGAACTCAAGCCTTGAGATCTTTAAGGGAAGATGGAATAAAAACCATTTTGATCAATTCGAATCCGGCTACTATTATGACTGATCCAACCATGGCAGATCATGTTTATCTAAAACCACTTAACACAAAATCTATTGTTGAAATACTTAAAAATCATAATGTAGATGCCGTATTACCAACTATGGGTGGACAAACTGCATTAAATTTATGTATTGAAGCAGATGATAAAGGAATTTGGAGAGATTTTAATGTAGATATTATTGGGGTTGATATAAATGCCATTCAAATCACAGAAGATCGCGATAAGTTTAAAAAACTATTAAAAAGAATTAACATACCAGTAGCTCCAGCAGAGACTGCTAATTCAATGTTGAGAGGTAAAGAAATTGCTCAGAAATTCGGTTTTCCTTTGGTTATCCGTCCCTCTTTTACTTTAGGAGGTTCTGGCGCTTCTTTTGTTCATAAAGAAGAAGATTTTAGTGAATTATTAACCCGTGGTCTGGAAGCTTCTCCAATTCATGAAGTTTTAATTGACAAGGCATTAGTGGGTTGGAAAGAATATGAGCTTGAATTATTACGAGATGGAAATGACAACGTCGTAATTATTTGTACTATTGAAAATATGGATCCTATGGGAATTCATACAGGTGATTCAATTACTGTTGCCCCCGCAATGACTCTTTCTGACAAGACTTACCAGCGTATGCGTGATATGGCCATCAAAATGATACGTAGTATTGGTGATTTTTCCGGTGGATGTAATGTGCAGTTTGCTGTTAGTTCAGATGAAAATGAGGATATTATAGCCATTGAAATTAATCCAAGAGTTTCACGTTCCTCAGCTTTAGCCTCAAAAGCAACAGGATATCCTATCGCAAAAATTGCCGCAAAACTAGCCATTGGATATACTTTGGATGAACTGGAAAATCAAATTACTAAATCAACATCTGCTCTTTTTGAGCCTACATTAGATTATGTAATTGTAAAAATACCGAGATGGAACTTTGATAAATTTGAAGGTTCAGACCGTACCCTCGGTCTTCAAATGAAGTCGGTTGGAGAGGTAATGGGAATTGGACGTTCTTTTCAAGAGGCACTTCATAAAGCAACTCAATCCCTTGAGGTAAAACGTAATGGTTTAGGTGCTGATGGAAAAGGATTAAAAGATTATGACCAGATCATTCAAAAATTAACGTTTGCAAGTTGGGATCGTGTGTTTGTAATTTATGATGCTATTTCAATTGGAATACCTTTAAAAACCATTCATGAAATCACAAAAATTGATATGTGGTTTCTGAAGCAATATGAAGAATTAAATTTCCTAGAAAAAGAAATTTCTAAATTTTCATTAGAAACTATCGATAAGCCTTTAATGTTAGAAGCCAAGCAAAAAGGTTTTGCAGACCGACAGGTGGCACACATGCTTAAATGTTTGGAAAGTGAAGTTCACATTAAAAGAAGTGAACTAGGTATTCAGCGTGTTTATAAATTAGTCGATACGTGTGCTGCAGAATTTTCTGCTAAAACACCTTATTATTATTCCACTTTTGAAGCACAAATTCAAAAAGAAGGAGGTGTTCCTTATTCAGAAAATGAAAGTAAATCATCTGACCGTAAAAAAATTATAGTATTAGGTTCAGGACCAAACCGAATTGGACAGGGAATAGAATTTGATTATTGTTGTGTTCATGGGGTCTTAGCGGCAAGTGAATGTGATTATGAAACCATTATGATTAACTGTAATCCCGAAACGGTTTCTACTGATTTTGATATTGCAGATAAGTTATATTTCGAACCTGTTTTTTGGGAACATATTTATGATATTATTCAGCATGAAAAACCTGTGGGTGTTATTGTTCAATTAGGTGGACAAACAGCTCTTAAGCTAGCTGAAAAATTAGACCGCTATGGCATAAGAATTATAGGAACTAGTTACAAAGCGTTGGACTTAGCAGAAGATCGAGGTAGTTTTTCTAATCTTTTGAAAGAAAATAATATTCCTTACCCAGATTTTGGAGTTGCTCAAACAGCAGAACAAGCCTTGGAGTTAGCAGACGATTTAGACTTTCCTATTCTAGTGCGCCCTTCTTATGTTTTGGGCGGACAAGGAATGAAAATTGTTATTAATAAAGAAGATTTAGAAGCTCATGTGGTAGATCTTCTTCAGAAAATACCAAATAATAAGCTTCTTTTAGATCATTATTTGGACGGGGCCATTGAATGTGAGGCCGATGCTATTTGTGATGGTGAAAATGTTTACATCATTGGAATTATGGAGCATATTGAGCCTTGTGGAATTCATTCAGGAGACTCAAATGCAATGTTGCCGGTGTTTAATTTGGGAGAATTCATTTTACAACAAATAAAAGACCATACTCATAAAATTGCACTTGCACTTAATACCGTTGGGTTAATTAATATTCAATATGCGGTTAAAGATGACGAGGTTTATGTTATTGAAGCTAACCCTCGTGCTTCAAGAACTGTTCCTTTTATTTCAAAAGCATATAACGAACCATATGTGAATTATGCAACTAAAGTAATGTTGGGTGAAAATAAAGTGACAGATTTCACTTTTAATCCCCAATTAGAGGGCTATGCAATCAAGCAGCCAGTGTTCTCTTTTGATAAATTCCCTAACGTTAACAAGCAATTAGGTCCTGAAATGAAGAGTACTGGAGAAAGTATTCTTTTTATCGATAGCTTAAAAGAAGATGCGTTTTATGATTTATACGCACGAAGAAAAATGTATTTGACTAAATAATTTAATTTAATTAGTTTTACAAAAAACACGAATGGAAATAAATAAGATAGAATTGAAAGCTGTTTTTGGATTGGTTATACTTGCGCTATTAACAAGATTATTACCACATCCTCCTAATTTTGCTCCCATTACAAGTATTGCACTTTTTGCAGGCCATCATTTTTCAAATAAGCGGTTTGCACTATTTATTCCTATTGCCTGTATGTTTATTACTGATCTTTATATAGGATTTCACTCGTTAATGCCCATTATATATTTTTCTTTTGTGATGATATCACTTCTAGGAATCTACTCTAAAACAATTTCTTTGAAAACGGTTATATGTGCTTCTTCATTGTTTTTTGTACTAAGTAACATAGGCGTTTGGTATTTTTATTACCCACACAATTGGGCGGGCTTTTCAAGCTGTTTTATTTTAGCAATACCTTTCTTTATTAATTCGTTGATGGGCGATCTTTTCTTTACTTCCGTATTGCAGTTTTCTTACAATAAAATAACAAAAGCCTCTTTTTTATTAGTTAAATAGTATTTATCTTTAATGCGAAGGTTCTTTTAAAAAAGATAAAAAGAGAACTTGGTTAAAATCCAAACTGTACCCGCAACTGTTAGCTTAGTCTAAAAAGATACTTTAAACAATTCTTACACCACTGTCATTTTTATGACGGGAAGGTTCGTTTAAAGATGTAAGTCAGGAGACCTGCCTTCAGGTATTAATCATTTCTTAGCTTCGGGGATAAAGTTATTAAAGCATATTTTTTAAAATTAAATGTACTTATTTACAAAATCATTATGGTATTTGCCATTTCTAAGCATAGCTTTATTTGGACAACAAAATATAGCATTAGATTCTATTTTTCAAGACACTCCAACCAAACAATTGGAGGAGGTAGTGGTTAGCGATTCACGTTTTGATTTAAAAAGATCACAATCTGGAAAACCTATTATTAAAATTGATTCCGAAACCATTTCTAATTTTCAAGGCCTTGGCCTTAGTTCCATACTTAAAAGGTATGCAGGGGTAGAAATTTTAGGCACACAATCATATGCCGGGCAAAATAAAACTGTTTCTCTTAGAGGAGGTAGAAACCGACAGGTGTTAATTCTAATCGACGGAATTAGAGTTTCTGATCCCTCTAGAATAGATAATGATTATAATATTAATTTTTTGAGTCTTGATCAAATTGAGTCTATAGAAATTCTAAAAGGTGCTTCAAGTTCTTTGTACGGAAGTTCAGCAGCAACGGGTGTTATAAACATCAAAACTAATAAAGCACGTTCAGGATTTAACACTAGTATACAAAGTGTCTTAGGGTCAGAAAGTGATCAAAACACAAAACGCGGTCTCAATCTTTTTAAAAATGCGATTCAAATAAATCATGGTGGTAAAAAAATGAGTGCAAAAGGCTATGTTTCCAGCCACAGGTCGGATGGAATGAGTGCGGTAATTGGCAATGAAAAAGATCCTTTTTCACACACTAATTTTGGAGCTTCGTTAATGTATAAGTCGGGGTATAATTTTAATTTTAATTTAGGATATGATGGATCTGAAATTAATACAGCATATGATAATAGTTTTCCACTAGAAGACGCAGCATTCCAGTTAGTAACTACAATGGATCGTTTTTATTTTAATCCAAGCTATAAATATAAAAATGGTGGAGCAACAATGCAAGTGGGATATCAGAAAGTAAATCGTGATTTTAAGAGTGATTATCCGTTTGAAACTGAAGCCGAAAATACGCAAGTGGAGGTGTTTAATAAATATGCTTTTGGTGATCGTTTTTTCACTGTCTTGGGTGGATTATTCCAACATAATTATGCAAATTATGATGCCAATCAATCCACTAAGCAAAATGATGTTTTTGTGAACGTAGTAATTATTCCCTCCACCAGTTTTAGGATTAATATGGGAGGTCGTTTAAATAGTCATAGTACTTATGGAACTAATTTCACGTATAGTATTAACCCCTCCTTCGAGCTAGTGAATAATCAAAAACTTTCAGTAAAACTTTTAACGGCTTTAAGTTCTGCATTCATAGCTCCTAGTTTATATCAATTATATGATGTTTATTCTGGTAATGCTGATCTTAGGCCGGAGGAAAATAAATCTTTTGAAGCTGGTTTTGTAGTGAATCGTTCTGGATGGGAATGGATAATAACGCATTTTAAGCGTAAAGAAAATCCATCTTTAATTTATGATATGTCTACATATCGATATGAAAATGCAAATGAAGAAGCTTCCTATACTGGTATAGAGGTTCAGTTTTCAGGCTTGATTACTCCAAAACTAAAATTGCATCAAAATATTACATTTACAGAAACAGAAAAAGGTGATTTACGGTATTTACCGAAATTTTCTTCTCAAACAGAATTTTCATACAATGTTTCAAATCAGTGGTTCATGAGTTTGCGTATACAAGCAATAGGAAAGCGCTTTGGTTTAGATAATGAAACGGTTTTACACGGATATGAATTAGTAAATTTTAGTTTACGCCATCAGGTTAAAGAAATACCTTTAATCATTTTTGCTCATGCTACTAATTTATTCAATACTAACTATGTTGAAATCGAGGGATATACAACGCGGGGAAGAAATCTAATAGCAGGGCTTAGTTATTCTTTTTAGTAATAC
>JBKEHX010000058.1:0-9692 GCA_046711205.1 Flavobacteriaceae bacterium
CGTTATATCATTCAATTTAGATGAATACTATCCATTAGTAAAAGAAGATGTTCAGAGTTATCATTACTTTATGTACTCAAATTTATTTGATCATATTGACATCAAACCTGAAAATATAAACATTCCTAATGGTGAAGTAGCTCTTGATCAAGTCAGAAAATCTTGTATTGCTTATGATAAAAAGATAAAATCTTTAGGAGGGATTGACTTACAAATTTTAGGAATCGGAAGAACAGGCCATATTGGATTTAATGAACCTGGGTCTCATTTAAATTCTCAAACAAGAACCATAACACTTGATCACCTTACGCGTTTTGATGCTGCTCCAGCCTTTCAAGGAATTGAAAACGTTCCTCGAAAAGCAATCACTATGGGCATTCAAACCATTTTAAATGCTAAAAGAGTGCTTCTTATGGCTTGGGGTTCATACAAAGCTGAGATTATCCAAAAGGCTATTGAAGGCGAAATATCTAATTTAATACCAACAACATACTTACAACATCATAAAAACACGACAATAATTCTTGATAATGAGGCTGCTTCTGAGCTAACTCGTATTAAAACACCCTGGCTAGTGACATCATGTGAATGGAATGAAGCCAATCGTTCGAAAGCAATCTTATGGTTATGTGAAACTACTGCAAAATCTATTTTAAAATTAACCGATAAAGATTATAATCAACATGGAATGTCAGATTTATTGGCGCAACATGGTTCAGCATATGACTTGAATATTGAAATGTTTAATAAATTACAACGCTCAATTTCAGGTTGGCCTGGTGGAAAACCAAGTGCTGATGATAAATATAGACCTGAGCGTGCTCAGCCCTCGTCTAAAAGGATCATTATTTTTAGTCCCCATCCTGATGATGATGTGATATCTATGGGAGGTACTTTTGACCGTTTAGTATCTCAAGGCCACGAAGTGCATATCGCCTATCAAACTTCTGGAAACATAGCAGTTTCTGATCAAGATGCATTAAAATATCTTGAGGTAACCTCTGATTTTATTGACACAAAAGAGGATGCGTCAATGGTAGAATTAAAAAAGGCTTTTGATGCGGTAAATCCACAAAAACCTGCTCCAAGCTCAATTTGTAATTTGAAAGCGAGTATTAGAAAAAGAGAATCTTTAGGCGCCACACGTTATATTGGAATTCCAGATTCTCAAGTACATTTTATGAACCTGCCTTTTTATGAAACGGGAATGATTACTAAAAACCCTGTTTCGCCAGTAGATATTGATCTTACTGTGGCGTTAATTGAGAAAATAAAACCCCATCAAATATATGCAGCAGGAGATTTAGCTGATCCGCACGGTACCCATCGGGTATGTTTAGACGTTGTTTTTGAATCGCTTCAAATTCTTAAGTCCAAAAAATTCATGGATGATTGTTGGGTGTGGTTATACCGTGGTGCATGGCATGAGTGGGACGTTCATGAAATTGAAATGGCGGTACCAATGAGTCCCGACCAAGTATTGCGTAAGCGTAAAGCGATTTTTTATCATCAATCCCAAAAAGATGGAGTCATGTTTCAAGGAAATGATCACAGAGAGTTTTGGGTACGTGCCGAGGAAAGAAATGCCTCTACGGCAGAAAAATATCAAGCTTTAGGATTAGCAGAATATGCTGCAATTGAAGCTTTTAAGCGATATTTTTATTAGTTAAAAGAAGTAATCTTATAATCATATGCGGCTCTTAAATACTTTATTTTCCCAATGGAATCAACGAAATAACTCTTGCGGATTTTATTTAAAAATAAACCTGTTTTAGTCTCAACACTTTCATTGATAATAAGACTAATTCTTCCCGCATGATTTACTTGAGTAGCGTCTAATCTGAAACTTTTTTTATTGAAATAGTAATGCCAAATATCGCCACTAGGATTACTGGGATAGGTAACTTTTAAAGCATGCAGAGGAATACTATCTAAAAGAGTTGCCTCACCAATATATTCTAGTTGTGCTTGCGAATCTAATAATTTAGAGGGCTGCCAAAACACATATAAAGCTCCTTTAGTATTGACATAAGCCTCAGCTAATTGTTTAGTTTCAAGAACCTCTTGGTGATTTTTATAGAGGGTGACTTTTTCTTTTTCTAGCTGTGCTACATAATAATCTCCAAACTTATCCCACTCAATTTTTGTGGAAGAAGGATTCCAAGTATGTTTTATTTTTTGAGTTATTTCTTCTTCCAAATTTCCAATGGAATCATAGAGTTTTATATTTTTAAAATAAGCAACATTTGATACTTCACTCCACGATTTTTTTCCTCCATGTGCTATGAAACTTTTTTCTAATATACTCAAGGCATCAAGTTTTTTGACGCATGAATTTAGCATTAGGAAAACGATAATGCATCCAAAAAATTTAGTTACAAAAACAAAAAATGGATCGCAATTCAATTTATTTGTATTTTAGGTTAAAAATAGAATTTATGCGACAATATAATGCTTCATTAATTAAGAGTTTAATACTAGGATGCTTCTTGTTTGTCACCACCGGTCATGCTCAACAAAATTTTTCAAATCGGCAAATTCAAAAACTGAAGAATGAAACCCTTCAGAAAGTTGTAGATCAACACAAGAATACCCAGGTGATGATTGATAAAGTTTTCAGTTTTGCAGAATTAGGTTTTCAGGAGTATGAGTCGTCAGCCTATTTAACAGCGGTATTAGAAAAAGCAGGTTTTACAATAGAACGCGGCATTTCTGGAATACCAACCGCATGGATGGCCCGCTGGACCAATGGAAAAGGCCCTGTAATTGCCTTAGGCAGTGATATTGATTGTATTCCAAAAGCATCGCAATATCCTGGAGTTTCTTTTCACAAACCAATGGTAGAGGGAGCTCCGGGCCATGGTGAAGGACACAACTCTGGTATTCCAGTAATTGTAACAGCAGCACTTACAGTCCAAGAACAAATGAAAAATAATAATATTGGTGGTACCTTAGTGCTATGGCCCGGAATTGCCGAAGAGCTTGTTGCTTCAAAAGCATGGTATGTTCGTGATGGTTATTTTGATAAAATTGACCTCTGTATTTTCACTCACGTTAGCAGCAATTTGTCAGTTTCTTATGGCCAAGCAAATGGGACCGGTTTAATTTCTCTAGAATATACTTTTGAAGGCGAAGCTGCGCATTCTGCAGGATCACCTTGGCGAGGAAGAAGTGCACTTGATGCAGCTGAACTAATGAATATTGGGTGGAACTATAAACGGGAGCATTTGCACCCATTAAAACGTTCACATTCTATCTTTACAGATGCGGGAGACCAGCCTAATGTGGTTCCCTCTAAGGCATCTATTTGGTATTACCTTAGAGACATCACCTATGATGGCATTATGAAAATGTATAATGATGCAAATAACATTGCTGCAGGGGCAGCTTTAATGACAGACACCAAGGTGACTTCACGTATTTTAGGAACGGCATGGCCCAGGCATTTCAATAAAGTAATTGCAGAAACAATGGATGCAAACATCCAAAAAGTAGGCATGCCCACTTGGTCTGAAGCCGATCAACAATTAGCTAAAGCTGTTCAAAAAGAAGTAAATTCAAAAAACGAAAAAGGCCTATCTACTAAACTTTCAGGACTTGGAAAACCATCGGAAAATCCAAGAAGTGGAGGTTCAGATGATATAGGCGATATTTCATGGACCATCCCAACCGTTACCTTGAGATTTCCATCAAATATTCCTGGTTTACAAGGCCATCACTGGTCCAATGCCATAGCAATGGCAACACCTATTGCTCATAAAGGAGCAACCGCTGGAGCTAAGGTTGTCGCAACCACTTTAATTGACTTTCTTACCCAACCAAAATTATTGGTAAATGCTAAAGATTATTTTGAAAATATTCAGAGTAAGGAGTCCAAATACAAACCAATGATCACTGAAAAAGATCCTCCACCTATTTATTTAAATGAAACAATTTAGACCGCAGCTAGAAAAATTCTATTTTGATGAAACTAAATATGATACTTATTTAGAGCAACTCAATATTCAATATCCAACAATAAAGTAAAAAAATATGAAATGGATTTTTAGCAGCGTTTTATTCTTTTTTTTAATTTTTATGTACGCACAACAGCCTGTTTCTAAAAAGGACTCTATAAACATTACCACAAAATTATTTAAGCAACAGTCAGATTGGAATGCGGGTGATATTGATGCTTTTATGGAAGGGTATTTAAAAACAGAGCACCTTATTTTTTCGGGGGCTTCTGGGCCAATATATGGCTGGGAAGCCACACGGGATCGCTATAAAAAAAACTATTCAAGTAGTCAATTAATGGGAATGTTAGCTTTTAAAATTTTAGATATGATCTCTTTAAGTGCCTTAGTGGTTCAACTACAAGGATCATTTTATCTCACTAGAGATATTGAAGACACTAGCGGCTTTTTCACATTAACATGGCTTAAAGTCAAAGATCAATGGTTTATTATTTCAGACCATACGTCAGCCACAAACTAAATACATATGCAAAAAAAAATAGGCCTTTTTTTAGGGCCTTTAGCATTCACATTTATTTTCCTAATTGGTCCTTTTGAGGGACTTTCTAAAGAGGGGCACTCTATTTTGGCAGCCACTCTTTGGATTGCCATATGGTGGATAACAGAGGCTATTCCAATTGCCGCAACGGCATTACTGCCCATTATTTTGTTTCCCCTTACTGGAGGAATGGAACTATCCACTACAACGGCCGCTTTTGGGCATAAATTTGTTTTTCTTTTTTTTGGGGGCTTTCTCATTGCCATAGGAATCGAAAAATGGAACCTCCATAAACGAATTGCACTTACAATCATTGCCTTTATTGGCTCTGATGTCCGAAAGATTATTTTAGGTTTTATGGTAGCCACTGCTTTTTTATCTATGTGGATTTCCAATACTGCAACTTCCGTTATGATGCTCCCCATTGGAATTGGTATCATTAAACAGCTTAAAGACAATCCAGGTACAGAAGAGAATGAAAATATAATTTTCGGAAAAGCCTTAATGTTGGGAATTGCCTATAGCGCTTCTATAGGCGGTATTGCAACTTTAATTGGCACACCTCCAAATCTAGTTTTGGCAGGAGTAATTTCAGAAACATATGGATATGAAATTAATTTTTTAGAATGGTTTATGTTTGGATTTCCAATTTCATTAATTCTTTTGATGTTTTGTTGGGTGTACCTTACTCGCGTTGCTTTTACGTTTAAAAAAAACGAATTTGCTGGTGGACTTGATGAAATTAAACGTTTAAAAAATGAACTTGGGCCACTTTCTTATGAAGAACGTTGGGTAGGCATTGTTTTTGTTTTAGCGGCTTTTTCTTGGATCAGTCGTTCTTTTATTTTACAGCCTTTTTTTCCGGCCTTAGACGATACTATTATAGCCATCACTTTTGGCTTATTACTATTTATTCTTCCTAGTGGAAAGAAAAAAGAATTGTTAATTAGTTGGAAAGACACACTTAAACTTCCGTGGGGAATTTTACTGCTTTTTGGAGGCGGAATGGCTTTAGCAAAAGCTTTTGATGTGAGCGGACTGGCAGTATGGTTAGGAGAATTAATGACTGCATTTGGAGGCTTACCACTTATTTTACTTATTTTATTACTAGTAACAGCTGTAAATTTTTTAACTGAAATAACCTCTAATTTAGCAACTACAGCCATGTTACTTCCTGTTTTGGCACCTCTAGCCCTAGAGGTGGGTGTACATCCTTTTGGGCTTATGATAGCTGCCGCCATTGCAGCTTCATGTGCATACATGCTTCCAGTAGCTACTCCGCCAAATGCTGTTGTTTTTAGTTCAGGCTATTTGTCAATTCCTGACATGGTTTCAAGAGGAATCGTTTTAAATGTTTTTTCTATTCTATTAATAACTGTGATGGTTTACTTTATTCTTCCAATGATTTGGGGAATCAATTTATCCTCTTTTCCAGATGCTCTATTGCCTTAATTGGATTGTTAATTTTGTTTAAATAATATTTATATACTATAGGATTATTAATCATAAATCAATTTGAAATCATATCATCTTCACTAAGTTCTTACGTCACTAATTAATTTTAGCTTCCTTTTCTTCCCAGAGCTTATAAACATTGAACATTACTTTTTATGAAATTTAATAATAAATCTAAGCTTTCAAAAGGTCTTTCCTCCATTGGAATGTGACCTGTTTTTTGCATTAAATCAACTGTTGCATTAGGTATTTTCTTTTCAAAAAGTATAGAATTAGAAACAGGAATCCAAGCGTCTTCATTTCCCCATATAATTTGAGTAGGACTTGAAATAAGCTTAAGTCTATCTGTATAATCTTGGGGTTTTAAAAGTGATCTATAAATAAAAGATTCTCTATTGTTTTCTCTTAAAATCAAATCTCGGTATGTGTCTATTTTTTTATCAGTTAGTTTGGTCTTATCAAAGTAAACTTCCTTTAAAGTGTTTCTAATAAAAAATCTCGGCGTAATATACCTGAGTAGTTTATTAATTCCTGGAGCTCTTGCTAATTTAAAAACAAGTGGGGTATCTATATCTTTATTAAGAAATCCAGAGGGATTTAAAAGACTTAGCAGTTTAATTTTATGTTGATATTCGGAGGCGTAAAACCATGCAATTTCTCCACCTAATGAGTTTCCTGAAAGAATAAAGTCTTCAATTTGAAGGAGTTCAAGAAACAAATTAAGGAAATTAGAATAATCTTTAATTGAATATTTGTTTTCAGGGTGAGGTCCAGTCAATCCATAAGCTGGAAGATCTAAACGAATCACTCTGTAATGTTTTTTTAATTCTTTTGTCCACTTATCCCAAGTATGCAATGAAGCACCAGTCCCATGTAACAAAACAATAACTTGACCAATTCCTTCATCACGGTAATGAACATCCATTCCCTCAATTTGAATAAATTTTGAATATTGATTAGTATATATTTTTTTTAATTCAGAAACGGGAATGTCTGGTGAATATAAAGCTAATCCTAAAAAAGTAACTAGGCTAAAAAAATATATTATTAGTGTAAAGTTTTTAATTTTCAAATATTTTAAATTAATCATATTATAAAATAATTTTAAGCCAACAAATCAGAGAATATTTCTTATGTAATTCTTAATTTTTGGAACTAATGAAGGGGTTATGCTCAAAGAGTCAATTCCGACGTTTAAGAAATAAGATAAACATTCTTCATCAGAGGCAAGTTCCCCACAAATACTTATTTTTTTACCCTCTTTATGAGCAACTTCAGTGAAGTTTTTAATTAAAATAAGGATACTTTCTTTAGATTGAGATAGATAAGAAGAAACATTATCATTAGTTCTATCTGCTGCCATAAAAAATTGAGCTAAATCATTTGTGCCAAAAGAAAAGAAGTCTACACTTTTAACATAAATTTCTGGGCGAAAAGCTACGTTTGGAATTTCAACCATAATTCCAATATGAGGCAAGTGATTTATTTTAATTCCCTCTTCATTTAATTTATCGAATTCACACTAACACATATTGTGTTTATATACTTTCTGGAATTTATTTTATTTAAGACTTTCTTTTTTCTCCATTGGACCCCTTAAATGAATAACTAGACCGTTTAGAAAATTTCGGAGAATTTGATCCCCGCATTCCATATACTTTTCATGTTTTTCATTCCTAAAAAACGCGCCAAGTTCTGATTTAGAAATTTTGTAGTCAACTAATTTACATATTTCAACAATTTCATCGTCACGGAGTTTGTGCGCTACTCTAAGCTTTTTAAAAATGTCATTATTAGTTAATCCCATTTTCAAAGATAATTTTTTAAGTGCAGGTTAATACTTTATTTTTAGCCTAAAACCAATTTTAAATAAAGTCACTTAAATTATCAAACATTTAAATATTAATTGCTAAATTGGACTATAACTATTATTAATTGTAATAAACAAAAATAAAATGAAAAAACTTTTCATACTATTTATTTTAATCGTCGCCACTAATGCTTATTCACAAGATGCAGCAGTTCCTGTTGCCAAAAAAGTAGTAAATAAGTTTATTAAATTTGGCACAAAAGCTGGTTTAAACTTTAACACTTCTGATCTAGATAAAATTATGGCAGACAACCCTTCTCTAGATGACGCAAAAGAAAATATTAACGGATTCTACGTTGGAATATATTCAGAAATAAAATTATTGATGCTATATTTAAGACCAGAGTTGCATTACTCTCAATTTACTGATAACGTATCTGTTAAACAGTCAAGATTAGAAGCTCCCATATCTTTAGGTTTAAAGGTTCTCCCTATCTTGAGTGGTTTTGCAGGTCCAACATTAAGATATAAAATTTCTTCTGATGATATTCCAAGTGTTGAAGAAGTAAAACAAAATGCAACTGTTGGGATTCATATTGGAGCACGATTACATTTAGGTAAATTAGGAATAGACGTCAGATATGATAAGGGTCTTTCTGATGAAGAAGTTGGTCTTATAGGTGCAAATAATATTCCAAGTGGTGTAAAAATAGACAATAGCGCAGGACTTGTCAGCTTAGGACTTTCTTATGCTTTTTAAGAAAGTATTATCAAATTAAAATAATTTAAAGCTCCTCAATATTGGAGAGTTTTTCTAGTAGCAATCTATAATTAATCATCTAAAAATGAAAAAAATACTAACCATTACTCTATTTAGCTTTTTCATATCGTGTACTCCAGGATTACATCCGGACTATACAAGTAATCTTGAAACTGCAAAAAAAATTCTTGAACTACAAGGAACAGAAGCTGACCTTGATGCTCAACTTGCAATGATTCATGAAGATCTTCAGTGGCAACCTGCATTTCACGGTTCTAAAGAAATTGGTAAAACTGAATTCGGAGCTTATTTAAAAGGCTGGCATGATGCAATGGAAGATGTTCTTTTCACCCCTAGAAACTGGTTACCAGGCGTTTCACCCGAAACAGGTTTGGCTGATGGAAGCGTTCGCACATATGGAAAGTGGAAAGGAATTCATTCTGCTTCAGGCAAAAGCTGGGAGCTAATTGGTTACCATACTTGGGACTTCAAAGATGGAAAGGTAATCGCAGGTGGCGATTATTTTGATGCTGGCGGTCTTATGAATTCTTTAAAAGAAGAAGTAGTTGAAGATGCGACTGAGTAATACTTTTTTTTAAAGAGTATCAATCGCTTATAAAACGATAAATACCTGAACAAGTTAAAGTCCTTCACTTTAGTGAAGGACTTTTTATTTATAATTAATTCTATAAAGTAGGTTGTGTTTTATGTTTTCATTGCTCTTTTTTTGTGAGAGTAAATCTTAGCCCCAAAAAGAATAAAAACAAAAACTACCGTTACTAAACCAATAAAGTGAAACGGCTCAGGGAGTGCGCCTTGAAACTCTCCTTTTATTCGCGCCATGAAAGTCATTGCCATTACAAAACCCACATAATAAAAATATAGAAAATGGTATAATACCTTTTTAATCCTATAAATAACAAAAGGATAAGCGATTATTAAAAAATAGGCTAAAAAGCCACCCAATAATTTGAAAGGAATTATTGGTAATTGATTTAAAAAAACAGAAAGCGCAAGAAAGACAAAATGAATAAGGTGTAAAACACAAAATAGAATGACCCCTTTTCGTGTTTTATCAAGATCGCATCCTTGTTTGAAGGAATTTGAAAAAAAGTAAAAACAGACTACATAAACAATAAATGAGAGTCTTCCAGAGTATCTGGCAGCAAATCG
>JBKEHX010000059.1:0-9575 GCA_046711205.1 Flavobacteriaceae bacterium
GTTCTATGGGAACTCCCTTTTCTTGTTGAGCTAAAATAATTTCCTTAGCAAGGGATAAAGATTCATCATTAGAATCATCTAATACTTGAATTTGTAGTTTTTCTCTCGGGTATTCAAGAGCTAATACGCATTCAATGAGTCGTTCTACGACATAAAGTTCGTTGTAGAGAGGAAGTTGGATTGTTACTTTTGGTAGTTTTTTAAATTGACTAGTAAGAGGAGCACTGGTTGCTTTATTTTTTTCATAGCGTAAAAAATAACGCAACATATTTAGTTGAGTTAGACTATAAATAAAAATAAGAAGTTGGCAAAAAATATAAATAAAAAAAATGCCATAAGACAGGTATTGTAGCATTAAATCTAAATCTATTTCCATTTTGAGAAGTAAAATTTACCAATCCAAGTTAAGATTTTATATCCAGCCATAAAGGTTCCTTTTACCGTTCCTGACACTTTGGAATGGCCTATTCTTTTTCTGTAGTGTACAGGCACTTCCAAATATTTTATTTTTCTACGTAATACCTTGAGTTGCATTTCAACAGTCCATCCATAGGTTTTATCACTCATTTGTAGTGATAAAAGATCTTTCCATCCAATTGCCCTAAAGGGTCCTAGATCAGTAAAGGTTGCATTGTAAAGAATGCGCATTAAAAAACAAGCTAAGGCATTCCCGAGAATTTGTTGTAGTGTTAAAGCTCCTTTTTCACGTAATGATTCAACCCTTGATCCAATAACAAATTGGACTTTTTTTTCTAATATAGGTGCGATAATTAAATCAAGTTCTTCAGGATAATCAGAGTAGTCGCCATCTAAAAAAACAATAACATCAGGCGGATTTTTATGCAGGTAGTTTATTCCTTTTAAACATGCGTATCCATAACCTTTTCTATCTTCGTTAATTACTTTAGCACCTGACAGGAATGCTTTTATAGCAGTTGAATCATCAGATCCATTATTGATTACAATAATCTCATCAACACTATTAGGTATTGCATTTATAACCTTAGAAATAGATCCCTCTTCATTAAATGCAGGAATTATAACAACAATACGATTGCTTTCAAACAACATTAGGTGTTTAGCTCAATTTGTTGTTGTGGAACTATGAATTCGTCAAAGTACCAAGCAGACCATGAATCCATTGCTAAAAAAAATATAAGCCCAAAAATTAAAAGTAAAAATATAAGAAGTATTAGATTTATTCTTTTTCGCTTGCGATCGATGGAACATTGATTTTGCTTATTACGAAATTTAAAAATCGCAATACATCCAATACTAAATCCAATCATTCTTAATATAATGGAGCCGATTCCAAGGGAACCATCCTCCGCATAAAAAAAGTCAGCAAATGAAATTGCAACAACTCCACCCATTATTCCAAACATAAAAAGTATTGCAGGTGCTACACAACATAAAATTCCAGCAAGAGCAGACATTACGCCGTATTTTAAGGACCATTTTAGTACACTAGGATTTTTCATCAAATTATTTTTTTCATAAAATTACTATTCAAAAGTAGTATTTTTTTCACCTAACATATCTCTTATAATAGTTATTTAAAAATTTTGGACTAGCCCCTATGTAATGCGAACAATGTAAAAACATAAAGTGTAATAGAAGACGAATAATTCTATTTTCATAAAACCTTCTTGAAGAAGTTATAAGTGTATTTGGAAGTATTTTAAAGCGAGTTGTTTTATAGATTCTTTTGATGAATTGAATGTCTTCACACACAAGGTATCGAGGATCAAAACCATTCAGTTTGATAAACACTTCTTTTGATACAAATAAGGACTGGTCTCCCCCTCTGCACAATAGATGATTCCATTTACTTCCTGCAGCGGCTTTTTTTAAAAGCCAATTAGCGTTGTCAAATTTTAATCTAAAACAGCCAGCATTTTCACCTTTTTTAAAAGAATTTAAAATGATTGTGTCAAAATCTCGAGGAAGTCTACTGTCTACATGAACAAAGTATAGATATGAAGTAGTGGCTTTTTTGGCCCCAAAATTCATTTGATTGGCCCTACCAGTTTTCGTTTGGAATATATTTTCTAATATTGAATTTTGAAGCCATTCCCAGGTTCCATCTTTACTTCCTCCATCTACAATAATTAGTTCTTGTGGATTTTGACTAACGGCATTGAGGTGTGAAATAAAATTATTTATAAAATTAACTTCATTAAATACGGGAACAATTATTGAGATTTTAGGTTTATTTGTTAAGACTCCAGTCATAATATAAATAATCTATTTTCGGATCTTTTAACACAATTCCTGAATAGCGCTCAATAAAAGCAAGTCTCTCTTCTTTTGAACCAAAATCTTTTCTAAACCATAAGAAAATAGGAGACAATTTTAATAGATCAGAAGTAATTTCGTTTTTACTTTCATCTTTTAAAAAACACTTGGTAGCTTCTGTTAGTTGCTGTTCTAGCTGCTTTTCTTGATAAGCTCTATTCCAAAGTATAGGACAAGATTCAGACGCGCAATTAATGGCAAAATGAATCCGTGGTTCATTCATTTTACGAAGAATTTTGTGTTCAATGTCCCCAAGACTGTAAAATTTTCCTCCTATAACAAAGCATTTAATATCCCATGGAGATTTGATGTCTTTTATACTTTTTAGCGGGAAGTTTTTTAATATAAGCTGAACAGTTAAAGCGTTATAGGTATTTATCCAATATGATAGTTTGTGATTTTTAGAATCACTTTCATGGGGGGGAATTTGCTCTAATGTTTTTATGTATGCATTTAAGTTGTCTTTTTCTGAAAGCCATCCTTCATAGTTTACATGTCCATCTTCACTCACAAATTCTTGTAGCATATTATCCCAGCGGTGATGCATGTTTTTTTGTGCAGTAGTAGCAAAATTTAAGACAAATAAAAGTAGAATCAGGATAGGTTTCATGAAATTTTATTTCTGAGATTAGCAACAGCCACCTCCATCATAATGGAAGGTAGAAGCTGATATGAAAAGATCTTTTTGGTCACTGTTTAAAAGTGCTTCTGATGTTTTATCACAAATAGATAATGGTTGGTTTTGCAGTAAAATATGCCCTTTTTTATCATCAAAAAAATCGTTTTCTCCAAAATATATAGCTACTTTTCCAGTAAATACACAGGGTCCATCTTCAGGCATAGGATCTTTAATTGCGCACAATTCTACACTTTCAATATAAATGGTTTCTTCCGTAGGGTAGTGTTTAGTATCTAAAATTCTATAGGGGCGTTTGGCTCTAATTTCAATCGTTCCAAAGCCAACATTCGTAAGCATTTTTATATATTCTTTTAATGGTATTGATCCAGAAAGACAGAGGGCTCTCAGGCGGTCATCATTTCTCAGTGCTTCATTCATTGGTTGTTCACAAATAGGATCACTCATTACTAATCTCCCATGGGGTTTTAATACACGGTACATTTCTTCGAGGGCTTTTTTAAGCTCTTTCATTTTAAAGATATTAAATAAGCAATTTTGAGCGGCCACATCAATGCTATTATCTGAAACAGGTAGTTTTAGCGCATCTCCTTTTTCTAAGCGAACAAATTTTTTTTCAAACCATTTATTTTGTTCTTCTGCCTCTTTAAAATTATCAGCACAGGCAGTTAACATTTCATCCACCACATCAATGCCAATAACTCCTTCTTTTTGTCTCGAAAAATAGCTGAATTGCAAGAGCTCCATTCCCCCGCCAACCCCTACATATAGTATTTTTGGATTATTCACTAAATCTCTAGGATTTACAGTACTGCCGCAACCATAATTCATTTCTTGCATCATGCTGGGAATGCTTAGTTCCGGAAATTGCCAAATGGGTGTGGTGGTACAGCATAATCCAACATCTGGATTTAGGGCTGCATCTTTATAAACATTTTTTGTGGTTTCAAGGTAACTCATGAGGTAATTTTCATGTAATATAGTTGCTTTACAATCTTGTAACAAGACCTTTAACTATTTTAATAAAATCTTTTCCTCCTTCTTTTGCAAGGGCCATTATTTCAGAAATTTTTATTGGTTTCAAGTTGTCTGGGTCGCATTCATCTGTTAAAACAGAAAGGGCAACCACGCGAATGCCTAATTGTCTTGCAACAATTACTTCTGGAACAGTAGACATTCCAACTGCATCAGCTCCTATTATTTTAAGGTATCGATATTCTGCGGCAGTTTCCAATTGAGGACCTACTACTGCGGCATAAATACCCTGCGAAAGTGATATATTTTTCTCTTTGGCTATTTCCAGAACTTTTTGGCTTAGTTCAAGATCATAAGGTGCACTCATGTCAACAAAACGCTCCCCTAGAGATTCAATATTTTTTATTGCTAGAGGTGATCCTCCTTGAAGATTAATGTGGTCTTTGATTAACATTAATTCACCTTTTTTAAAGCTTGAATTAAGAGCACCTGCAGCATTACTCAATAATAAATATTTTCCGCCTAGGCTTTCAAAAACTCTTACTAAATAAGTAATTTCAAAAAAATCATATCCTTCATATAGATGAAAGCGTCCTTGAAATATTAAAACAGATTTTCCTTCTAGAACACCATAATGTAAGACCCCATCTTGAAAGGCTTGAGTAGGGGCTGGGAAATGAGGAATTTCGATATAAGGAATACTTTTTTTAAGGTTTATATGTTTGATGAAATCATGCATACCGGTTCCCAAAACAATTCCAATAGTTACTTCTTGAATCCCAATATTTTTAAGAAATTCTAAACTCGCATTAATCAATTTTTTCATTTTTCTTTATTGTATAAAGTAATTCAGGAATTTTTAATAAATTTTTATAGGTGTCAACATCATTTTTTTCATCTAATAGTGCCACTGAATATCCTATTAATTCCTCTAAGGTTTCTTCTAAAACAGTACTACTACTCCAGTTTTTTTTGGTAAATAAATTTCGATTAAACCGTTTACAACCTAAAAGGTAGTATCCGCCATCTAAAGCGGGACCAATCACGTAATCGTTTATGTTAAGTTGCATGAAAGCGTTTTGAAGCAGGGGTGTTGTAAGGTCCCATAAATCAGTTCCAATGATTATTATTTTTTCATAACCATCATCGAAGCCCCATTGAAAGGCATGACTCATACGTGCACCCATGCCTTCTCCCTGTTGTGCTATTTTTCGATATTTTTTAAAGATATTTTCGAAAAGTGTTGGAGGTTCTCCACTATAAAAAACAACAACCTCTTGCTTAAGGTTGTTAAGAACTGAATCTGTTTTCTGTAAAAGTTTTTGGTAGATCGAAAAGGCTTTCTGATCACCTATTTTTAAAGCTAGCCGAGTTTTCATGGAGCCCAAAATGGGGGTCTTAGCAAAGACAAGTAGTAGTGATTTCATACAATGATTCTTGTTTTCCCTTCGGAATATACAAAGATAGTCGACTAAAAGTTACAGAATAAATAAATTACTTTCTGTTTCGTTGTACAGACTAATTTTAAGTAATAAAAAAGTCATCAAAACTATAAATTACGTGGGTTGAAGCTGAAAAAGAAGTTTTCGATATAACTAATTCATCACTTTTATAGATTTTTTGTTAATGTTCTTTAAAAAAAACATTTTCTAACTATTATTTCTAAAATATTCTCTTACGTTTGAATAACATGAAAAAAATTAATTGATTTAATAAACAGATGAACAATAATTATTATCAAAGTAAAGATCTTAAGAAGTTTAAAAATATTTCAGAGTGGTCCCCTGAGTTAGGCGAAAAGTTTTTTAGTTATTATAATAGTGTCTTTGAAGAGGGTGCTTTGTCTGCTCGAGAAAAGTCATTAATTGCCTTAGCGGTCTCCCATACAGTTCAATGTCCTTATTGCATTGATGCTTATACGCAAGACGGATTAAAACGTGGAATTGATAAATCTGAAATGATGGAAGCCGTTCATGTAGCGGGAGCTATTCGCGGAGGTGCTTCTTTAGTCCATAGTGTTCAAATGATGGAAATTTACAATAAGCAAAGTATGTAATGGCCTCCAAATCATTAAAAGCTCAGAAAAGCGAACTTGCATCTACACAAAAACAATTGGAACTTTTGAGTAGTGGAATTTTTTTGTCAGGAGCTTTACCTACTTTTTCTGAACGAATTTCGCAACAAGGACTGAATGTATTACACCCAAAAACATTGGAAGTCCTCCAAATGAATATTGGCTATATGTGTAATCAAGTTTGCGCACATTGTCATGTAGATGCTGGTCCTGATCGAAAGGAAATGATGACTCGTTCCACTTTAGAAAAATGCCTTAAAATCATTGAAACTACGAGTGTGCATACACTTGATTTAACTGGAGGTGCTCCAGAAATGCACCCTGATTTTAGATGGTTTGTGGAGTGTGCATCAGCTTTGGGAGTTAAAGATTTCATTGTACGCTCTAATTTAACGATACTAAGAGCTAATAAAAAATATTACGATTTGCCCGCGTTTTTTAAAATGCATAACATTCATATTGTCTCTTCTTTGCCTTTTTATAAAAAGGAAAAAACAGACCGACAACGGGGGAGTGGTGTCTTTCAAAAATCTATAGTTGCAATTCAAAAACTTAATGAACAAGGCTATGGACAACCTGATTCACCCTTAGTATTAGACTTAGTGTATAACCCCTCTGGAGCCTTTCTCCCAGGAGATCAAAAAGCATTAGAACATGACTACAAAAAAGCTTTAAAAGAAGATTTTAACATTGATTTTAATCAACTTTTCACAATTACTAATATGCCAATAAGTAGGTTTTTAAGTTACTTACTTGCTTCAGAAAATTATGAGGACTATATGTATTCTTTAGTCGAAGCTTACAATCCTGCAGCCCTAGATAATGTGATGTGTACCAATACACTTTCCATTCGTTGGGATGGGTATTTGTATGACTGTGATTTTAATCAAATGTTAGATTTGAAATTAGACAATCCTATTCAACATTTAGACGGTTTTGATTTGGACCGAATTCAAGATCGTGAAATTTGTATTTCACAACATTGTTATGGTTGTACTGCTGGCGCGGGAAGTAGTTGTCAAGGTACTGTTACATAACTATGTAAAACATACGCTAAAGAATACACACTTAATGGTTTAGTCTACTGAAATACAGTATATTACATAAGACTTATCTTTATTGATAGGCACAATTCAACTCAATATAAATACCCAAACGCTTTCTAAAGCTGAAATAATACAGTGACTATTCAATAAATGAAACTACTTTTTGTATTGATATTGGATCCGTTAAAATGCGAAAATGCCCTGTATTTTCAATAACCTCAAAACGGGACTGTTTCCAGTTTTTATGAACATTTAGGGACTGTTGAATGGGAATGATTTGATCTTTTTTATCATGTAATATCAATGCTTTTTTGATTTTACTTTTTTTGACAAACTCACTTACATTAAGGTCTTTAACCTTTAAGTTATTGTCAGCTTCAAGCTTTTGTCTAAGTTTAGAAAATACCTTTGGGTGAATTCCATATTGATTTAGAACGGAATCTATTCGTTCACTAAATTTATCTGGGGTAGTGATGAGAACATATTTGTCAATTTCTATTTTTTGATTTACTGAAAGCGCATAGGTTACTGCCACTCCACCAAACGAGTGGCTGATTAACTTTTTAACTTTAAATTTTTGTATGAGAATCCCTACTAATTCTGTAAAGTCAAACAAACTTGTTTTTCCTTTACTGCTATATCCATGTGAGGGAGCATCAAATGCATAAATTGTGTGCCCTTTGGATTTTAGGGTTTGAATTAATTCGAAAAAATTACCGGCTTGTCCTTCCCATCCATGAATTAATAAAATGCCTTCTTTTTCGCCTTCCCATCTATAAATTTTAACGGTAATATCTTTAAAATAAAAATCTTCTTGAATTGCAGTTTGTAATACTTTAACTTCTTTTTCCCGAAGTTTCTTAATCTGTGGATTTGTTAGTTTTTCAAAAGCAATATTGACAAATAGTCTCGGAAAAATCATGGAAACTAGCCGAATTATTTTAATCATCATATCTCAAAACAAGTAAATTTCTTTTATCCACGAATGGATTGGATAAATAATTCAATTTTCCCTACACCCTGTTTATCTAAAAATTTAATAAACGCCGAACCAATTATGGCTCCTCTAGACTGAGCTGCAGCAGCCTTATAGGTCTCTGCATTACTAATTCCAAATCCAACAACTGTTGGTGTACTTAGTTTGAGCTCTGCAATACGTTGAAAATATTCAGTTTGTATACTGCCAAAAGTTGATTTAGCTCCCGTAACGCTGGAGCTAGAAACCATGTAAATAAAACCATTTGATACTTCATCGATGTATCGAATGCGAGCCTCTGGAGTTTGAGGAGTGATCAAAAACATATTATATAAACCATGTTTTTCAAATAATGCCTTGTATTGCTTATGATATACATCTACAGGAAGGTCAGGTATAATAAGACCATCAATACCTATTGATTGACAACGTGAACAAAATTTTTCAATGCCATATTGCATCATAGGGTTGAAATAACCCATCAATACCAGGGGTATGTCAATATGTTCCCTAATTCCTTCTAGTTGAGTAAATAGTTTTTCACTAGTCATTCCATTAAGGAGTGCTTGAGTTGAACTTTCCTGAATTGTGGGGCCATCGGCCAAAGGGTCAGAAAAAGGTAAGCCAATTTCAACCATGTCAACACCAGCTTTCTGAAGGCTTTTGAGTATAGGAACGGTATCTTCTAAGGATGGAAATCCTGCAGAAAAATAGATGGACAATAACTTTTTGTCTTCTTGAAATTTTTGATCGATTCGATTCATTATAATTTAAAATAATCAATATAGGTATCTAGGTCTTTATCACCTCGACCTGAACAGTTAAACACAATAATTTCTTCTGGGCCAAATTTGCGTACATCAAGAACAGCAAAAGCATGAGCAGTTTCTATAGCGGGAATAATCCCTTCCATTTGTGAAAGTGTAAGTCCCCAGTCCATGGCTTCTTGATCTGGAATCGATATAAATTCAGCGCGTTTACTTCTAAACAAATGAGCATGCATAGGACCTACTCCAGGATAGTCTAGCCCGGCGGATATGGAATAAGGTTCTGTGATTTGTCCGTCGGAGGTTTGCATTAGCAAGGTTTTACTCCCATGGATGATTCCTTCCTTTCCAAGCGCTGAAGTTGCTGCGCTTTCACCGGAGTCAATACCTTTTCCTGCAGCTTCAACTGCAATAATATTTACTCGTTCGTCATTGAGATAATGATAATAAAGTCCGGCAGCATTACTTCCTCCACCCACACATGCAATTAAATGATCAGGATAATCTCTGCCTTCTAGGGCTTGCAGTTGCCATTTTGTTTCTTTACTAATAACAGATTGAAAACGTGCTACCATATCTGGATATGGATGCGGTCCAACTACTGAGCCAATTATATAATGGGTATCTACTGGATTATTAATCCAATCCCGTATGGCCTCATTAGTGGCATCTTTTAGGGTTTTACTTCCAGATTGAGCTGGCCGCACTTCTGCACCCAACATTTTCATACGAGCAACATTTGGGGCTTGACGTTTAATATCCAATTCTCCCATGAAAACAATGCATTCAATTCCCATTAAAG
>JBKEHX010000060.1:0-9417 GCA_046711205.1 Flavobacteriaceae bacterium
AAAGAAAAAGTGCTAATTGGGGCAGGTCATATCTTCACCACAACACTGAGGGGATTTAATTTTTCCTTCACAACTAGGGCATACAGAAATCTGAACCTCCGTACCATCATCTAATTTTAAAACACCATCTTTAAGGGGTTTATCACAGTTAGCGCAACTTGCATTAACTGCCATTCCACAACTTGAACATTCATATGTAGCCATAATATTATTTTGTTTTAAATTTATTTAGTCTTTACAACAATCACACCATTAGAAGCTCTAGCTCCATAAATCGCAGCGGAAGCATCTTTAAGCACAGTAATTTCATCAATATTTTTAGGATTAATAGCTCTTAAAACATTAGGATCAAATGTTTGAATTCCATCAATAACATAAAGTGGTTTATTATTATTAGTAGTGCCATAACCTCTAATATGAACTATAGGAGCATCGCTCGGATTTCCTGAGTTTACAACACTAAGACCTGCAACTCTTCCCTGAAGAGATCGAACTACGTTTGTTACATTAGATTTCAACATGTTTAAAACATTTAGTCTTCCAAAAGACCCCGTTATAGATTTTTCGGATTGAGAACTATATCCTGAAACAGTGCGTTTAATTCCTAGATTTTTGTTTTCAATCAAATTAATCTCAATAATATTATCTATTTCATTTAAGTCCATATTTGAGAGATCTATTACTAAACCAAATTTATTTTTTTTGTAATTTAAACTAGTTTTGTTATTAAAACTTGAAATACTTTTTATTTTAAATGGGAAGTTTTCAATATGTAAAAATCTGGTACTGTTTTCTAGAAGATGCAGATAAACCTTATTAGCTTTTCTTGTAGAAACAATTTTATCAGTAGGTGGTACAGGACCTCTTTTAGTATCATAAATAGTTGATCCGAATTTCTCTAACCACTGACCAATTTCTCTTAAAGATTTTTGATGTTCAGGTTGAATTTTGCCATTTGGCATTGGGCCTACATTAAGCAACATATTACTTCCATATCCAGCTGCTCTAATTAAATATTGAATCAACTCCTTCTTTGATTTATGTTTTCTGTCTTGAAGATTAAAACCCCATGAACCATTTATAGTCTCACAAACTTCAAGCGGAACCTTTCCTATTTGATCTTCAGCAGTACCCCACCCAGTAGTATTTTTGCCAGGTAAATCTTTTTCAAACATCTGAAAGTCTTCTCCTTCAATTATAGCTAGATGATGATTGTTTCCAATTAAAGCAGAGGGCTGTAGTTCATGTATCATACTGTAAATTTCATCATAATGCCAATCTACTTTTGATTCTCCAGAAAAACTTTTCCCATCCCACGATTTTTGATCCCAATGACCATCAAACCATATTCCTCCAATTTTTCCATAATTTGTAAGCAATTCTTTAAGCTGAGCTTTGATAAAAGTTATATAACTATTCCACTCTCCTTCACCTCTTCCAGGAATTCCTTTACCAGTCCTACCTCTTGGAAAATAATCATCCCTACTCCAATCTAAAAGTGAGTAATAAAAAAACAACTTTATACCCTGCTTATGGCATTCTTCAGCTAACAATTTTAGAACATCTTTTTTATAAGGAGTTTTATCAATTATGTCAAAATCTGTAACCTTGGAATCAAACATTGAAAATCCATCATGATGACGACTGGTAATGGTTATGTATTTCATTCCAGCAGATTTTGCCAGAGCTACCCATTCTTTGGGATTAAAGTCTATAGGGTTAAAAAATAAAGGTAATTTTTCATATTCATTTATAGAAATATTCTGGTTATTCATAACCCATTCTCCATCACCCAAAACACTATAAACTCCCCAGTGAATAAACATACCGAATTTAGCTTTCTCGAACCATTCTCGTGCTTCTATATTTTCCTTTGAAGGAATATATGCTTGAGCAATCAATACTGAGCAATGACAGAATAGTATTATAAAAAACGCTATCGTTGGACATTTCTTGAGCATACTTTATTTCATTACTTAGTAAAGGGTATTGCTAAACGTAAATTTCCCCATCCGATGTGCAAATGAATTCCATTATTTACTTTTTCAAATGCCATCGATAGGGCCTCTAAAGATTTTTTGCCTTCTGATACTGGAACAGAAATTCGAGCGATATCGTTTTCTTCTTTATAGTTATAAGATCCCCATACGTGAGTTGCGCTATTTAATATTACAATCCATTGTTTCTCACCTGGAATCGTATATAAAGTATAAGAACCAACTGGAATAGATTTGTCTCCAAATTTCATGGATCTATAAAATGTAACTTCCGTAGACTCATTCGCCCCAGTTCTCCAAAGTTTATTCATTGGAACTAACTTGTTTAAATCTCTTCCGTTAAGCTGTGGCCTACTGTATAAAACTCTTAAGGATTTATTAGTATCACTATTTCCAATTGGAAATTCAATCATATCCATAGGACTTTTGTCTAAACTTTTAAATTCTTGAGCCTGAATTGAAAAAGTTATTATTAATGACAAGGAAAATGTAAAAAGAAAATGTTTCATGTTTTTTTGTTAATGTTTATATAAAATTTTATTTAATAAATGTAGTTAAAAATTTAGAATTACATGTTTTGGGTAATGGTCTGAAGCCCATCTATCAATGAGGAGTCTTATAATCTAGCTGTTTTGTCTTATTTACTCTAAAAATTTTAACAAAAACATAATCTTTTAGCTCATTTTTAATATCCATTAATTGAGAGTCTAAAACTTCTTGCATCCCTACAAAATATGATGATTCGGTTTTTAAGAGTTTATAAATAGTCTCTTTTCTGTTTTCCCGCTTATCAACTCCGTCATTAATATTTCTGCATTTATTATTAAATTCACCATTACATTTAGTTTTAAACGCCTGCAATTCTTCTTTTGTATTCTTTTAAGGCATCCGCCAACCGTTGCTTCGAGTTGGAATCTCCGGGAATATTGTGAGAAGGGTGGATGTGCAATTTAACTCCTCTATCGGATAGAATTTCTGCAACTGTAGTTACCGTCATCCAAACTGTAGTCATAAACGCCATAGTAGAAACAGGGCCTATTTTATCGATATGATTTTTTAGTGGAACGGACGCATCTTCAGATGGTGCACAAGAATCAACAACCAGATCGGCTAAGTCAAACAATGTCTTACCACTGGAATGTGCTGTTGTTTTACCTTTAGCCTCAGCGGCCGAACCATACACGATTACTTTCATGCCTTTCTCTTTGGCGTCAATGGCTATATCAATGTTTACAGCATTAACTCCGGTATGCGAGAATATCCACATGGTATCTTCTTTATCGAAATTATGACCCTTCATAATTTCTCTACCATAGCCTTCAACTCGTTCAAGGAAAATAAATTGATCCACACCCATTTGACCCACTATATTTGTGAAAAAAGTCAATGGTAGTTCCACTATGGGATGAAACCCAACGAATCCTCCAATTCTTGGGTACATTTCTTCAATTGGAAGGGTGGCATGTCCGCATCCAAATGTATGAACCCATTTTCCCTTTTCTATTGAATCTGCCATGATAGTGGCCGCTTTTTTAATGTTTTCCATTTGTGTGTCCTCGATTTTAGACATTACATTTCTGGCATTGTCTAGCCATTGTTTTGCTAACATAAGATTGAATTTTAATTTAATATATTTTTATATTTTTTCTTTGTGAAATAGAGCATTAATAGTTCAGCCAATATGGCGAGTAAAATTAAATAGGGGAATACCTCAATTCCATATTGTTGTGACAGAATTCCCATTATATAATTTGCAATAACATTTCCGATCAGAGCAATTGTAATGACTATACTAAAGGCAGTGCCCGAAAGATGCTTGTACATTTGACCTATATAGCCAAGAATAACTGGAAATCCAGCTGCTATCCCGAAGCCAATTACTACCATTCCGGTGATCAAATGAAAGTAAGAATGGCCATAGATCAAAAATAAACTACCAACAATAGCGATAGTTAAACTTATGAACAAGACTTTTAAAGGATTAAATAAGCGTAGGACTTTACCGAGTACAATTCGAGCAATAGTTAGAGCCCCAACAAATGAGGATAAGATAAACAAGGCTGTGGAAGACTCTACTTCTTTAACCGTATCAAGATAGGTTGTAGTCCAATTATTGGTCAACCCTTCTATCCCACTTTGAAAAAATAGAATAAAACCGAATAATAATAACATGGGATCTCTTAGCATTTTCAGTCCTTCCTTTAAAGGAAGCCCCTTTGTTTCTGCAGAGCTCGGAAATCGAATAATTAAAAAGAACAGTATAGGGAGGACAATAAAAGCACCAATTAGTGCAAAAATTGTCTCAAATGGATATATGTTTTTAAGTAAGCCGAATATTATAGGTGTCCCCAAAGCACCGATGCCAAAAAAAACACCCAACAAACTGAGATTGGCACCATGTTTTTCGGTACTGATCTCTGAAACGATCGCATTGGTGACCCCATTCAATATTCCCCCGCCAAGACCTATACAAAAAACTGACAATTGCAGGAATATCAATATTTCTGAGAATACGATTCCCTCAATTCCTAAGAGGGTAATAAAACTACCTGCTATCAAAATTCTTTTGTATGAGAGCCAATCAACCAATGGACCGAAAACTAAGGACCCTGTCAAAATACCGGAGGGTAAGAGCATAAGTAAAAAACCGGTTACGGCTTCGCTGAGTTCAAATTTTTCTATTATTTCTGGAAGAATCGAGCCCAAGGAAATCATTACGATCCCAAATAACAACATCCCGATACATGCCGCCGAAAAGACATAACCCTTAAGGTAATCTCTATTTGCCATAAGATTGATCATTTAATGTCATAATTGCTAAATAACCTGCTCCGATCAATCCTGCATCCCCTTCCAAATTTGATACCTCCAACGAAACTTCTCTAATAGACAATGGTTGTGCCCATTTTTTTGCTTCTTTTAATATTTGAGTTAATAATTGTTTGGCAGGACCAAAAACCCCACCTCCGAAAATCACCTTTTGAGGATTGAAAATACTCACTAGATTAGCCACAGTTATTCCCCAGTAATTAATTGCTTTGTGAATCACAGCAATAGCCACGGGATCTTGTTTTTCAAAAGCATTGAAAATGTCGCGTGCTGTGATTTCATCAAAAGGCATACTATCTAAAGAACTGGTTTTCTCTTTATTCTGAGTTAGTATCTCAACAGCACTTCTAACAAGTCCATTGCCGGAAGCATAGTATTCAAAATTTCCACAAGTATCATATTCACTTTTATACGGTTGTTTCATGGCCAACCAACCAATGGCGCCTCCAATACCACTATTCCCTCTAATAATTTTGCCATTCGACAGGATTCCTGCCCCTATACCAGTACCTACGGCTATGAAAATTGCATCGGTACATCCTTTGGCACATCCTTTCCAAATCTCTCCCAAAATATAGCATGATCGGTCACTCTCTATTACAATCTTTATAGATGAATCATTTATTATATCAGTAAGATCGCCCCAAAGAGGAATATTATCCCATTCTGGGATATTGGGAGCCCAAGCTGTTTTATTGATAGGATTATAGATACCAGGTACACAAACTCCAATAGCAACTACTTTATATGTCTCGATTTTAGCGTGATGGATTAATGATTCTACTATAATGCCTATAATTTGAATCACTTGTCTTCCTTTTCGTCCATCTAAAAGACGGGTTTCCTTTCGCAAAATATCTCCATTAGGAAGAAAGAGACCAGACGAAATCTTAGTCCCACCAATATCGACACCAATTACAGTGATATTATCTTTCATTAGAATATGAAGTATTATTGAGTGAATATATCAAATAATGTACAAAACAGGATCTTAATTGCCTTCCAATTATCTATAATTAAGACGAAAATTGATATTATCAGTACAGCATAAGGGATCATCCTAGCATTATTAGTCGATATTTTTACGAACCTCTCATTTCTTCAAATAACATTGCTTGCGCGCCCAAAACTGCAGCAAGGTTGATTGACCACCAAATAAATAAGTGACCCACTTCACAGGGATTTTTATCCGCCCTTCTTTTGATATTGGCCAAATTATGTTCGAAATATTCAATCATTAATCTTGCTCCACCTTTCTAAAAATTAAAACTTCGAAAATTGATAGCCTTTCTTCTTTAATTTAGTAATTAGTTCATCTAGTTGTAAATAAAATTTATCCTTTCTTTTTGGGCTAGTGCCAGGATGAATTAGCAAATGAAAACCATTCATATTGTTTAATGATTGATAGTTATAAATGCTTTCTAAAATATCATTACTTGAAATATAATTCGGCATATCAGGAGTTGTATAGTCGGCATTGGAATGGGTACCACTAGAAAAACTGATTGTTGTTTGGTTCAACTGTGCAGCTATTTCAACCACCTTTTGATTGTACCATTCATAAGGTGGCATAAAATATTTGGGGCGAATCTCTAGATTTTCTAAAGCATGAAGATTCTGTAAAATATCTTCCTTTACACGTTTTTCTGAATGAGCTCCCACAAAGTGCCCCTTTTTTGTAATGTCTTTCACTAAATCCTCATTACTCCTTACAAAATCACCAGTAAGAAAGAATGACCCTTTCACTTGTTGTTTAATTAGAACGCTTAGTACATATTCAAAACCTTCGATATGGTCATGACCTGTAAAACATAGATAAATATTTTTTTTCAAGGTATCAGACCTAACAATAGCGCCTTCCTTATCAACTATATTTTGTGCATAAAGCGATATATTGATTAGAAAAACAGGAAACTTAAATTAAATTTATTCACTACTCAACTTGGTTAAAATAAGAAGTAATTCTGCCGAACCATCTAACGTTGGCTCATTTGTACTAAAATCTGCCCAGTCATCCATGTACTTGATATGCTTTGGTTGTAAATGGGAGTATTCGTCAGGTTCAGACAGTGTTCCTATCATTTTATCGTGAATGGTAGACCAAAGTGGACCATCAACAAGGCTTCCTTTAATGGGTTTTTTAAAGATTTTCCAGAAAGGCATATGAACATCAAGAGGAGTGTCCGCATTTTCAGGGATTTCAGTAATCATGCTTGTATTCCATGGATTTAATCCTAATAGCCAATTGACATGATTTTGCATCATTGGCCGATATTTTTGAGAACCTGTCATTTCTTCATATAACATCGCTTGTGTAGCGACAGCGGCAGCCAGATTATTAGAACACCAAATAAACAGATGACCTACTCCATATGGGTTTTCCGCTGCTCTTTTTTTTATATTTTCTAGATTTTGTTCATAATACGAGATCATCTCATTTTTGTCTGTTGAATCACCAACTTGCCACAAGGCGTAGTGCCCCATATTTACAAAAGGATACATTTCGTAGTGGCTGGCAGTATCTCGCTCCATCCATGACCAGCTGCCAATGATTTTTGCGTAGGATCTAGCATCTTTAAGAAATTTTTTCTCTTTGGAAATCTTGTACAAAGAAGCAGCGGCCCATTCCATATCATCAGCCCAGGTATTCTCTTCGTAGCGATAAGGAGATCCAAAGCTATTACCTTGTTGGTACCCTTCTTTCTGTTTTCCCATGATGTAAAGTTCGTGTGCAGCGGTAAGACATGTTTGAGCAAATACTTCATACTCCTTAAACCGACTAAATACTTGATACCCTAATGCTAGTGTAGCAGCCGAACGACCTGCTAAATTAGCAATTCCAGTTGCTTGGCTTTTATATTTAGAAAGGCCTTGTGGCTTTCCTGTAGCATAATAAACAGGCCTGAAACTATTTGGTCCCCATCCATAATCGGCATTATCCTCATGGGGTAGTTTAAATCCTCGATGGTCTCTATCATCTGCTACTTGATGGTACAGTTCATCGGGGCTTGGGTGAAGTTTTAAAATCCATTCTAGACCCCACTTAGCTTCATCCAAAATATCAGGTAAATCATTTGTGCCAGGAAGTCCTCTTGCATTGAATTCGTCCTTAAAACTTGAGGGGCTCATTTGATAGGCCATTAGCATTCTGGCAGTAGTGTTGCTTCCAGTTATAAGGTATTTTAATTGATCTCCAGCGTCATGCCAACCTCCAGTTGCATCAATTCGGGTAGAATCGGGTCGTATCCCAAAAAAACTTAAGCCATCTGTTTGATGACAGAACTCTTTGGTATAGGGATTGAAACCACATCGTTGTGTTCTAATAAAACCAACTACATCCTCTTGCCAATTTGGATAGACCCCAATTTGGAAGGTATGACTCACAATATCTTTATCTTTCCCTTGGAGTTCAAAGTAATACTTTCCTTTTTCTTGAAAATCCGAAAAGTCAATACTGTAATAATTAGAAAATGGATACCAAGCACTCTTGCTTGGCGTTGCCTTGAATTTTTTTATTAATTTACCATGCTCACTTTTCAATAGTAAGACTGGCCTGGCTATTATTTTTTTACTAAGAATAAGTGCTTTTTTGGGCATATTGCTTGGGTAGCCTTCTAAGTTGACTCTAATCTCTACTGCAGATTGTGCATGTGAGCTTATGGAAAAAGCCCCTAAAAACAGAATATATAATATTCGAATACTACTCATAAATTATTGTTTTTTTTATTATTTAGTTTCATTGATATATTTTTTTAATGCCTCACAACTCCTTTATGTGGAATAAACCTCCTGTTTATAGGTTCTTATTTCCGGATAATAAGAACTTTTGTTCTCGTTTATACTTCAAATATATTAAATTGGTTTGGTAAATTAAAATTTTTAAAAAATACTCAAAAAGAGACATTATTATTTTTTCTTTCTATTTTTTACTAAAAATATAGAGTTTTAAAGATTCTACTTATGTTATTCTAAAATGATTTCAAATCATACCCAACAAAATTTCTATTTAAAACATCACAAACCCTTCCAACAGTTCCACTTCCCATAAACGGGTTTAATACTTATTCAACTTCTGTTAGATTTAACAGAAGTTATATTCAAAGTTGAGGTTTCTTGTAACTGAGAGAATACTTTTTTCATAAAAATTGTATTTTATATTGTACGGAATTATCATAATTTCATTGCTGTTAAACGATTAATCTGTAAAAGAAAATAAATTCGTTAATAATCAAAGAAAGATAGTGTGTCTCTTTTTTTGATTTACTTATTTAAAAGTAAGTATTTTTGAATCGATTTATAATTACAAATTATTTTAGTGACTTTTAAAACCTTTTTTATTTTATTATTGATTTTTTTATTTTTTTCTAATTGTGAAAAAGATAAAAATTCAAATACAGAAATAGATATTTCTTCTGACTATATTCCCATAAATAAATTACCGCAATTTGTAATTCAAACTTTTGGCAAAGCCATTCAAGATGAGCCTAAAATTCCTGCTAACTTAGATTTTTTAGTTGATGGAGAGCTTAAAGAATCCTATAGAATTGGCATCGAGTTTAGGGGATCCAGTTCTCAATCTTTTGACAAAAAA
>JBKEHX010000061.1:0-9205 GCA_046711205.1 Flavobacteriaceae bacterium
AAAACTATTGCTAATAGTGTGGTGGTTTTTTCAACAATTGGTACAACTCAAGCCAAGGTAAACGGCGATAAAGATGCTTACAGGAAAATAGATTTTGATATTAACCTTTCCATTGCTAAATCTTGCCTAAAAATGAAAGTTGACCAGTTTCAGCTGGTCTCTTCAGGAGGGGCAGATGCCTTAAGTAACAACTTCTATTTAAAGTTAAAGGGTGAAATTGAAATAGCTGTTTTTGATCTAAAATTAGCTTCAACCATTGTCTTAAGACCCTCTTTATTATTAGGGAAAAGAAATGAATTTCGTTTTGGAGAAAAAATAGCTCAGGTTTTGATGCCCTTATTTTCTTTTTTATTTCCCATCAATTACAGGCCAGTAAAAGCAGCTTTAGTTGCCAAAACAATGATTAAATTTTCTAAAATTAATCTGCCAGGAAATCATATCATTTATAATAAAGAAATAATAAAAGCATCTCGCTAACCACTTAAACATCATTTTCACCCAATACCTAATGAAAAATATACTTACCACGCTTCCTCCCTTAGGTCATCCAGGATTTTTTTGTACAAGGATTGAAAGAGAATAGTAGCATACTCTTTTAATGTTTTTTGATAATTTTCTATAAGCCTAGGTTGAGATTGGATGTAAAGTTCCTTTTTCTTTTTGCTGGTTGATTCAAAATAATCTTGATTCATTTCTTCAATAGCTTTTTGCTTAAATAGCTCAAAGTCTGCTGCTATATAATCCATTTTAGCAGGAAAAGGTAGTTTAAAGTCTGTTCCTTCAGAATCATAATATTTTCCATCTTGATACTGCATTTCAATACGGTATTTCCCCTCCCTTGCTTCTAAAACAATTGTATAATCATGGCTATAATCAACATAATCTAAAAGGCTTGGGTCTTTTGGATTCATCACCTTATATGAATTAATAACAGGCACCAATGCCCTTGCTTTTATAATAAGTCGCTTTGAGTCTGGATCGTTAAAAACTACCACATCATTTGCGTTTTGGTAAACAAGTGCTGTCGCAAAATTTATATTTGAGAAAACTTGTGCTGCTGAAACACCTCTTACTTCATAAACTTGTGAAATTTTATTTCCTTCTATGTCTTGAGAAAAAGACCTTGTGCCTAATAAAATTAATAGTATAATTAAATAGTTGATTTTCATATTAAAAAATTAATGAATCCCTTTAAAGGTAGTATTTATAAAAAAACACTTGAAGGAAAATATTTTACATGTACTTTTTAAACATGACACGAAATTGGGGTAAATAGTGATCTCTGAAAAAGATCTAGAAATTATCTTTTTCAAACTCTTTTAAACTCCAAATCACTTCTGGATTTTCAATAAAATCTGGGGCATTGCCAATGGCTAGGGCATGAATATCCTCATCTATATTGTCAAAGCGAACCACCCAATAATCAACTTTATTGATTTTAGAAATACCTTCAAGCAATTCAACGTCTATGTTGTGTTTCTTTTTTAAATGTTGAGAAAAAAAATAACAGCTTTTCCAGCTTTGATCTTTTTTTGGCTTGAACTCTAAAAGAAACTCATCTATCAAATCCTGTCGCTCCATTATTGAAAAATATAAATTTTGTTTCCAACAAAGAAAGGTAAAATTTTATAGTATGCAGAATAAAATTCCAGCGGCTTTTTAAGAATGTTGTGGTCAAAAAGACTGTAAAATACAGTGGTATTTATATCTTACTAGCTTTATTCTTTTTAGGGTTTAGTTTTTTAGCGTAAAAACATTTTAACTATTAAGTCAATTTAAAATGAAAAATATATGTTTTATTATTAAAGTATACTTGAAGTAATCTAGACTAGAATTATCCTTTCCATGTTCCACCGTAGCGATAATCCTCATTGTCTCTTCTGACTTCTAAAAGACAATCATTACATAGAAAAACCCATTCTTTAACAGGCTTATATGATACTCTATAAGCGAGTCTAAAATCTTTTTTACACTTTTCGCATTCTTTTTTTCTCATTATGGTTTTAATTTATCCAGTTTTACTCAGTTAAGTATTTGGTTTTAAAAAAAATACTTTACAACGTTTAATTATTTGAAATGGAGCCATAATCTATAATTTAACCCCCCTTTTTTATAAGATATTTTCAATATCGGTACAATTTATGTTTTTTAGGGATTTATAGGCATAAAACTTACACGATTTCAGAAATTTGATTTGAAATTTTTTCATTTAGTGCTTGTGGGATAAAAGAATCATCATCATAATCCGCAAGATCTTCCCGAGGATCTAAATCCTTGACCTAAGTTTTCTTATGGCACTAATGTCTTGAGGAGAAATAACCAACAAAATGTTATTGATATAATTACTCTCATTACAAGGATCAACAATGATTATTTGAAGCTTTATAAAGACCTTAACCCAATAACAAATAATTTTAATCATTCTCACTAACAGCCTCTACCTCGAAATCTAAAGGAGATGCCTCGCCTAGGATCAGAATTAATGAGTCCCAGGATTGGATCTTTATTTATCAATTTGTAGCCAAAAAGGAGGTTCTAATTCAAGAATCTTTTTGTCGATTCTAACCTGGTTTTTTTTAATTTTTTGTCAATATGGGGTTGTTTTTTTAAATCCTTAACCCCCCTGTTGTAATTGAGCTACAATCCAAAAAAATAGGAAAAAAGCAGTATTGTTCAATATTTCAAAATCAATTTGTTTATGGTTACTAAAACTAAATACAATAAATTATCTGGGTTCCTTGGATCAAATACCCCTCTAAGGAATAATCCAAAAGCCGTTGATGTGTTTTTGATTATTACTTCTAAAGAAGAGGTTAATCAAAATAGATGATTTAGTTTCGCGCTATGATTTTAAAAGTGTTTCGCATGTTTTCTGGCCTTTCGCATTTAGCCTATGGGATTCTTGCATTATATCATCCTTTTTATATAGATGAATTTACCCGGTTTGGGTTTTCAGAATTTAGAATTTTAATTGCCCTCGGGCAAGTTCTTGGAGGCATTGGACTGGTAATTAATTTCCATAAAATTAGATTAACCAATATTAGTTCAGGATTATTGGCCATTATGATGGCTGGAGCTCTTATCACCAGAATTACCATTAAAGATGATTTAATTCAGTCTTTACCAGCTTTGGGATATTTATTGATAAATTCCTATATCTTTATAAAAAGCTTAAAAATCTATAAATGAAAATTCTCAAGTATATTCTAATGTCAATCATTTCATTGATTGTGATCAATGTGTGGTTCTTCCGTTTTAATAATGTCACTATTTACAGAGGTGGAAACGCCACTAATATGATTGAAGAGTTTGCTGTATATGGCCTTAGTGAAACGATCGTTTATATAATTGGGAGTATGAAAATTTTAGCTGCTTTGGGTCTTTTAATTGGTTTTGTAATTAATAAAACGATTGTGCCTTCCGCATCTTTAATGGCCACTTTAATGCTTGGGGCCATCATAATGCATTTTAGAGTAAGCGATGAAGCCATTAAGTTTTTGCCTGCTGGAGTGCTATTTCTTTGTAGTTTAGCGGTATTCTACCTTCACAAAAAAGAAACGCTTTAAGGTCAAATTCTATTGTAAAAAACCCTCTGCTTGGGAGAATTTTAATATTTTTCTTTTTTTATTTAATCTTAAAAAGATCATGAATAATATGTAAATATGATTTAATGTCTATTTTTTCTTTCTTCTGTTTGCGGTTTTATCCCCTTTTGTTTGTGGCTTACTATACTTTTTTGCAATCTTAAACTTGTAAGAGCCCCCTAGATTGGTTTTCTTATTTTTTGCTTTTTTTTCTTTCATTTAACGAAGATACTATAAAACCAATATGCGCTTTAGTGTATACAACGAGAGAAGTGATTCCCTGTGTTTTTAGACTCAATTATATTTACTTAAAAAAGTGGTTTTTAAATTATAAAATCTCAATAATAGTGCTTTCCGTATTATTAAAATTTATATGCTCTTTTATTTTTTTTCCCAGCAATAAATTCCCTATGAGACTTATGGGTGAAATACAATAATACGTTTTAGATTCAATCTCACAAGATTCTGTAGCTAATGCAATGTAATAATTTGCGTTATCTATATGAACAACTGATCCTACACTAACAATGCCTGTATTAACATGATTTTTAAGGGGCCTTAACTTTTGAAAATTCTGTTCCATTTCTGCCAGTTGATTTCCAAGTTTTTCTCGTTCAAGTTGAATCATTGCCCTTCCGATTTCATGCTTATCTCCAGCACTGCTTTTCGTTTCATTTGTTAATGCCCATTGTAATTCGTTTTTGCGTTGCTCCAGTATGTTCTGTTTTTTCTTGATATGATTTTTGCAATGAATAAATAGTTTTCTTTTTGTCATGAACAGTTGTCAATGGAGTTTTTCAAAGATAAGGAAAACGCTCTGATAGTTATTAAGGAC
Organism: Flavobacteriaceae bacterium; assembly: GCA_046711205.1. Classification (GTDB taxonomy): domain Bacteria; phylum Bacteroidota; class Bacteroidia; order Flavobacteriales; family Flavobacteriaceae; genus MS024-2A. The sequence continues at coordinate 4,420 of JBKEHX010000061.1, forward strand.
ATTTAATGAAATTTACTTTGTTTTGGGAAATAAAGCTTCTTAAAAAAACGCTGAGGGAACTAAAGGAATTTTCTACATTTAGCTCATAAATAAAACTATGAGTAAAAACAACGTTTCATTTCAATGGGCCTTTAAAGAATTTATCTGGCCTAGAAGAAAAATCCTCTTTTTTGGCCTTTTTTTAATCCTCGTTCGCAGTTTATCTGGCTTGGTATTACCCTATGCCAGCAAATCATTAATTGATGACGTCATTCCTTCAAAAGACACCCACTCACTCACTTTGTTATTGGCGGTAGTATGTACCGCTTTGTTATTTCAATCCATTAGTGCTTTCTCATTAACCCGTCTTTTAAGTGTTGAGGCTCAACATTTGATTTCAATTCTTCGTGCTAAAGTGCAACAAAAACTCCTTACTCTCCCTGTTAGTTTTTTTGATAATAATAAATCCGGGGCCTTAGTTTCTAGAGTAATGACAGATGTTGAAGGCGTTAGAAATCTAGTGGGTACTGGCTTGGTTCAGTTAATAGGAGGAAGTATTACCGCTCTTATATCTCTCGTCATTTTAATTCGTATCAATGCTCAAATGACGTTGTTTGTACTTCTGCCTGTGCTAATATTTGCTGTTATTGCTTTGAAAGCCTTTGGATATATTCGTCCCATTTTTAGGGCCCGTGGCAAAATAAACGCTGAAGTGACCGGACGCCTCACCGAGACCCTCAACGGAATTAGGGTAATAAAAGGTTTTAATGCAGAAGCTCAAGAGCAGAAAGTTTTTGAAAAAGGAGTGGATGATTTGTACCAAAATGTTAAAAAGAGTTTAACGGCCACCGCATTTATGACTAGTTCTTCAACCTTTTTGTTGGGATTAGCTTCCGCTGGAATTATGGGAATGGGAGGGTATTTTATCATGAATAATTCCATGACCTATGGCGAGTTTGTTTCTTTTACACTTTTCCTAGGTTTTATGATTGCTCCCATTGTTCAGATGAGTAACATTGGAAGTCAATTGACAGAAGCCTTTGCTGGGTTAGATAGAACTCAAGAATTAATGGGAATTGACGAAGAAAACAACCTAGAAACACGAACCATATCCCTAGATCAAATTCAGGGCAATATTTCATTTAAAAATATTTCCTTTAGTTACGTTGATGCGACCGAGGTACTTCGAGATATTTCATTTGAAGCCCCTCAAGGAAGTGTTACAGCTCTTGTTGGTTCTTCTGGATCCGGAAAATCTACCATTGCGGGTTTAGTCACTGCTTTTTTAAATCCTACTTCTGGGCATGTATTAATTGATGGAACTGATTTAACTAAAGTAGATTTAAGAAGCTTTAGAAGTCAACTTGGGGTTGTGCTTCAAGATGATTTTTTATATGAAGGAACGATCCGGGAAAATATTCTTTTCCCACGTCCAAATGCTTCTAAAGAAGACCTTTTAGAGGCTGTAAAAGGGGCTTATGTAAATGAATTTACCGATCGCTTTGAGGATGGCCTAGACACCCTTATTGGGGAGCGAGGGGTAAAGTTATCTGGGGGGCAACGGCAGCGAATCTCTATTGCTCGAGCCTTACTGGCAAAACCTAAAATTGTTATTTTAGATGAAGCCACCTCTAATTTAGATACGCAAAGTGAAGCCTTTATTCAAAAAAGTTTAGCTGTATTAATGCGTAACAGAACTACCTTTGTTATTGCCCATCGACTTAGTACCATTCAAAAAGCAGACCAAATTTTGGTCATTGAAGAGGGTGACATTGTAGAGCGTGGTAAACATGATGAACTTATAGAGGCAAAAGGAAGGTATCATGAGTTATATACATATCAAACAAGGATGTAAAACTAATCTCTAAGGTTTGAAGACATCGGAAAAGCAGCTCTTCTTACTCTAATCCTTTTTTGAATGCCAATATGCTATTCCTATAAAAAGAAATTGAAAGGGTAGGCGTAAAATCGCCATCTGTTTTGAAGTCTCCAACGCTTCTTGTGCCTCCGGGCTTATTGCTAGATAAATGTTGGCTGGAAATACTGCTATTAATAAAAGAATCAGTCCATAAGCCCCCCATTTCTTGTATTTGGTTAGTAATGCTATGCCAAAAAGTAGTTCGAAAAAACCACTTATATACACCAGGACTAGAGGAAGGGGCAGTGAGGGCGGAACGATGGCCAGAAAAAAAGAAGGTGTAAAAAAATGAGCCAGACCTGCAGCAGCATAAAAAAATACCATGAAATAGCGAGTTGCCTTTTTAAATATCATATAATTTAGATGAAGAAATTCTATCTAATCCCTTCTTTATTAAGTTGTTATAATAATTATTTTATCCCTTATTAATAATTGGAATTACTTTATGAGCAATTAGTCGCATGGTGTTTTTTAGTTGGTCGTGGGTTAAATTAGCATTATCTAGTTGGAAGTTAAAACGAGAAATGCCCCCCAAGGAGGCACTATGCTGTAAAATCTTTTCGGCAATCTCTTCTGGACTTCCCACTAACAAAGCACCCCTTGGGCCATTTTGTGCTTCAAAGCCTTGCTTTGTAACTGGTGGCCATCCACGTTCACGGCCAATACGGGTAAAGTTTATCGCATAACCAGGGAAATAATCTGCCACTGCTTTCTCTTTTGTTTCAGCTACATATCCCAATGAATGAATTCCTACGCGTAATTCTTCAGAGGTAAAACCTGCCTCAGCTCCTGCTTTACGATACAAATCAACTAATGGGCGAAAACGGTGTGTTTCGCCACCTATAATTGCAATCATAAGAGGTAGTCCCATACTTCCAGCACGTTCAAAAGAAGCCGGTGTTCCTCCAACACCTAGCCAAACAGGCATTTTTTCTTGAAAGGGTCTAGGCGTAATAAGTTGTTCTTTTAAAGGAGCACGATAATTTCCAGACCAAGAAATCACTTCAGAAGTGCGAATCTGCAATAGCAACTCTAGTTTTTCTTTAAATAGAGCGTCATAATCTTCAAATTGAAATCCAAATAAAGGAAATGATTCTGAAAAAGAGCCCCGTCCAACAACCATTTCTGCACGGCCTGAGCTAATAAGGTCAAGAGTGGCGTAATTTTGAAAAACACGAACTGGATCCGCGGCACTCAGAACTGCAACAGCGCTACTCAATTTTATACGCTTTGTTCGTGAGGCAGCAGCAGCCAAAATCATGTGTGGTGCAGCGTCTAAAAACTCTTCTCGATGGTGTTCGCCAATTCCAAAAAAGTCTATTCCTACTTCATCTGCATAGACAATTCGGTCTATAAGATCTTTTATTGCGTGAACGCGGTCTTCAGGAGAGGGATTACCTTCTGTAATGTCTACCGCTGCAAAACTATCAATTCCTATTTCCATACAATACTATTTCAAGCGCTATTTAACTAAGGTGATTTGGTCTTTTTCAATAATAATTTTCTTCTTTTTATAAAGGACCCCAAGCGCTTTTTTAAACGCTTTTTTGCTTAAGTGAAGCTGCAGCATAATTTCATCTGGACTACTTTTATCCGAAAGATGTAATGCCCCAGAAGGTTCTAGTTTTTTTAAAATAGTTGCACAGTGCTTATCAATCACATTCAAAAAACCCTGCGGCTGAAGGGAAATGTCATACTTCCCGTCTTCTCTTATTTTTTTAATGTATCCCACCGTTTTCATGTTTCTTTCTAGTGGTTCAAAAACTTCGTTCTTGTAGAGTAGTCCTTCCAAAGATCCATTGATTACGACATTAAAGCCTAAGTCGGTCTCTCTTCCTATGATAAGTTCTACTTGTTCGCCAAATTCTAATTCCATGATATTTTTAATTTGAGATAAAAGTACTCAATAAATGATGGATTGATTTTTATGAAATTGGAGAAATAAACATACGCCTTTATTTACTAGATTGTATTCGCAATAAAATTGATTTTTACTAAACTAAACGGTTTTATGAATAGGAGAAATGCTCTAAAAAATGTCGGGGTTTTAGCCGGAGGCTTAACCCTTATACCGTATGCGTGTAGTTTAACACCCGAGCTTGTTTTTAGCCGCCTACCAAATGTCCAAAAAGAACAACAAGATTTGATTGGATGGATTTCTAATTGTATTCTTCCAGAAGACTTAAAAAACTTTCCAACACCTGAAAGCCGACAAAAACTTGTTTTAACGCAGGTTAATGATTGCTTAGATGATGAAATAATTCTTGAGTTTTTAAAGGGCCTTGAGGACTTTCAACTTGTACTATCTCCTACCAAAGAAATTGAAATTGAAATGCTCACCCCAGAAAAACAATTTTCATTTTTAACTCTTCAATTTGATCAAATAGCACCTATTGCTGATTTTATAGGAATACTGAAAAAATATTCTCTTTTGTATTTTGAGACATTTGAAAATTATATGAAAAACTATTTAGGCTTTGAATTTATGCCAGGACGATATTTCGGAGACGTAGCTGTTTAAACAAATTAAATATGAAATCCAATACTTTTGATACCATTGTGGTTGGGGCAGGAATGTCGGGTGGTTGGGCTGCCAAAGAATTTACTGAACAAGGCTTTAAAACCCTTTTATTAGAGCGTGGCCCCAACGTAGAGCACTTAAAAGACTACCCAACCACCAACATGCAGCCATGGGAATTTGAACACCGCGGAAGACTTACGACAAAAGAAAAAAAGAAAATCCCATTGCCAGTAGATGCTATGCTTTTAGAGAAGATGCTAAACATTTTTTTGTTAAAGATGAAGAACATCCCTATATACAGCAAAAACCTTTTGATTGGCTTAGAGGCTACCAAGTAGGTGGGAAATCAATAATGTGGGCGCGGCAAG
>JBKEHX010000062.1:0-9070 GCA_046711205.1 Flavobacteriaceae bacterium
TTATATCCTAGTTTTATATATTCATTTGTATTGGGAATATAATTTGTTTTAAATAGATAATCCCAAATACTTAAACTGATAGCGAAATTAACTCCTGTTTTAAATTTACTTGGAAATGAATAAGCATGGTGATGAAGATGCATAATAGGATTATTGAAAACATATTTCATAGGACCATAACTAAGCTTTATGTTAGCATGGTTTAGATGTCCAATAGCAATACTGAGGTAGTGAATTATATAGGCTTGCTCTGGTTCAAACCCACCAATCAGCATAATTACAAAAACTTTAGAAGGTTTATATAAAATATTTTCTATCCAATGATAACGAAAATGAGCTGCAAAGCCCATTTCTTTGACCGAATGGTGTACTTTATGAAATTTCCATAAAAATGGAAAGCGATGCATTAAAATATGAGTAAACCATTGAACGAAATCTAAAGTCACAAAAAATATAACTAATTGAATTGCAGAAGAAAAATTTGATAATTCAAAAAACGCAAAAGAATTTGTCTTCAAATTGAATAAATCATTCATTAGTTTATTGAAAATTTCATAAAATCCATTAATAACTATTGAAAAAATAAAAAAGTTAAAAAACATATAAAATAAATCTAACCAAAAATCTACTCTAATTTTTTTTTGTCTTTTTCGCCATGGAAAAATTAATTCAAGAGTCCAAACTAAAAATGAAATTATGATTAAACCCCAAAAATAATTTTCATAATTAGGTACTCTGAAAAAAATCTGATTAAAGGTCCAGTCTAAAACGCCTAAAAAAGATTCTGAAAGTAATTTTAGATATTCCATATGTTTTATCAAATCTAGGAACATTTTTTCCTAAAATTCTATTTATATGCAACGATTAAGTGAAATTTGATTTCCCATAGTTTCCTAAAACTTTATTATTCTTTAGTGCAGGTGAGTAAATCCTATTTTAATACCAGATTGTAGTTGTCCTCTTTTAAATGTTTGTCAAGGTAGTTTGTGTCTTGAAGATGATATGCCTGTGGTTTAAAAGAAAACACCTCTGACTAGGAGAGTTTGAATTACACCCCTACATAAAAAAATATACTAAGTAAAACCATTACATAAATAATCTATAATGCTTTGATTTTCATATCATTATGTGGAATATTTAGGGTTCAATGTATGTAGTGTCTTATATGCTGAGGTTTGGGGTTATGTACTAGATAAAAGAAGTAGTAACTAAATTAAAAACGATTCTAGACCCCCCCATGTTTATAAATCAAAGAAGTTAATGGGACTTAATCATATTGTTTTTCTTATTTCAATTTCAATAAGTTAATTGCATTTAAAGCATAAACTTTCTCTAAAATGCTTTGATTTAGCTTTAAGCCTTTGGTGTTTTGCCCTCGTATTTCTAGGGAATCATCACTTGATAAGTAGCGCCAAAGACTGGTGTAATTTATATCTAAATCATTTTCTTCTTCTTTGAGTTCGGCTGCTGTCATTGAAGCTTCTCCTTTAGAGTTACCATAGTCTGATCCAAACATAATTCTGTCCTGATATTTTTCAAAAAAAGCACTCACTATTTTAGAATCTTGACTGGCCAAATCGCCAAAACGGGCTCCTATTTCTATTGACATATTTGGGTATTGATCCAATCTTGTAGCCACCATATCCACATCGTGGGACATACTTCCAAGATGCGCACATAAAATCTGTAAATCTGAGTTGTTTTCTATCCAACGATCTCTAGCAGCAATAATAGTCTCATAAGAAGGAATTTCAGGGATTGTATAGGCATGGTATTGTGGATTTTTTTTATAATACCCATAGTGAGGGTTTTTTGGGTCAAGAGCTCTCCAAGCCTGTTCTGGCTCGGCAATATGTGCCATAACAGGAATTCCTTTGCTTTTCAAATAATCCCAAATGGGTTGTAATCGCATATCATCAATTTGGATAAAATTCCCCGAAGCATCTTGTGTTACCATTCCAAAATTCTTCCAAACTTTAACCATTTTTGCACCTGAGCTAATTTCTTCTTCTAATTGCTGAATTGCTTTTTTAACAAAATCTGGGGTGTCAATTCCTGTTCCAATCAAAGAGGTACATAGGAAATATAGTTCATGCTGTGAAGTCGCATGATTTAGATAATTTCCCCAACTTCTTGAAACTCCCAAGGATTCTTCCTTTGCAACATCTACTAAAACAGAGCGCATATTCCATTTTTTAAAAAAAGTGGGCAAATAAGATCTTGAATATTGGTAGTGAGCGTGTACATCAATTTTTGCTAAAGTTCCTATCTCAATTACTTTTTTATTAGGGATTGATTGACAAGAAAATAAGCAAAATAAAACGAGTATTAATGAGAGGGTTTTTTTCATGATTTTTATTTTTTGATCAAGTGTTTTTAATGTTTGTTTAAATGTGAAAACAAAAATTAAGAAGAATAAAGATATTATAATTATTTACATTGTCTATGAAATTTTAAAAGACGAATTACTTGTTTTTAGCTTAGGGTATTCCCAATAAACTCCAATATCCTCCATCATCATCCCACTATTCTTATGGGGAGGGCGCGCTTATTCCAAACTTCTTCACCAAGCTATGAGCGGAAAATGTGTTTTACTTCTGCTAATGGAAACCAAGTTCTATTTCCTTTTTTGATTGCTATTTTTGAGAAGTCTGGTTTGTCTTTTATAATATCTGCCTCACTCATAGGTTTCATCCATTTGTCAAGTAATGAACCTGAAATACCCAGAGATTTAATCAGTTCATCACGGGTCAACAAAGGTTTATTTTGAAGAGCAGAAGCAAGTTTATTTTCAAGAATAGTACTTCCTATATCATCCCGCTTATCATTAATGTTTTTGAATTTCACTTTAATTGTTACTTCTCCTGAAAAAATAGCCATAATAGTTTTTTTAACTAAACGTCATTTATGACCAAGATGAATATGATTTAGCAATAGATAGGATATTATTTCAGCCCAGATATATAGTAGTAAATCAGGTAGATGGGATAAAAAAATAACACCTCTTCCTGATAAAACACCTCAAGCAAACAAAAAGAAAACTGCGACTTTTAGTCAGTAACGTTTTAATCAGTCAGTAGTTATGATTAGGACTATTTTCATAGTGGAGCTACAAAATCAAGGAAAAGGAGAAATATATATTGGTTTTTAGATTTTTGTTACATTTATAGAGTTCAAAACCAACACAATGAAAAAACTACTTCTTGTTTTACTTATATCGGTGACTGTGTATTCTCAATACTATACTGTTAAAGATAAAAATGGTAATACCATTGGAACACTTCAAGAAAAAAAACCAATTGGCTGGGACTATATGGCAGGTTCAAAAGCTGCTGCTGAAGGAGCAAAAATCACCGCAGACAGAAATGCTGCTGCTGCTGCAAGTAGCAATGCAAACTCAACAATTAATTATTAATAGAGCTGCAGCGATGTCAGACCCTTCCTCCATTATTAAAACTCCACTTCAAGTGGATTTAAATAATTTCACTATGATAGCTTTAGTAGGGATAGGGAATATTGGTGGATTATATGGACCGAAAGCATCATACAAATGGGTTCATAAAGCACTTGAATTTTCACCATTAAAGGTTAATTAATCCATTAAAAAATAATAAAAAGAAATTCAAGAAAAATAAAATATTTTTAAGAGAAAATAAAAATCTCCAAATACAATAGGCATAAATCTTTTTAAAATGAAAAAAATAATTAATACAATTCCCATTCTATCTCTAACTTATTTTAGTTTGATTTTCTCATGCAATTCTGATGTTCAAAAAGCGAATACAAACGAACATATTCTCTGGTATAGTGAAGCTGCAAATGTCTGGGAGGAAGCCCTTCCTCTAGGAAATGGCAGGCTTGGAGCAATGGTTTATGGAAATCCAAAAGAAGAGCATATTCAATTGAATGATGATTCCCTTTGGCCCAATGATTTAGGATGGGACAATCCCGAGGGAAACGCTGAAGACTTAGACAAGATAAGAGACCTTTTAGTTGAAGGGAAAATAAAAGAAACCGACAGCCTTTTAGTGGAAAAATTTTCAAGAAAAACGGTTGTTCGCTCTCATCAAACCTTGGGAGATCTATATATAAAGCTAGATCATGATTCAATTAGCAATTATAAAAGAAGTCTTAATCTAAATACAGCTAAAGCAAACATTACTTACAAAAACGAAGGATATTTGGTGCAAGAAAACGTATTTGTGTCACATCCTCATCAAGCGATTATCATAACAATTGACTCGCAACATCCTGAAGGTCTTAATGGATTTGTACGTCTCAGTCGTCCAAAAGATGAGGGATTTCCCACCGTAACAGTCTCTTCAAAATCGAATTCCCAATTAGTTATGAAAGGCGAAGTGACACAACGTAACGGAATGTTTGATTCTAAACCAGCTCCAATTCTTGAAGGGGTTGCCTTTGAAACAATTTTAAAAGCAGAACATGAAGGCGGAATTATTGTTTCAAATCAAAATAAATTAGAATTAAAAGGGGTTAAAAAAGTGGTTTTTTTCATTGTTTCCAATTCCTCTTTTTATCATGAAAATTTTGTGGCTGAAAATCAAAAAAACTTAGCAGCAATTGAATCTTTTTCGATTTCTAATCTTGAAGAAAAACATATTGAAGATCATCAGTCTTTTTTTGATCGTGTAAATTTTAACATTGAAACAGATAATACATCTCAATCAATTCCAACCAACAAGAGAATTGAAGCTGTTAAAAAAGGGTACGTTGATTTAGAACTACAAGAACTTTTATTTCATTTTGGTCGCTATCTTTTAATTGCATCTTCTCGAGAAGGAACCCTACCTGCAAATCTTCAAGGAATTTGGAATCAACATATTTCTGCGCCTTGGAATGCAGACTATCATCTAAATATTAACCTCCAAATGAATTATTGGTTGGCAAATGTTACTCAATTAGATGAATTAAATAATCCCCTTTTTGATTTTGTAGATCGTTTATTGGAAAATGGCAAAAAGACCGCCCAAGACAATTTTGGAGCAAGGGGATCTTTTCTTCCCCATGCAACAGATGTCTGGGCTCCTACTTGGCTGAGAGCTCCCACAGCATACTGGGGAGCCTCCTTTGGTGCTGGAGGATGGATGGTTCAACATTATTGGAACCATTTTGAATTTACTCAAGATTATGCCTTTTTAGAAAAACGTGCCTTCCCGGCTATTGAGTTAGTTGCACAGTTCTACAGTGATTGGCTTATTACAGACCCACGAGATGGAACATTGATTTCAGCCCCTGCTACTTCTCCAGAAAATAGATATTTAAATAACGAAGATCTTCCTGTATCAAGTTGTTTAGGAAGTGCCATGGACCAGCAAATCATAGCAGAGGTCTTTACAAATTATCTCAAAGCAGCACAAATTTTGAATCTAGATAATGAATGGGTGTCGATTATAAAAAAACAACTAAAAGAACTTCGTCCTGGATTTGTTCTGGGTAACGATGGTCGAATTTTAGAATGGGACCTTGAATATCTAGAACTCGAACCAGGACATAGACATATGTCACACCTGTATGGTTTTCACCCTGGTAATCAAATTAGTGCAATTCATACCCCAGAATTGTTTGATGCAGTCAGAAAAACCCTTGATCATCGTCTGGCAAACGGTGGAGCAGGAACGGGCTGGAGCAGAGCTTGGCTTATCAATTGTGCAGCACGACTTTTAGACGGTAAAATGGCTCAAGAACATATTCAGCTACTTTTTGAAAAATCAATTTTTTTCAACTTATTTGATGCCCATCCCCCATTTCAGATTGATGGAAACTTTGGCTATACTGCAGGGGTTGCCGAACTTTTATTACAGTCACATGAAGCCAATATTATTCGACTACTTCCTGCCCTACCCACCTTATGGAAAAAAGGTGCTGTTACAGGATTAAAAGCTAGAAATAATATCCTAGTTGATTTGGAATGGGAGGATGGAAAACTAACCCAAGCAATTTTAACTGCCAAAAGTGATGAAAAGTTCACTCTAATTTATGACGAAAACGCCTTCAACATTACATTAAAAAAAGGAAAAGCTTTTTTATTTAAAAATACCCTTTAAAAGTTTTCATTTATTCTACGATTTCTAAACAAGGGGTTGGGTTTTTAGAATCGTTTTCAGTATTGATACTAGTTCTTGTATCTAGTATATAACCCAGAACTTCAGCATATAAGACACTACATACATTAAACCCCAAATATTCTATCTAATATTAATGAAAATCATAGTATTAGAGATTTATAAAGTAGGGGGTTTTCCTTAGGGCTTAACCGGATATAGAGAGGTGTAATCCAAACTCTCCTTCAGGGGTGTTTTCTTTTAAACCACAGGCATATCCTCTTCTGTAAGTTCTGGGATTTGTGAGACACGCTAAAATAACATAAAATAGTAAACAATCGTATTTCAAAAGTCAATCTTTCAACTTTATAAATCAATACACTACCGAATCAGAAGGTAAATCTTCCAAGATATAATGTCCAAAATCAATACGCTCCTTCGCTTCAGATGGCAATAAAACTTCTGTTGCTAAATTTTGATTGAATTGAAAAACAAAAGCTTTTTCTAGTGCTGTAAAATTTGCTATAATTGGAATAGCCTCAGCATTCAAATTCGTGTTTATTAAATGTAGTTTTCTCAAATTAATGAGAACTGACAATTGATCAACACCTTTGCCTGTAATTACAGTCTTATTTAGTTTGATACTTACTAGGTTTGGAAACTTGCTTAAAACCTTAAAAACAGTATCCGTCACAGTGCTCTCGCTTAAATCTATATTCACAATGTGCTGCCTAAGGGGAATGAGAAGTGCTAACTCTTTATCACTAAACGCTTTATAATTTATAGTGCTCACAAACAAAAACTTAGTGTTTTCCTTTATGGGCGTGATTAAAACTCCCAATGACCGCAGGCTGTCTATCGCTTTTTTATCAGGAGATTCTAAGTTTAGAGTAGGGTAAATTTCCTCTTTCTCTTGAACCATAAAAGAAGCCAATTGATTTTCAGTAAACTCTAATTCACCTAAGGTTTTGAATTCTGGAGCTCCTGAACTAACCCATTGGTTCATGACTTCTATTTCAGCAACCGTTAATTGTTTTTGTGCTCTTGGAGGCATATGCTTTTTTTCCAATTCAGGCAGGTGAATCCGTATTAACAATTCACTTAATTCAGGAAAATCAAAATCAAGAATGGGTCCATTTTCACCTCCTTCTTTAAGCGCAGCAAGTGTGTGCATTTGAAGGCCTCCTTTTATTTTTTTAGGATTGTGACAGCGTACACATTTATTCGATACAATGGGTTCTATTAACCCACCATAGACAGCTTGATTTCGATAACTCTCAACGCTTAATACCTTTTCATCTAACCCTCCTCTATTACCAACGATGGCACGAAGTGGTTCGGTTAAATAATCTTCTCCATGGGTAATATTACCTCCCAAATGACCTGTTACCAATAGTACAATTAACAATCCTAAAGTGTAAAATAACCTAGGGATACGGGAAGCAATAACATTTCCTCTGAGGAAAAGATAAAATCCAAAGGACAAGAGTAAAGTAAAGCAACCTGCAAAAAAATGTCCTTTGATATCATCCCATAAATATCCCTCTTGCTGGTATTGAAATATTCCACTCGAAATAGATAAAAGACAACTGATAGTTGCCCAAAAAAAGATGAATGTTAAAAAAGATGAATTTGGATTCAACTTCTTTTTATTAAGCTCAAACAACAAACCCATTAAAATAAAACCAATAGGTAAATGAACCAGTAAAGGGTGAAAGCGTCCAAAAAAAGTAAAAACTACATCCATTTATATTAAGATAAAATCTCTCGGATTACATTGCCTTCCACATCGGTCAACCGAAAATGTCTACCTTGGAAGTCATAGGTAAACTCCTCATGATCAAAACCTAAGAGGTGTAAAATTGTTGCATTAATATCATGAACTGAAACCTTACCCTCAACGGCGGAATATCCAATTTCATCGGTTTGGCCATGAACGACACCTTTTTTAATCCCGCCTCCAGCCATCCACATTGTAAAAGCATCTCCATGATGGTCTCGCCCCTTGAAGCCCATGACTCTGCCTTCTCGATTTTCTTGCATTGGAGTTCTGCCAAATTCCGCACCCCACACCACAAGAGTTTCATCCAGAAGCCCCCGCTGTTTTAAATCCATCAAAAGCGCGGTAATGGGTCGATCAATTTCTCTACATTTATTTCTTAATCCCAAATCAACAGCGTTTGCTGCTGAATCTCCATGACTATCCCAACCCCAATCATAAAGTTGTACAAAGCGCACCCCACTAGAGACCATTTTTCTTGCCAACAAACAGTTATTGGCAAAAGATTCTTCTCCTGGTGTAATGCCATACATTTTTTGAACCGATTCAGGTTCATTTTGAATATCCATCACTTCGGGAACCGTAATTTGCATTCGGTACGCCATTTCATATTGATTGATCCGAGTAAGAATTTCAGGATCTTCTTGGGCTTTAAATTCTTTATAATTTATCTCATTAATAGATGAGAGTAGTTCTTTTTTTAGGTTTCTAGAAACTCCTTTAGGATCTTTTAAATACAAAACGGGATCTCCTTTAGAACGGCATTGAATTCCTTGATAAACGGAAGGTAAAAACCCACTTCCCCAAACACTTTTTCCAGCATCCGGTGTTCCTCCAGAAGTTAAAACCACGAAACCAGGTAGGCTTTGATTTTCAGAGCCTAAACCATAGGTAGCCCACGAACCAAGACTGGGTCTTCCAAAACGGGGGCTCCCCGTGTGCATTAACAATTGTGCGGGTCCATGATTAAATTGATCTGTATTTACCGCTTTTAAAAAAGCAACTTGATCAATAACTGTTTTGAAATGGGGTAGGTTCTCTGAAATCCAATTTCCAGATTCTCCTGCTTGTGAAAATTTAGCTTGAGGACCAAGCATTTTTGGCACGCCTTGAATGAATGCAAATTTTTTACCTTTCAATAAAGACTCGGGACAGGGTTGGTTATGAAGTTTATGTAACTCAGGTTTATAATCAAACATTTCCAATTGAGAGGGAGCACCCACCATAT
>JBKEHX010000063.1:0-9038 GCA_046711205.1 Flavobacteriaceae bacterium
GATATTTTTTGTTAAATGGAATTGAAAAACGCTTTTCTGAAAACGCTTTCTTGAAACTCTTAGAAGCTCACCCTGAATATTTTTCTCCTAATGTAATATTACGCCCAGTATACCAAGAGGTGATTTTACCCAATTTGTGTTACATTGGTGGAGGGGGAGAGCTGGCCTATTGGTTTCAGCTTAAAAAACATTTTAACTTTTTAAATGTTCCTTTTCCTTCATTACTTCTTAGGAATTCAGCAGTTATCTATCCTGAAAAAACCACTAAAAAAATCAAGAATTTTGATTTAGATATTTCTGATGTCTTTTTAAAAAGAAATGCTTTGATCAATAAAAAGGTACGGGAAATAAGCAACATCAATTTGGATCTTTCGTTCTTAAAAGCTGAGCTAAATAAGCAATTTGATTATTTAAATGGATTGGTAGCGCAAACAGATAAATCCTTTAAAGGTGCAGTTAATGCTCAAGAAAAAAAGCAGTTAAGGGGTGTTTCTAATTTAGAAAAGCGTTTGTTTAAGGCGCAAAAACGTTTGCTGGCAGATGAGGTGAAGCGATTAGTAGAAATTCATGAACAGCTTTTCCCGGGTGACACACTTCAGGAACGCACCTTAAATTTCACTACTCTTTATTTAGAAATGGGTGATGCCTTTTTACCAACTCTTTTTGATGCGCTGGATCCCATGAATCCAAACTTCGTTTTAGTAGAATATTAATCACAGCAAAATAAGTTGATATTTTTGTTGGCAGGAAGAGCACTTGTTTTATTCGGCTATAATTGTATTTTTGCTCATGCAAGAAAAAGTACTTATTCTCGATTTTGGTTCCCAGTATACTCAGTTAATTGCGCGTCGTGTTCGGGAATTATTTATCTACTGTGAAATTCAACCGTATAACAACCTTCCAAAAGATGTTTCAAGCTTTAAGGCAGTAATTTTATCAGGCTCTCCTTTTTCCGTTCGAAGTGAAGAAGCACCCCATCCTGATTTAAAAGAGATTAAGGGAAAGATACCTCTTTTAGGTATTTGTTACGGCGCACAATATCTTGCCCATTTTTTTGGTGGAAAAGTGAGTCAATCGAACACTCGGGAATATGGGCGTGCAAAATTAAAACATATAGATACTGCTGCTCCTTTTTTTAATAATATAGGGGATAACAGTCAAGTTTGGATGAGTCATGGGGATACTATTTTGAAACTTCCTGAAGGAGCTGAATTATTAGCAAGTACGGAAGATGTGCAAAATGCAGCTTATAAGTTAAAAGACGAAGATACTTATGCCATTCAGTTTCACCCTGAGGTTTACCACTCTTTAGACGGAAAAAAAATCTTAGAAAATTTTTTAGTACACATTGTAGGAGTAGCTCAAGACTGGACACCAGATTCTTTTGTGGATATGACAGTGCAAGATCTGAAAGAAAAAGTTGGAGAAAGCAAGGTAATTCTTGGCCTTTCAGGTGGCGTAGATTCCTCTGTGGCAGCAATGCTATTGCATAAAGCTATTGGAGATAAGCTGAATTGTATTTTCGTAAATAATGGTTTGTTACGAAAAGATGAATTTAACGAGGTACTGGTTCAGTATTCTGGAATGGGTCTTAATGTTAAAGGGGTTGATGCGTCCGATTTATTTTTAAATGCCTTAGACGGAGTTTCTGATCCTGAAGCTAAACGAAAAATTATTGGAAATACATTTATTGATGTTTTTGAGACTGAAGCAAATAAAATAGAAGGTGTAAAATGGTTAGGGCAAGGAACTATTTACCCCGATGTCATTGAATCTATTTCAGTAAATGGTCCCTCAGCTACTATAAAATCACACCATAATGTTGGCGGTTTACCAGATTACATGAAATTAGAATTGGTAGAGCCTCTTCGTATGTTATTTAAAGATGAAGTTCGTAGGGTTGGAAAAAGTATGGGAATGGATTCAGAGCTTTTAGGCAGACACCCGTTTCCAGGGCCTGGTTTGGCCATTCGTATTTTAGGGGATATTACAAGAGAAAAAGTGAGAATGCTACAAGAGGTAGATGCTATTTTTATTCAAGGCCTTAAGACATGGGGTTTGTATGATGAAGTTTGGCAAGCAGGCGCTATTTTCCTTCCCGTAAATAGTGTAGGAGTAATGGGAGACGAGAGAACTTATGAAAGTTGTGTTGCATTGAGAGCAGTTCAATCAACTGATGGAATGACCGCGGATTGGGTAGACTTACCCTATGAATTTTTGCAAAAAACATCTAATGAGATTATAAATAATGTAAAAGGTGTTAACCGAGTGGTATATGATATTAGTTCTAAACCACCCGCAACAATTGAATGGGAATAGTTTTTGAAAATAATAAAAAATGAAACAAATTAAAGTACTCTTAACATCACTTCTTTTTTTAGGAAGCTTTTTCCTTTCGGCACAAACCCCTGAGAAATTTAGTGATCATAAAGTAGGCAAACAGGAAACTTTAGATTCTATAATAGAGCAGTATGGTATTTCTGAAGCTCAACTATTAGAGTACAATCCACTATTAGAAAGGGTAGGGATTAGAAGAAAGATGACATTACGGATTCCAGTATATGGAAAGCAAACAATGCAAAAGGAACAAGATAAAGCTTCTAAAGAAGTTGAAAATAATAGTTTCACTCATTTAGTAAAACCTAAAGAAACAAAATGGCGTTTGGCCTATCAATACAGCACAACCATTGCTGTTATAGACTCTTTAAATCCACAAATAAAAGAGGGTCTTAAAATAGGGCAACTACTTAGAGTACCGTTCGCTTTAGAAACAGAAGCTATTCCTGAAAAAGATTCTCTATTCAATTATTATAAAGTTCTTCCTAAAGAGGGGTTTTATCGTATAGAGAAAAAATTAGGAGTCAGCAAGCAAGTTTTAGATTCTTTAAATCCTAATATAGAAACTATTGGTCTTCAACCAGGGATGATCCTGAAAATTCCAGGAACTCAAAGTGGTGTTTTAAAAGTTGAAAATGACTTGTTGGTTGAGCGTGTTAATTTATTAGACTCTACATTAAAGCTATCTAAAGTAAAATTAGGAGTTTTATTGCCCTTTAGAGCTAAAGAAATTGTGTTTGATTCTATTGAAGATACAGAAAAAACTTTAGCAGGAAGAAATCTTCACACCATTTCACTTGATTTTTATGCAGGGGTTCAATTTGCAATTAAACAAGCAGCTAAAAAGGGAATTGATATTGAACTTACCGCCTTAGATACCGAAAATAATGTAGTTGCTATTCAGGAAATTATTCGTTCGGGAGAGCTTAAGGATCTTGATTTTATAATCGGCCCATTGGTTCCAAGAAATTTTAATATTATTTCGAATGAGTCTTCTTTGAGTCATCTTCCTAAAATCGCACCCCTTTCTTCCAATCCTGTTGTGTTGAGAAAAAACGTTTTCCAATCGGTTACCCAAGAAGCTCGTTTTAGATCAAAAATGTATGCACATTTAGCAATGGTGATTGATACCACTCAAAATGTGGTGATTGTGGCTGATTCTTTAAACCGAGCCATTGAAAAAGAACTTAAGCGGCAGTTTCCATGGGCCACCACCCTTCGTCCAGAACTACAAGATTATATTTTACCTGAGTTGGTTGATTCTTTGCTAGTTGATTCTTTACCAAATAAAGTGCTTTTTGAGTCTAAATCTTTTCCGCTCATTGCCAGTGCTATTTCTCAATTTAATGCACAAAACACAAAAGATAGAGAAGTTCAAGTCTTTACAACTTTTAGAGGAAATGCATACGATAACGAAAATTTATCACGAAGCATGTTAGGGGGGGTAAAATTCACCTATCCGGTTGGTTTTAAACCCTTTGATAGTAAATCTTCGGAGCCTTTTATTGCCAATTATGTCAATGATTATGGAAAACCACCCACTAAAGAAGCACTGCGTGGTTATGATTTAACTCTTGATGCAATTTTACGAACTGCTGTCGCTAAAGACTTAAGGGAATCGCTGGAATTGGGGGAAACTGAATATTCTTCCAATCGGTTTTTATACCGTAAAGACATCAATGAATCATTTTCTAATGATGCAATTTTTATTTTGCAGCATAAGGGTTATGAAATATTAGAGATAAAAGAATAGCCAATACAGGCAAGAAGTTACTATTGATTTTGTAAATTTGAGCCCGGTAGGTTAACTGTCAAAAACAACCGGATGTCCAACACCAAATATATATTCGTAACCGGAGGAGTTACATCGTCTTTAGGAAAAGGTATTATAGCAGCTTCTTTAGCTAAGTTACTACAGGCTCAGAATTTTAGCGTTACAATTCAAAAATATGATCCTTACATCAATATAGACCCAGGAACGTTAAATCCCTATGAACATGGAGAGTGTTTTGTTACCGATGATGGTGCAGAAACCGACCTTGATTTAGGACATTACGAACGTTTTCTTAATGTAAATACTTCACAGGCTAATAATGTAACTACAGGAAGGGTCTATCAAAGCGTAATTGAGAAAGAGCGTCGAGGTGATTTTTTAGGTAAAACGGTACAGGTTATTCCTCATATTACGAACGAAATTAAAGAGCGTATGTGTCTTTTGGGTGAAAGCAATAAATACGACATTGTTATTACTGAAATTGGAGGAACTGTGGGAGATATTGAATCGTTGCCATACATAGAATCTGTTCGGCAAATGATATGGGATTTAGGTCGTGAAAATGCAATAGTTATTCATTTAACCCTCATTCCATTTTTAGCAGCAGCAGGAGAATTAAAAACAAAGCCTACCCAGCACTCTGTTAAAACATTAATGGAAAGTGGTATTTCTGCAGATATTATCGTGTGTAGAACAGAACATGAGCTTTCTGAGGAATTACGTCAAAAACTCGCTCTTTTTTGTAATGTTAAAAGAGAAGCAATTATTCAGTCAATTGACGTAGATACAATTTATGATGTGCCACTTAAGATGTTAGAAGAAGGACTCGATAAAGTTGTTTTAAATAAACTAGAACTAAAGCCTAAGCAGCTCCTTAATTTAAAAAGCTGGAATGAGTTTTTACATAAATATAAAAACCCAAAACACAATTTAAAAATTGGTTTGGTTGGTAAATATGTTGAATTACAGGACTCCTATAAGTCTATTTTAGAATCCTTAATTCATGCAGGAGCAATAAATGAAACTAATATTGAAGTAGTGAGCATCCATTCAGAGCAAATTAATGATAAAAATGTAGCCTCTAAATTGGATTCACTCGATGGATTGATCGTAGCTCCTGGATTTGGTGAACGTGGTATTGAAGGGAAAATTACATCAATAGCCTATGCTCGTAAACATCAAATTCCTTTTTTTGGAATATGTTTAGGAATGCAAATGGCTATTATTGAATATGCGCGAAACGGAGCAGGCTTTAAAACGGCTAATTCAACTGAGATGGACGAAAACTGTGAAACACCCGTCATTGATTTAATGGAGTCTCAAAAGAGTTTAGTTAATAAAGGCGGAACCATGAGATTAGGAGCATGGGATTGCACCCTTTCTAAAAATTCACTTGCACACAAAGCATATGAATCAGAAACAATTTCAGAGCGTCATCGCCACAGATACGAATTTAATGAGGCCTATTTAGATCGGATTTTTGATCAAGATTTTGTTGTTACTGGAACTAACCCAGAAACTGGACTAGTAGAAATTGTTGAATACAAAAAGCATCCTTGGTTTATTGGGGTTCAATTTCATCCTGAATATAAAAGTACTGTATCAACCCCGCATCCTTTATTTGTAGACTTTATAAAAGCTGGTTTAATAAATAAAACAAAAGCTTAACCCTAGAAAAAAAACTATGGAAGAAAAAAAGTTTGACCCGTATCAATTTATAGGATTCATCCTTATTGCATTAATCCTTACTTGGATGTTATATAGGAATGGACCATCTGAAGAACAGGAATTATTAGAAAAAGGATTTACTGAGCAGGTCGTTACCCCTTCTTCTCCTGGTAATAATGAAACTTCAGCAGCCATTCTTCAAAGACAAAAAGTAGAAGTTTTTGGTGATCTTGGGGAGTTATTTACTTCAAAATCTTTTGAGAATGTTTCCATTTCCACAGAAAATTTGAGTTACGAGATTCAGTCCAAAGGAGGGCAAATTGTTGTTTTACAGTTAGATGATTTTGATAATTATGAAGAAAAACCCTTACGGTTAATCTCAGAGGCTAATACTGACTTTAATATTACATTAACAACAAAGGATGGACGTGTGCTGAATACACGTGATATATTTTTCACCCCCACCTTGTTTGATTACACTGATGCCTACAAACTTGTAATGACCGCCAGTATTATTCCAGGACAAAGGATTGTGTTTGAATATGAGTTTCCTAAGCAAGGATATCTTTACACAGTATCTCTTAAATCTGAAGGAATGCAAACTATATTGAATTCAGCTACACCTCCTAGTTTAGTATGGAAAACAGATGCTTTTAGAAATTCTAGAAGTATAGACTATGAAAATCGTTATACAGAATTCACCTTTGGTTATGAAGAAGATCGCGTTGATTATCTTTCCTTGAATGGAGAAGATAAAGAAACTAAGAAAGGAATTCGTTGGATTTCTTACCGACAACATTTCTTTAGTTCTATTTTGATTCCAGATACTCCAATAGCTACTGCAGAATTAACGTCAATTAACTTAGCAAGTGAAGAGGCTTTGGAAGAAAAATTCACAAAAACCTTTAAAACTTCTTATCCCTTAGCTCTAAATAGCGGTAATTTAGATTCCAAATTTACTTTTTATAACGGTCCAACAGATTATGATACGCTTCAGAATTTAGAAGGTGATTTAGAAACATCTATCCCTATGGGGTGGGGTATTTTTGGGTGGATTAATCGTATGATTTTCTTACCCTTGTTTGGATTTTTATCTTCTTTTTTATCTTTTGGAATTGCCATTATTGTAATGACTGTTATTGTTCGTTTGGCAATGTCTCCAGTAACATATAAATCGTATGTTTCTCAAATTAAAATGAAGGTATTACGTCCTGATATTGAAGTCATCAATAATAAATATAAAGACGATGCCGTAAAACGCCAACAAGAAACCATGAGTTTGTATTCACGAGCTGGCGCAAATCCAATGTCAGGATGTGTACCCGCTTTGTTACAACTTCCTATCTTTTATGCATTGTTTTCGTTTTTCCCAGTAGCCTTTGTGTTACGAGATAAGAGTTTTTTATGGGCAGATGATTTATCATCTTATGATTCTGTATATGATTTAGGCTTTAGTATACCTTTTTATGGAGACCATATTAGTTTATTTCCCATTTTAGCTTCAATTGCTATTTTCTTTTATACACAAATGACCACAGGGCAACAGGCCATGCCACAGCAACCAGGCATGCCTAACATGAAGATCATCATGTATTTAATGCCCTTAATGATGTTATTCTTTTTCAATAATTATGCAAGTGGATTGAGTTTGTATTATTTTATTTCAAACTTATTGACCATTATTTTGATGTTGGTAATCAAAAACTTTATTGTTAATGACCAAAAAATTCATACTAAAATTGAAGAAAACAAAAAGAAACCTAAAAAAGTAGGTGGTTTTTCTTCACGTCTTCAAAAAGCAATGGAGCAAGCTGAACAGCAAAAAAAAGCAGGACGTAAATAATACTTTTATACTGCGTATCTTTGCTTTATGAAAAAAGGACGGGTTATTGTTGGTCTTTCTGGGGGAGTAGATTCTAGTGTAGCTGCTTATCTTCTTAAAGAAGAAGGGTATGAAGTCATTGGACTCTTTATGAAAAACTGGCACGACGAGTCAGTTACTCTTTCTAATGAATGTCCTTGGTTAGAGGATAGTAATGATGCCATGCTTGTTGCTGAAAAATTAGGAATTCCGTTTCAAACAGTTGATTTAAGTAAAGAATACAAAGAACGTATTGTTGACTATATGTTTGACGAATACGCCAAAGGTCGAACGCCAAATCCAGATATTTTATGTAATCGTGAAATAAAGTTTGATGTTTTTTTAGAGATTGTTTTATCGCTAGGGGCAGACTTTGTTGCTACAGGGCATTACTGTCAAAAAGAAGATCTTATTTCTTCTTCAGGCGAAAAATTTTATCGGCTTTTAGCTGCTGCTGACACTAATAAAGATCAGTCTTATTTTTTATGTCAATTAACTCAAAAACAATTGTCAAAGGTCTTCTTTCCCATAGGGCATCTAAAGAAAGAGCAGGTAAGAAAGATTGCCTTAAAACAGGATTTAGTAACTGCAGAAAAGAAAGATTCTCAAGGTCTCTGTTTCATTGGAAAAGTTAGACTCCCTGATTTTTTACAACAGCAGTTAAAACCCAAAGCAGGAACAATCATTGAAATTCCAAATGATTTTTCTGTTTACTCTAAATCCACAACTCATCAGGATGATTTAGTAAATCGTTCTAAAAAGGTTCGCTACCAGCCCAAAGATGGAGTCGAAGTTGGTAAACATAATGGAGCTCATTTTTATACCATAGGGCAGCGAAAAGGACTAGGTGTAGGGGGGAATGTGGAGCCTTTGTTCATTATTGATACTAATGTGGATGATAACACTATTTATGTTGGGCAAGGGAAAGCACACCCAGGGCTATTTCGCCATGCATTAAAGGTAGCTCAAGAGGATATCCACTGGGTTCGAGAAGACTTAGAGTTAAAGCCTGGAGAAACCTTATCAGTAAATACTCGAATTCGATACAGACAAGCGTTGCAACAAGCAACTCTTTTTCAAACTGAGGATGCTCTTTACGTTTCCTTTGAAAATCCTCAATCTGCAATAACTTCAGGACAATTTGTTGCCTGGTATCAAAAACAAGAACTTATAGGTTCAGGGGTAATTACATAGTTATCCCAACTTTTCATTTGATGAATTGCTTCTTTTACAACTCAAAACTAGATTTTTTATAATCTTATTTATACTTTAGACATCTTCTGAATTTATCGAGCCTATTTATGAGACAAATACTCTCTTATCAATTATATTTTTTTCTGATGCTTAATGGTTTTTTTACTTCCTACTCATATTCACAAATAAATCAAAACAATTTAA
>JBKEHX010000064.1:0-9033 GCA_046711205.1 Flavobacteriaceae bacterium
TTTTAATATCGAAAGATTTCCTTTTTCCTAAATAATCATTTAAAAACCAATCGATACTTTGATCACTAGTACGAAGCAAACTTTCAAAATCCAGGTCTCCTTTAGCTGTTAAATATGTTTTAAGTATTTTTGGAAGCCACTGAGAATTCTGAGAAGTTTCAATATAACGTAATCCAATTCCTACATGGTTTGGACTTGCAATTTTTTCATTGATCTTGCTTAGCTTATCTTTTGTAAGTAAATCTGCTTGATGGATATTTGAATGTTCTACAAATTCATAAATAAATTCATATGCATCATTAAATTTTATTTTAGAGGCACTATGGTTTTTTAGGAGTTGAATATTGAATATTTTAAAATTAGCAAGACTTCCAAGCATTTTCTCATTTGGATAAAAATTTTCAATATATTTTATCATAGCATAGGTCTGAATTCCTCCTACGATCCAATGTTTTTTTCGCTTATCAATCACCAAATTTTGATTTAGATATCTTCCGAAATAGGCTTTAAGAAATTTAATTTCATAGAAAAAAGTATCTGAAAAAAACTTGATGTCAATGCTTTTATTCTTTGAGATCTGAACCTCAGTTTGTAATTGATTCAGACCGTAAAAGGGGTTTTTATCATAGTTAGACTTTAAAATCAAGACCTTTTCATTTGGAAAGGGAGAAAATCTAGTGTCTGCATATTTTACCACGCGCTCTAAAGTCTTTTTCAGATCTACATTAATCGCGTCTGGCGGCAGTAAGTCTGTAACCACCTCTTTACCATTTTCAAGTTTAATACTAGTAAAACGATTAGTGGTGTTAAAAATAAAGTCGGCTTGTATTCTTTTAAAATCAGTAAAAGAGGTATGTTTTTTAGTATTATCAATAACAGTTTCAGTTTCTATTAAATTACTAGTTAAAAAGTAATTTTCAGGATAATGCCATGTAACTTCATAGTCCGAAGGGTTGCCACTAAAGTCATTTAAATTTAAATTGCTTTGTAGTAACCAAGAACCTTTAATAAAAGGAGCAATGGATATATTCCAATGGTTTAAATACACTCGCTGGTTATCATTGATCCCCATCCCCGTAAACTTACTGTCCGGTATCTTTATTACATATGAAAGCGAGAGGATAATGGTGTCACCCGGATTTAAATATTTAGGCAAGAAAACCTTAATAATATCAGGTTGTGTATCTAAACGATCCCAAACCAAAGGATGGTCAATATCACTTATTGAATCAAGCATTGTAAAACCTCTTTTACTTTTAGAAGACAAATGAAATTTGCGATTAAAATCTTCTGCAAATCTTTTTGCTAAGGGTGTTTTTGTGTTTTTATACGCATTAATCCAATCTTGTAAATAAAGAAAATTAATCTTTTTACTGTCTTGATTTGTAAAGCTTATTTGTTGCTTTACTTCAATACTTTCTTTTTCAACATTCAAGGTGGCATCAATAATATATTTTGTTTCTTGACCAAATACACTTGTAGCTAAGAGTGTTAGAGCAAATAGCCAAAAGAAGGTTAGAATAGAAACAAATTTATAACGCATTAAAAATTAGGTTTAAAATTATCTTTACTATAAAAACGTTCTAAACAATCCATTACTTCTTCAGCTGAGTCTACCAACTCAAGAAGCAGCAAATCTTCAGGACTGATGTTTTTTTCAGCTAATAATGTGTTTTTTAGCCAATCTAACAAACCACTCCAATATGATTTTCCAACAAGTATTATAGGAAATTTAGCAACTTTAGAGGTTTGAATAAGTGTAAAAGCCTCAAATAACTCATCTAAGGTTCCAACCCCTCCTGGCATAACAACAAAACCTTGCGCGTATTTTACAAACATAACTTTTCTAACAAAAAAGTATTGAAAATCAATTAATTTATCTTGATCAATGTATGGATTGCTATATTGTTCAAACGGAAGGTTAATATTTAATCCAACGGAAGCTCCTCCACCTTTTTGAGCTCCTCTATTTGCAGCTTCCATAATTCCCGGGCCACCACCGCTAATTATACCATATCCTGATTTACTAATCGCTTCTGCAATGTCTATGGTTAAATTATAAGTAGGATGATCTTCTGGGGTACGTGCAGATCCAAAGATAGAGATACATGGTCCTATGGCGCTTAATTTTTCATAGCCTTCTACGAATTCACTCATTATTTTAAAGAGAGCCCACGAGTCATTTGTTTTTACTTGATTCCAGTTTTTGTTCGTTTTCATATTAAGGCGGGTTTTAAATGTAGTTTAAATTCTTTTTTAAGGAAAGTGGCTGTATGACTTTCAGGATGATCAATTATTTCTTCAGGAGAACCACTACAAATTAATTCACCTCCATAACGCCCTCCTTCAGGGCCTATATCAATTACATGATCTACATGCTTAATCACATCTAAATTGTGTTCTATAATTAGTACAGTATTCCCTTTCTCTACTAAAATATCTAATACTTCAAGCAATACTCTAATATCTTCGAAGTGAAGTCCAGTAGTCGGTTCATCTAATATATACAAGGTGTTTCCTGTGTCTTTTTTTGATAATTCACTTGCAAGTTTAATACGTTGAGCCTCACCGCCTGAAAGCGTAGTTGATGATTGTCCTAAGGTAATGTAACCAAGGCCCACATCTTGAATCATTTTAACTTTTCTGTGTATTTTAGGAATGGCATTAAAGAACACACAAGCATCATTAATTGACATATTTAATACGTCAGAAATTGATTTTCCTTTGTAACGTATTTCTAGTGTTTCTCTATTAAATCTTTTTCCTTGGCAACTTTCACACTCTACATAAACATCAGGTAAAAAGTTCATTTCAATAACTTTCATTCCGCCTCCTTGACAGGTTTCGCATCTACCACCTAAAACATTAAAACTAAACCTACCAGGTTTATATCCTCTAATTTGTGCTTCTGGTGTGAGTGTAAATAAACTTCGAACCTCACTAAAAACACCACAATAGGTAGCTGGATTGCTTCTGGGTGTTCTACCTATTGGACTTTGGTTAATGTCAACAACCTTATCAATGAATTCTAATCCTGTTATTTTTTCGTAAGGAAGTGGAACTTTGACCCCATTAAAAATATGTGCATTTAAAATTGGGTATAAGGTTTCATTTACTAAGGTAGATTTACCACTGCCAGAAACACCAGTTACACCAATCATTATTCCTAAAGGGAAATCAACGGTAATATTTTTTAAGTTGTTTCCGTTGCAACCTGATAGAGTTAATTTAGTTCTATTTCCTTTCCTTCTAGCAGCTGGTATTTCAATTTGTAAACTATTGTTCAGATACTTTGATGTAAGAGTGTCTTTTTTTAAAATACTACTTGGAGTACCTTGCGATATGATTTCACCGCCATTTTTCCCTGCAAAAGGGCCAATATCAATAAGGTGATCTGCACGCAACATCATTTCTTTATCATGCTCGATAACTATCACAGAATTCCCCAAGTCTCTTAATGCAACAAGTGAGTTAATTAAGCGATCATTATCACGTTGGTGTAGGCCAATGCTAGGCTCATCTAAAATGTATAAAACCCCCACCAACTGCGAACCAATTTGTGTTGCCAATCGAATGCGCTGCGCCTCTCCACCAGAAAGTGACTTTGATGAGCGATTAAGTTGTAAATATTGTAGTCCTACATCAAGTAAAAATTGAAGTCTAACCAGAATCTCTTTAATGATTTCCGCACCAATTTTTTCTTCATTTACAGTTAAATTACCGGAAAGATTTCCAATCCATTCATGTAAATCTTTCAGGTCCATAGAAACTAAATCAGCAATTGTGTGGTTTTTTAATTTAAAATGAAGCGATTCTTTTCGTAAACGCGAGCCATCGCATGCTATACAATTATAGCTATCCATGTAGGATGCAGCCCATCTTTTAATGCTTGCAGTTGCAGCTTCTTCATAGGAAGATTCTAAATAATTTTCTAAACCTTCAAAATCAATCTTATAGGTTCTTGTTAACCCTAAAGATGTGGAGGGTATTTCAAATTTTTCTTTACTCCCTTTTAAAATTATTTCCATTGCTTTTGGAGGAATTGATTGAATAGGGTCCGTCAAGGAAAAATCATAGCATTTAGCAATGGTTTCTATTTGACGGTAGGTCCAACTATTCTTTTTGTTTCCTAATGGTGTTATGCCACCTTGTGCAATAGATATACTATCATCTGGAATAACTTTCTTTAGATTTACTTTATGCTGTACTCCTAAACCTTTACATTCAGGACACATTCCCTTTGGGGAATTAAAAGAAAATGAATTAGGCTCAGGTTTTGGATAGGAAATACCTGAAGTGGGACACATTAGATTACGACTAAAATAACGTGTTTTTTGTGTGTCCATATCCATAATCATTAAAACATCATGGCCATAATGCATGGTGGTAACTAAAGATTCGTTTATACGCTTTAAAAAATAATCATCTTTTTTTACAATAAAACGATCAATAACTAGCTCAACATCATGTGTTTTATAGCGATCCACCTTAAGTCCGGGTTTAAGGTCTATGATATCTCCATCAATACGCACCCTTAAAAAACCCTGACGTGATAAAGAATCGAATAACTCTCTATAATGTCCTTTTCTTGATTTTACAACGGGTGCTAAAAACATAATTTTGCATTTCATATAATCTTCAAAAATTAAATCTTGAATTTGCTGATCGGTATAGCTTACCATTTTCTGATTAGAAATGAAGCTATAAGCAGTTCCTATTCTGGCATACAGTAACCGTATGTAATCATAAAGCTCTGTAATGGTTCCAACAGTTGATCGTGGACTTTTTGAGGTAGTTTTTTGTTCAATTGCAATTACTGGAGAAAGCCCATCTATCTTGTCTACATCAGGACGCTCCATAGTACCTAAAAACTGACGTACATACGCAGAGAAAGTCTCCATGTACCGGCGTTGACCTTCTGCATAAATAGTATCAAAAGCAAGAGACGACTTACCACTTCCGGAAAGTCCTGTAATAACAACGAGTTGATCGCGAGGAATTTTAACGTTTAGGTTCTTTAAATTGTGAACTCTAGCCCCTTCAATGTTTATAGTGTTTTCATTCATTTTCATAAGTGTAGCTCGCAAAAATATGACTAATAAAGTTTTTTAAACGTTTGTTGGATAATATTTAATAAAGATGAACTGCCGTATCATCTCCTCTTGGATCCGCGCCTGTAGAGATTTGGTTTGATTCTGATATTAGAATGGCATCAACACGTCCAATAATACGAGTGTACTCTTCTTTAATTTTGTATCCTTTAGCTTGAAGCTTCTCAATTAAAGCAGTGCTAAAACCGCTAGGCTCAAAAATTACAATATCTGGAAGCCATTGATGGTGAAAACGAGGAGCAGAAACGGCCTCTTGGATGTCCATTTCAAACTCATATACATTCAAAAGCGTTTGTAAAACAGAGGTAATAATGGTGGAGCCACCTGGCGTCCCTACAATCATGGCTAACTTTCCATTTCGTTCTACTATTGTTGGTGTCATTGCACTTAACATTCGTTTTTGAGGTGCAATTGCATTTGCTTTTCCACCCAACAATCCAAACATATTTGGAACGCCTGGTTTACTGCTAAAATCATCCATTTCATTGTTTAAAAAATAGCCCCCTTCTTGAACAAAGATTTTAGAGCCATAACTCCCGTTTAGAGTAGTGGTAACTGCTACTGCATTTCCCATTTGATCTATAATAGAGTAATGTGTAGTTTCTTCACTTTCTTCCCATAAAACACTACCTGGTGAAATATCAGATGATTTAGTTGCTTTATTAAATGAAAAAGAATTCATTCTTTCAGATAAATAGTCTGCCGCTAAAAGACTGTCTTGTGGAATTTTCACAAAATCAGGATCACCTAAATAGAAACTTCTATCAGCATAAGAACGGCGTTCTGCCTCTACAATTACCTGTATCGCTTTTTGAGAGTTGTGAGCATATTGTCCAACATCAAAAGGCTCAATCATTTTCATGATTTGCCCTAGACAAATTCCACCACTGGAGGGGGGGGCCATTGTATGAATTTTTAGATTTTTGTATTTAAAACTAACAGGTTTACGCCATACTGGTTGGTAGGACTCTAAATCTTCATGGTTAATGATACCTCCTGTTTCTTTAACTCTCGCCACTAAAGCATCTGCTACAGGCCCTCGATAAAAACCATCTTTACCATTTAAAGCAATATACTCAAGTGTTTTTGCTAAGGCTTCATTTTTCACCAAATCACCTACAGTAAATTCTTGAGCATAAAAGGTTTCTACACCATTCATGGCAATAAAATTCTTTTGTTTACTTTTAAGACTGTGATATTGTTTTTCGGTAACCCTATATCCATTTCGAGCCAAATCAATTGCTGGCTGAACCAATTCATTCCAGGGTAAACTTCCGAATTTTTGATGCACGGCAAACATACCGGCAACGGTTCCTGGCACACCAACTGAAAGACCTCCTAAAGTACTTTTATTTGGGATCACATTGCCTTCTTCATCTAGATACATATCGTCAAAGGCCTTTAAAGGTGCTTTTTCACGATAATCCAAACTTCCAACTTCACCAGAAGCAGTTCGATATACAAGAAATCCACCTCCTGCAATATTTCCTGCATTAGGATAGCAAACGGCTAGGGCTAAGTCTGTAGCAATCATTGCATCAAAAGCAGACCCCCCACTTGCGATTATCCCAACGCCAATTTTAGATGCTTCAACCCTCGCGCTAACTACAGCTGCTTTAGCAGATCTCTCTTGTGTGCAAGAATATAATAAAGCTGTAAATAGTAGAAGACTTCCATTAAAAAGTTTACGTTTATATCGTATCATAAGGTTGTTCTTTCGTTTTTTGTAAACTCGATGACTTCTGTCATGAATTCTGAAAAATGGTCATGAAAATAAGTATAATTTTCTTTTAGTTGTGGCGTGGAAGCACTTAATTTTGAGGAAAATTGTGTGCGTTGCTCCATTTGCATTAACATAAGCTTTAACCCTGAAATAGTTTTGTAGTGCTTAAACCAGTTATAGCGGATTATTGCAGCGGTAAACTTTTGAATTTTTTTAGGAAGATTTTCGGCCTCTTTTTGTAAAGCAATATAAAATTCAGTAGTAAAATATTCGAGGGTTTTGAGATGATATATCGTCCAATTTGCAGCTAAAAAATGATCAAAATACATATCCACAATCACTCTGCTATAATGCCTGTAAGTTGGAAATAAAAGCGGAACACATTCTTTGAATAACTTATGGCGGTCAGTAAAGTTATCAATACGCCTATGTAGAAAAATTCCTTTTTGAATCATTGGTGAAAAATCAGCAACTCCTTTTCCTTTCACCCTGTCTGCAATTAGATTACCAACAGGTATGGGTAGATTGTTTTCAGATAGGTATACATGAGCTAAAAAATTCATTATCAAAATTACTTTTTTAATACCAAAGTATTTAGGAGGGATCTAATAGTTTTTAAAATAGATTACTTTTGATTAACTACACAAAAAATTGATTTGCTTTTAAATACCCCTTTTTTCTTTTCCTATAGCATCTATTTCAGGTCAATTTTTCTCCTTTTTACACTTATTTTATTATTGTCAGTATCTTCATCTCTTCTGGCGCAGTCGACAAAAAAAAGATTTATTTTTGAAGGGGTATATACCTTGGATTTAGCTACAAACATGAGTGGTGGCCTTGAACAAGGTTTTGCGTATTTAGGCAATATTGATTTAACCTTTACATTTGACACTGAAAAATTAGGTTTTTGGAAGAATGGGAGTTTTTTTGTTTAAATATTAAATAATAATGGAAACGCATTATCTACATTGATGGGGGATTTTCAAATAGCCAATAATATAGAGGCAGATTCGAACTCAAGGCTTTATGAGTTTTGGTATGAACATCGTTTTAAAAAGGGAAGTATTACCCTAGGGCAACATAATTTGAATTCTGTTTTTGCTATTACTGAGGCTGGGGGATTCTTCGTTAATAGTTCATTTGGTATTCAGCCTGATATTTCAGCAAATATACCAACATCAATTTTTCCTATTGCCGGCTTAGGTGCTTTTATTTCTTTAGATCTCACATCCAATCTTCATTTTACAAATGGAATATATGATGGTGATCCAGGTTCTCAGGTTAGCAATCCTAATTCTCTAAAATGGTCTCTAAACAGTTCGGATGGTGCCCTTATAATACATGAACTAAGCTACGAAAAGAAAAAAGACAGCATTACTCGCGCTACTTATAAATTAGGCTTTTGGAACCATACTCAAAATCAAACTTTCAATGGGATTAATCAAAATAGCGCTCAAGGGATTTATTTCATAGGAGATGAAAAACTAACATACTTAGAAAATAATACAAAAGGATTAAAGGTTTTTACACAAGTCGGTTTTTCACCTAATCAATATAATCCTGTAAAATCATATTGGGGAGGTGGATTTATTTATAAAGGTCTTTTTACAAGTCGTGAAAATGATACTGGTGGAATTGCCATAGCACATACTCGATTTTCACCCTATTATCAATCGCTATTTAGCATAGGAAAGCTTCAGAATGAAACAGCCATTGAAATTTCATATGAATTTATCTTTTCAAATCCGCTTGTTTTAAAACCAAACGTTCAGTACATAATAAATCCAGGTAGCAATACAACGATTCCAAACGCGCTAATGGCACTTGTAAGAATGAGTTATAGTTGGTAGTTTTAAACAGTCAAAAATACGATCTTGCAATATTAAAATATAAAATATAATAATGACTTTAATAAAATCCATTTCTGGAATTCGAGGCACCATAGGAGGAAAGCCTTATTTAAACTTAACACCACTTGACATCGTGCGTTTTAGCTCCGCTTACGGGCAATGGCTAGCTACAAATACAAAAGGTAAGTTAACCGTGGTTACTGGGCGAGATGCTCGAATTTCAGGCCCTATGGTGCATACTTTAGTTAATCAAACCCTACTTGGAATGGGAATCAATGTAATTGATTTAGGCCTTTCAACCACACCAACAGTAGCTCTTGCTGTTCCTTGGGAAAACGCAAACGGAGGG
>JBKEHX010000065.1:0-9025 GCA_046711205.1 Flavobacteriaceae bacterium
ATAAATTTATGGAGTCCTCCTGCTTGCTCTAAAATTTCTGTTCCAGGACGCAAATATAAATGATAGGTGTTTCCTAAAACTATATCAGAATTAATGTCGTTTTTCAATTCTCTTTGGTGCACCCCCTTAATGGTTGCAGAAGTTCCTACCGGCATGAAAATTGGCGTCTCTATTGTTCCATGATCTGTAGTGAGTGATCCTGCACGTGCTTGTGAGGTGAGGTCGTTTGCTAAAAGTGTAAATTCCATTGAGTTCAAAGATACTATTCTCCAAAAGAATTAAAGAAGCAAAGTCATTGTTAATTAATTTGAAAAAACTTCCCTAAAATATGTACAATCCTTTTTTGATACTTCGGGTAAAGGGTTACTTTTGATGCAAATAAAATCTTATGTCAGATATAAAATCACTTGAAAAAATTAGTACACAGGTTCGCCGAGATATTCTTCGTATGGTTCATAAAGTGAATTCAGGACATCCTGGAGGTTCTTTAGGGTGCGTAGAATTTTTTGTTACTCTGTATTTCCATGTGATGGAAACTAAAGTTCCTTTTTTGATGGATGGCAAAGAAGAAGATCTTTTTTTTCTTTCAAATGGTCACATTTCACCTGTTTTTTATAGTGTTTTGGCACGTAAGGGATATTTTCCTATTGAAGAACTGAGCACCTTTAGATTAATCAATTCACGATTACAAGGCCACCCTACAACGCATGAGGGCCTTCCAGGAATTAGAGTGGCTTCTGGCTCACTAGGTCAGGGACTTTCTGTGGCGATTGGTGCAGCCCTGACAAAAAAGTTAAATAACGATCCAAAAACTGTCTTTGTCCTTATGGGAGATGGAGAACTTCAAGAAGGTCAAAATTGGGAAGCTTTAATGTATGCTTCAGGTAAAAAAGTTGATAATATTATTGCGACAGTAGATTTAAACGGTAAACAAATTGATGGAAGTACAGATGAAGTTCTTCCTATGGGAGATATTGCTCAGAAATTTAAAGCCTTTGGTTGGGAAGTTTTAAAAGTGAAAGAAGGAAATAATATTAAAAAAATAGTTCAAATTTTAAAAGTAGCCAAATCTAAATTAGGCCAACAGAAACCCATTGCTATTCTTTTAGAAACAGAAATGGGTAATGGTGTAGACTTTATGATGCATACCCACGCCTGGCATGGAAAAGCACCTAATGACGAACAGTTAGAAAATGCATTATCACAAAACGAAGAGACCTTAGGGGATTACTAATACATACCAATACTATGAAAAAACACACGAATCAAGGAAGTAATGATACACGTTCAGGTTTTGGAGACGGATTAACTGAATTAGGGAGAACCAATCCAAATGTTGTTGCCTTGTGCGCTGACTTAATTGGCTCTTTAAAAATGCAACCCTTTATTGATGAAAATCCAGAACGTTTTTTTCAAATTGGAATTGCAGAAGCAAACATGATCGGAATCGCAGCAGGACTTTCCATTGGAGGCAAAATACCTTTTACTGGAACGTTTGCTAATTTTTCGACAGGACGTGTTTATGATCAAATTCGCCAATCCATAGCATACTCTGGTAAAAATGTTAAAATATGTGCTTCTCACGCTGGTGTAACCCTTGGAGAAGATGGAGCAACCCACCAAATATTAGAAGATATTGGAATGATGAAAATGTTACCTGGTATGACGGTTATTAATCCTTGTGATTATAACCAAACTAAAACAGCTACAATTGCAATTGCTGATTTTAATGGACCAGTATATTTACGTTTTGGTCGTCCAAAAGTTCCTAATTTCACTAAACCAGAAATGGGATTTGAAATTGGAAAAGGGATTTTATTAAATCCCGGTAATAATGTTACCATTGTTGCTACCGGACATTTAGTTTGGGAAGCCCTAAAGGCGGCAGAAGAACTAGAACTACAAGGAATAGATGCTGAAGTAATAAACATTCACACTATAAAACCATTAGACGAGGATATTATTCTTAAATCGGTTCAAAAAACAGGGTGTTTAGTTAGTGCAGAAGAACACAACTACCTTGGTGGTATGGGAGAAAGTATTGCTGGTCTTTTGGGGTTAAAAAATCCATGTCCAATGGAATTTGTAGCCACTCAAGACACCTTTGGTGAATCAGGAACCCCTGCGCAATTAATGAGTAAATATGGCTTGGATAAAGAAGCGATTTTGACTAAAGTAGCTAGTGTGCTAAAACGAAAATAGAAAAGCCAACCTCTAGATGTAGGTCTTTGTTTAAATAAAGTCAGCTGAAGCGTATGAAGAATACTGATCTATTAGTCAGTATCTAAATAGTCGTTTATACCATCTTCGTCTGTATCATCAGCAATACCATCTCCATCTGCATCGAATTCCTGAGAAGTCGGAATACCATCGCCGTCATGGTCTGATTCATTAATGGTATATAAATTTATTTTAAAGATAAGGGGAGAGTATGCAGGAATTGATCCTGCTGGGCTACTAAAATAACCCAATCCTGAAGGCAAAAACATAGCGCCTTGTCCGAATGATTCAAAATTCACTGTATTGTCATCATTAACTTGATAGGTCCCGCTTTTAAATGCAGGCATAGCCTCTCTGAATCCACGTACAACTTGCGTTAAATCAAACCAAACAGGACTTGTGGATTGATCAAAAACATTTCCGTTTAATAAAGAACCTTCATACGTTAAATATGTAGAATCTACTGAGGAAGGACTTTGGCCAATCCCTTCTCTCGCCACTAAGTAATAAAGGTTATGATTTACAAACGAACCATTTAAAATTTTCACACGAATGCTATTTTTCTTCACCTGATTAATTAAAGGAATTTTCGAACTGTTCTCACCAGCTATGGTGTCAATACTAATTGCGTTATTAAAAGATACATTTTTAAAATCTTCATAATTATAAAAATGAGTAGACAAATAATCTTCTAAAATTTGATCATCATCAATAGCCTGTACTTCTATATCACGAGGTAATTCAACCGAATCTTCTTTTTTACAAGACATCAGTACTATTAAGAATAGTACAATAAGCGTTAGATTTTTTTTCAAGAATACTTTAATTTAAGTGTTGAAAGATACGATTTTACTTTATTTTTATTGAAATCTGTTAATGAAGTTTTAAGTATGAGAATTGATCAATATTTATGGTGTATACGCTTGTATAGATCAAGAAATCTTGCTAGTAGCCAATGTAAGAAAGGTATGGTCAAAGTAAATGGACAGAAAGCAAAGCCTTCAAGAGATATTTTACCTTTAGATAAGATTGAAATCAGAAAAGAGCAAATTTGGCGAGAATTTCAAATTTTAGATATTCCTAAAAGCAGAATGGGTGCCAAATTAGTAGCGCTTTATGTTATTGAGAAAACAAATCCTTCTGTTTTCGATATCAAAAAATTAAAACAATTATCGGCAAGTGCTCTTAGAGATGAAGGAAAAGGAAGACCTACAAAAAAAGAAAGAAGAGAGATTGATGATCTATTCTTAGGTCAAACTGAGGAAGAAGATTAGTAACTTGACATATAAATTAAACTATGACGTTAATTGGAAATAAAATAAAATCAGCAAAAGACATACAATCAAGTATTAAACGTATTGCCCATCAAGTTTATGAAAACAATATAGATGAAACTAAATTGGTGCTTGTTGGTATTGGAGAAAAAGGTGCCTATTTAGCAAGATTACTTGGAGCAGCGCTCTCCAATATTAGTTCTATAGAATTAATAGATGTCACTTTAGAAATGAATAAGAAAAGTCCAAAAGACAGTATAAAAAGCTCTTTGCATATTTCCCAACTGGAAAATCATTCTATTGTTATTGTTGATGATGTTTTAAACACTGGGAGTACCTTGATTTATGCAGTAAATTACTTTTTACAGATTTCTGTTAAACAAATTAAAACAGTAGTAATGGTAAATAGAAATCAGAAAAAATATCCAATAAAGGCAGATTTTAAAGGCATCTCATTGTCAACTTCATTAAACGATCATATAACCGTAGTTTTAAAGGGTGATGAAAGTGGAATCTATTTAAGCTAGTTCATTTATAATTAACGCTGAAACTTCTCGGGTTGTTTTATCATCAGTTTTAATAGAAACATGTGACTGATTATAAAAAACACTTCGCTCAAAGATGTGTTTTCCAACAAACTCCTGAATATCCTCTAGGTTCTCTAGATGCTTTAATAAAGGGCGGTCAGATTGTGCATTAAATAAACGCTTGCTGAGTTCTTGAATACTCGTATTTAAATAAATTGTTTTGGTATTAGGCAATGAATTAAGATAACTCATGTTGTCATAATAACATGGAGTTCCTCCCCCCAAGGAAAGAATTAATGAAGAATTAGTTTTTAACACTTTTTCTAAATAATAACGTTCCTTTTTTCTAAAATATATTTCTCCTTTGGTTTTAAATATTGAAGCAATTGATTCTTGCATTTGATCTTCAATGTAATGGTCTAAATCCCAATAAGTAAGATTAAGTTCTGAGTTCAACAAAGAACCCACAGCACTCTTCCCGCTCCCCATGTAACCCAACACTATAATTTTATTTATTTCCATCTTTTAAAATACTCCTACAAATTTATATGAAATCAAGGGGATAAATTCATATTTGATATTATATTTGCAGCCTCAAAAGATTCGGTAGCTCAGTTGGTAGAGCATCTCCCTTTTAAGGAGAGGGTCCTGGGTTCGAGCCCCAGCCGAATCACTAAATGACTTGGTAGCTCAGCTGGTAGAGCATCTCCCTTTTAAGGAGAGGGTCCTGGGTTCGAGCCCCAGCCAAGTCACTTACTTCTAAGCGCACGTGGCGAAATTGGTAGACGCGCCAGCTTGAGGGGCTGGTGGGAGAAATCCTGTGGAAGTTCGAGTCTTCTCGTGCGCACTTTTTTTTTACTATTTTTTCCCTACATTTGTTTAAGCTTTTGAATGAATTTATAAACGATGAATTGGGTAAAAAGTATTTTTAGTATTAAAGACCTTGAAAACTTCTCAGGAATTAAAGCACATACAATAAGAATTTGGGAAAAAAGATATAATCTACTTGATCCCCAAAGGACAGAGACAAACATTAGACGGTATAGCCTGGAAAACTTAAGAAAACTTTTAAATATTTCCCTTCTTTATAATCATGGATTTAAAATTTCTAAAATTTCTACTTTAGATAAAGAAGAAATTAATAGACTAGTAAGAAATCTTGCATTGAAACCAAGCTCTGAGCAAATTTATATTAATGCTTTTAAATTGGCAATGATTGATTTTGATTCCAGTTTGTTTGACATTAATTACGATGAGATTCTTATGCATCATGAATTTGAATATTTATTTATTAATATTTTTATGCCCTTAATGAGAGAACTAGGTGTTTTATGGCAAACAGGAGTCCTCTCTCCGGCACATGAACACTTTTTGACTAATTTAATAAAACAAAAGATTCACATTCAAACTGAAAGGCATCAAAGAAAGGTTCAAAAAAAAATGACTCAACCAATATTTGTTTTATTTCTTCCTGAAAACGAAATCCATGAACTTGGAATTCTTTATTTAAACTACTTAATACTATCTAAAGGATACTCAACTATTTTATTGGGCCAATCAACACAAATTTCAAATTTGAATACCTTATACGCAGTCAATACAAAATTCAACTTTGTTACATATCTTACTGTAGAACCAAACAAAGATATCATTATGCATTATTTAAATAATTTCCATGAAAAATTACTTTTGGATACCGATTCAAAATTAATTGTTTTTGGTCCAAAACAATTAGAAATTGATTTGGATAACATGCCAAGTAAGATTGAGTTGTATCGTAGTATTGAGTGCTTTAGCAAAAAATATTTTGAATATAAGATATCTACTTAGCTTTTAAATAAAAATATATCTTATGAAAAAATTTTATTTTTATAAAGTTATTAAAAAACCCAAATAGATTCTATGAAAAAATTGTTTGATGCCGTTAGTCAAGATTGTAGTCGTTTGGTAACCAATGCTTATAGTACTTCTTTCTCATTAGCAACTAAAATGCTAGACGTTTCTATAAGAAGTCACATCTATAATATTTATGGATTTGTTCGTTTTACAGATGAAATTGTAGACAGCTTTCACGGACATAATAAAAAAGAATTGTTAGATACTTTTGAAGTAGATTTATACAAAAGTATTTATAATAAAATTAGCTTAAATCCTATTTTAAATTCTTTTCAACTTACAGTAAATACATTCAAAATTGATCACGAACTCATAAAATCTTTTATGAAAAGTATGAGGTTAGATTTAGAAAAGAGGGTGTATGAAACGCAAGTTGAATATGAGGAATATATTTACGGATCTGCGGATGTTGTAGGTTTAATGTGCCTTAAGGTTTTTGTTAAAGGAAACAAAGTTAATTATGATAACCTAAAAATACCTGCTATGGCATTAGGTTCAGCCTTTCAAAAGGTAAATTTTTTACGTGATTTAAGAAATGATATTCAAGACTTGAAGAGAACTTATTTTCCAAATGTGGATTTTAAGAATTTTGATGAAAAAGCTAAATTTGCTATCATTAATGAAATTGAAGTAGATTTTAAAGTAGCCCTTTATGGAATTTTAAAACTTCCTATAGAGGCTCGTTTTGGGGTATATACCGCATATAAATATTATTCTAAATTATTATATAAATTAAAAAAAACACCTTCAATGAATATTCAAAATACAAGAATTCGTGTCCCTAATTACCAAAAAATAATCGTTTTTTCAAATAGTTATTTAAAATACAGATTAAACTTACTTTAAATTAATTCTCATGACCTTACTCTGGATAGTCGTTCTTATTACAGTTTTTTGTTTTATGGAATTTATGGCTTGGTTTTCTCATAAATATATCATGCATGGCATCCTTTGGTTTCTACATAAAGACCATCACATAAAAGACCATAAATCTTGGTTTGAACGTAATGATTTATTTTTTATTTTTTATGCACTTGTCAGTTCAGTATTTTTAGTGCTTTGGGGAGAAGCTGGTTTTTGGCCAGGCTTACCAATAGCAATTGGAATTTTTCTTTATGGCATGTCATATTTTATTGTACATGATATATTTATTCACCAGCGCTTCAAACTGTTTAGAAATATGGATAATAAATATGCAACCGGAATTAGAAGGGCCCACAAAATACATCACAAAAACGTTAACAAAGGTGAAGGTGAATGCTTTGGAATGCTTTGGGTACCTAGAAAGTACTTTAAGTAATTAATTCTTTATCCACTTATTGGTAAACTCACAAAGCTTACTGTCTCTGTTTACATTAACGTAAGTACTTTCAATTTTTTCTGTCATCCACTCTTGAATGATGTTTAATTGCTTTTCTTTCAATGCAATCGCTTTAATACGAACATAATCTTTAGAGTATTCTGCTTTATGTTCATCAAAACGGTTGCTTACTTTAAGAATCTTATATTTCTTTAGTCCAGAACGATCTTCTTCTAAAATTGGTGATGAGATACTTTCGTCTTTTAGGTTTCTAATTTGATTAAATAACGTAGGGTCAAGATTGGTTAATTCAAAACGTGTATCTCCTGTTTGAGGATTAATGAGCACACCCCCATTATATTTAGTTTCTTTTTCACCAGAAAACTGAAGTGCAGCATCTTTGAAAGTAATCTCTTCGTCAATTATGCGTTTTTTTATTAAATCTAACTTTTCTTTAGCAGAAAGTAATTGAGCAGGATCAATTTTAGGCGTTAATAGAATGTGGCGCACATCTACTTCTTGACCACGTATTTTATCAACCTTTAATATATGCCATCCAAAATCAGTCTTAAAAGGCTCAGAAATTTCACCCTCTTCTAAACTGAAAGCTTCATCTCTAAATTCCTTTACCATTTGAGGGCGTTTACGATGCAGAGTATACTTTCCACCTGTTGACCGTGAACCGGGATCTTGTGAATATAAAATTGCTTTTGAAGCAAAACTAGAACCGCGCTCTAAAATATCTTCTTTAAAGGTACGAAGCTGACTTATAATGCGCTCTTTTTCTTTTTCACTTACTTCTGGTTCAATAACAATTTGAGAAATTTCAAGTTCTGTTCCAAAAACAGGTAATTCATTTGAAGGAATAGACTCAAAAAAGTTTCTGACTTCTTCAGGAGTTACTTCAACATCCTCAATAATTTGTGATTGCATCATAGAAGAGAGCTTTTGAGTTTTATTTATCTCAAATATCTCTTGTCTAAAAATTGCTTCGTCTTCTTTATTATAAAATTCTAACACCTTTTCTATTGAACCCAATTGAGTTGTGAAATTTTCAATAATTTGATCTACAGTGCTATAAATTTCTTCTACACTAACTTCCAAACTATCTTGAACAGCGTGGTGAGCGTATAGTTTATCTTCCATTAGCTTTCCTAATAATTGACAACGTGAGATACCTTTGGTAGCAACACCTTGAGCTTCCATTTCTACTAAGGTTTTATCGATGTCTGAATCTAGGATAACATAATCCCCTATTACAGCGGAAACACCATCAATTTTAATTCGTGTAAACAACTCTTTTTCTTGGGCAGAGACAATTGCAATAAAACAACTGAAGAAGCATGAAAAATTAATAAATTTCATAGACTTTTGACTTAATTGCATCTTGTAAGATATCTTTTTCAAATTCTTTTTCAAATTTTAACTTTCGCTGGTTTAATATAATATTTTTAATTGTAGGATATATAAAATCTCTGGGGGGGATGTCTCCTTTTTTAAGATAATTATTTACAAAAAACAAATATACTCCCATTGTATCTTCAATTTCAAAGAATTGTGATTTTTTTATATATCGATTTAAATTTTCTTGTTTTAAGAATTTAATTTCAGACAATAGATCCGTTTTATTGATCCAGATACTATCCGAAAATAAGTGATGGGTATACTGAAATGAAAGAGAGTCAAGAAAGTACCTGTCTTCTTCATTATAGCGCTGAAAGCTGTGTTGAATATTATCTCTATCAACATTTTCTGGAGGAAGTTCAATATAACGTACCTGATAAAGGGGTCCATTAAGTTTAAATACG
>JBKEHX010000066.1:0-8544 GCA_046711205.1 Flavobacteriaceae bacterium
AAACCAACCAGCACCCAAGATGCTCAAGAAATTTTATATGAACTTTCTGAAGACTCACATCAGGTAATAACCGCCGTAGGATTCTTACAAAAAAACAATTGGGAATGTATTCACGTTGTTTCTAAGGTAACTTTTGGTTCCATCTCAAAAAAAGACATTAAAGCGTATGTTGCTTCAGGATCTCCAATGGATAAGGCTGGTGCCTATGGAATTCAGGACTTATTTGGGACCTTATACATTACCGAAATTTCTGGAAGTTATACTAATATCATCGGTCTTCCCGTACCACATGTGTATAAAAAACTTAAAGAAATCGTAAATAAAAAATAGCCACTAAAAACCTTTCCACTTAAAAAAATCAAACTATGATTTCAAGATAAAACAGACCTCATGAAAACTGCAAAAGAATTAAAACACTTAAATTACCCTTCTGAAGATTAAACCACCTTGGAGAAAACCTTTTAGAGATTCTTTAAGCTAAAATAATATGGCATGAAAAACAAAATTCATTTATTGCTTCTTATCGCTGCAACATCAGTTAATGCTCAGAGTAGCGCGGAAATTTATAAAAAAATACAGAGACTAAACACCTTGGGATCTGTGTTATATGTGGCAGCACATCCAGATGATGAAAACACTCGATTAATTTCATTATTTTCAAATCAATACAATTATAATACTGCCTACCTTTCTATGACGCGTGGAGATGGGGGACAAAATTTAATTGGAACAGAACTCCAAGAAAGTCTAGGTCTCATAAGAACACAAGAACTTTTAGAGGCTCGAAAAATAGATGGAGGTCAACAATTTTTTACAACTGCCAATGATTTTGGATATTCGAAACATCCTGATGAAACCCTTCAAATTTGGAATAAAGAGGAAGTTTTGGCTGAAATAGTTTACCGTATCAGAGCGTTTCGTCCAGATATTATCATTCATCGTTTTGACCACAGAACTCCTGGAAGTACCCATGGTCACCATAGTAGTTCTGCCATTTTAAGTGAGCTTGCCTTTAGCCTTGCAGCAAACCCCAAAGCCTTCCCAGAACAATTAAATAATGTTTCCGTTTGGCAACCTACCCGCCAATTTTACAATATTTCTTGGTGGGCCTACGGCAGTAAAGAAAAATTTGATACTGCTGACAAATCAAATATGATTTTCGTAGAAAGTAATCCCTTTGATGTTTTATTAGGGCGATCAAACGCTGAGGTTGCTTCTAAAAGTAGAAGTCAACATAAATCACAAGGGTTTGGAAGTTCTCCCGAGCTTGGAAGCCAAGAAGAATATTTAGAGCTAATTAACGGTAGTGCTCCAAAAAATAATGCACCTTTTTATGGAATTGATACTCGCTGGAGTCGTTTAAAAGGAGGTAAGAGTGTTGGTCCACTTATTGAAGAAGTGCTTGCTAATTTCGATTTTGAAAAACCCTATAAAAGTGTCCCGAACCTACTGAAAATTTATACAAAAATTACTGCTTTAAAACATGGGCACTGGCGCACTATAAAACTTCAGGAAGTAACCAACCTTCTTCAAAATTGTTTAGGACTTCGTTTGCAATTCAACACTTCAAAACCTACAGGTGTTGCCAACAACTTCACCGATATTACCTTAAAAGCGCTAAACCCTAGCCCAATTCCGGTTTCTATAGCTAAAATTGAAGGCGCATTAACACTTGATATACAGCAATCATTAACTAAAAACCAATCCTGGCAAGCACGAAATTCACTACTACTCCCTGCTGCGCAAACAACTCCGTACTGGTTAATTGAAAAAGGAGATATGGGAAACTATAAAGTAAGCAATTCTACTTTTAAAGGATTGGCAGAAACGCCTAATCCCATTCAAGCTATTTTTGAAATACACATAGATGGAAGTAAATTTTTTATTAATGTTCCCCTAACCTACCGAACTACCGACCGTGTAGCGGGAGAAGTAGTGGAGAATTTTCAGCTTGTCCCTAAAATAACTACACAACTCAACGAACGGGTTATCATCTTTAAGGAAAGTACTCCAAAAAAGGTGCGTTTATCAGTTAGGGCACATACTGAAAATTCCAAAGGAAGTGTTACCCTTTGCACACCAAAAGACTGGAAAATCAATCCTTTAAAACAGGATTTTGAAATTGCCACGGCAGGGGCTTCTCAAGAATTTGTATTTGAAGTTACCCCTCCAGAAGGAAATGCTACTGGCTTATTTACATCACTTGTAACTCAAGGAAATCAGAAATTCAGCATGCAATTACAAGAAATATCCTACCCTCATATTTCGAAACAATATTTAGTCGCTCCCAATGAAACAAAAGCAGTTAAAATAGCTCTTAAATCAACCGTAAACAACATTGCATACCTTAGAGGAGCTGGTGATAAAATATCAGAAAACCTGCGTAATATTGGGATAGAAGTAACAGAATTTGACACAAAAGATCTCAGCTTAGAGCGCCTAGTCAAATTTCCTACCTTGGTTGTGGGAATTCGTGCTTTTAACGTTCATAAAGACCTTACTTTTAAAAATAAAATACTTTGGGATTATGTAGCGCAGGGAGGAACAGTAGTCGTGCAATACAATACCAGTCGAGGATTTGACGGAGCTATTGCTGGGCCCTACACTATAAGTTTCAACAGAGATCGTGTTACAGATGAAAACGCAATAGTTACCATATTAAATCCTCAACACCCACTCTTAAACACGCCAAATAAAATTACTACTACTGATTTTGAGGGCTGGGTGCAAGAAAGAGGTTTGTATTTTTCTAATACATGGGATGCTAACTATGAACCTCTTTTATCAATGCATGACAAGGGAGAAACACCCAAAAAAGGAAGTCTTTTAGTAACAAATTATGGGAAAGGAAAATTTATCTTTACAGGACTTAGTTTTTTCAGAGAACTCCCTGCGGGGGTTCCTGGGGCGTATCGCTTATTTGCTAATCTAATTTCATATGGACAATGAAAAACTCCTCTTATATTTTAT
This sequence comes from Flavobacteriaceae bacterium, assembly GCA_046711205.1. GTDB lineage: Bacteria > Bacteroidota > Bacteroidia > Flavobacteriales > Flavobacteriaceae > MS024-2A. Next base: position 2,971 of record JBKEHX010000066.1, read on the forward strand.
TAATCGTGATAAACCTAATGTATTGGGTAGGGTTTTATCAATTTATGAATATGTATAACTAATGCAAGTTTTTGATTGGATCATTTTAGGTACCACCTTGGCTTTTATCGTACTCTATGGGGTATGGAAAAATAACAGCCATAAAAACATAAAAGAATACCTAAAGGGAGGTAATGAAGCGCGCTGGTGGACCGTAGGTTTATCAGTAATGGCTACACAAGCAAGTGCAATCACTTTCTTATCAACCCCCGGGCAGGCATTCCATGATGGAATGGGGTTTGTTCAGTTTTATTTTGGATTACCCTTTGCCATGTTAATCATCTGCATGTTTTTTATTCCGGTGTATCACCGCCTTAATGTATACACAGCTTATGAGTTTTTAGAAACACGTTTTGACCTTAAAGTGAGAACCCTAACAGCCCTTTTGTTTTTAATTCAACGAGGCTTGGCTGCAGGAATTACAATCTATGCACCCGCTATTATTTTGAGTGTGGTATTAGGCTGGAATTTAAAAGTATTGGTATTACTTGTAGGAAGCTTAGTAATTACCTACACCATGATCGGCGGAACAAAAGCAGTAAATGTTACGCAAAAGCAACAAATGTTTATCATCTTTTTAGGGATGTTTCTTTCCTTTGGTTTTATCATTCAGCGTTTTCCAGAAGGTATTGGTTTCAGTCAAGCATTACATATTGCTGGAAAAGCTGGAAAATTAAATGTGCTTGATTTTAGTATCAACCTAAATAGTAGATATACCTTTTGGAGTGGTTTAACCGGGGGCCTTTTTTTAGCACTTTCTTATTTTGGAACAGATCAATCGCAAGTACAACGATATCTTTCAGGTAAATCATTGAAAGAAAGTCAAATGGGGTTAATTATGAATGGGATTTTAAAAATTCCGATGCAATTTTTCATCCTCCTTCTTGGGGTTATGATTTTTGTATTCTATCAATTTGAACCCGCTCCAATAAATTTTAATCCAAAAGCCATTACTGCCGTTAAAAGCTCTGAAGCAGCAGAAGAATTCAATATACTGGAACTTAAAAACAAAGCCACCCAAGAAGAAATCAGAACGGCGCTCTTAAATGATACGTCAAGCACATCTTTTCAAGCAGAAATAGCCCAACTCACCGCTACCGAAAAAACACAAAGACAACAGGCAAAAGATCTTATAGCTTTAGTAGCTCCGTCTCAAGAAACAAACGACAAAGATTATGTATTTATCTCCTTTATTTTAGGGTATCTACCAACAGGACTAATTGGTCTATTACTAGCGGTAATTTTTTCTGCTGCTATGAGTTCTACAGCATCAGAACTCAATGCCTTGGCGGCAACTACAACGATTGATTTATACAATCGTAATATAGGTGAAAAATCCCCTGCACATTTAGTAAATGCCTCAAAAGGGTTTACCCTTGTATGGGGAATCATTGCCATATTATTTGCAAGTGTTGGAAGTTTATTTGAAAACCTAATTCAATTGGTAAACATTATTGGATCAGTTTTTTATGGGACTATTTTAGGGATTTTTCTGATAGCCATATTTATTAAACACATACAAGGAAGAGCTGTTTTTTGGGCGGCACTTATTTCAGAAGGTATTATTTTGTTCCTTTTTGCAAACGATGTGGTTAGTTTTTTATGGCTCAATGTTATAGGTGCTGGTCTTACTGTTCTTTTTGCACTCCTCCTACAAATAGTTTTCGATAAGAAAATATGAGCGTAAAATTACCATACTTTCTGGCGCGTATTGACAGCTTAACACCACAGCATAAAGCAAAATATGGAAAAATGAATGTACATCAAATGGTTTGCCATTGTACCGATTTTTATCGATTAGCATTCCAGGAGTTACTCTTAACCGATATCCCATTGCATTCAGCAAAAGAAGTAGTCATATTGGCTAAAGAACGAAAAACAGTTCCCGCTCCAAAAGACATAGATCAGGTAGCAGGATCAGGAACAAAACCCACAACATTTACAAATGACATTCATCTATTAAAAGAAAAAATAATAGCTTTTTATAATTGCCCAGAAGATGTAGAATTTCTTCCACACTTTTATTTTGGTTCTTTAACAAGGGAACAATGGATGAAAACTTCAAACTATCATTTAAACCATCATTTACGTCAGTTTAACGCTTAGACTGGAAAATTCTTAATTCAAAATAGAAACACAAACAGGGCATGAGGGAGATTAAAAATGTAGCAGTATTGGGTGGAGGAGCTGCTGGTTTTTTTGCAGCACTTTCTGCCAAAGCACACCATCCAAATGCAAACGTCAGCCTGTATGAAAAATCAACAAAAGTGCTTGCAAAAGTTAAAATATCAGGAGGCGGACGATGTAATGTTACCAACTCAACTAAAGACATTGATTTATTATGTAAAGCTTACCCAAGGGGTGGGAAAAAATTAAGAAATTTATTTTACCGTTTTAACACTTCCGACACCCAAGCGTGGTTTGAATCGCGGAATGTACCCCTAAATACAGAAGCTGATGGTAGGGTATTTCCTGTATCAAATCAATCTCAAAGTATTATTGATTGCTTACTTAAAGAAGCTAAAGATATTGGAGTTACTCTTCACTATAATGAAGCTATTACTTCCCTAAAAAAGAAAGGTGATCAATGGAACCTTTTCTTTAAGAACAAAAAAGCACAAGAGGATTTTGATGCCATTATTGTAGCCACAGGTGGAAGTCCTAAAATTTCAGGATTTAAATGGCTAGAAACCTTGGATCATGAAATTGTTTCTCCAGTGCCCTCGCTTTTTACGTTTAACATGCCCCATGAAAACATTACCCAACTAATGGGCGTGGTTGTTAAAAATGCTCACGTAAAAATTAAAGGTCATTCTATTGAAGCGACTGGGCCCCTTCTTATTACTCATTGGGGAATGAGCGGCCCTGCTATTTTAAAAGGATCTTCTTTTGGTGCCGCTTCTCTTGCAGCATGCCAATATCAATTTGAATTACTTGTTAATTGGATGGGTGAACGAAATACCACCCTTCTTTTTGGCCAACTCCAAGCCTTTGCCAATCAACACCCGAAAAAGTCAGTTTTAAAACAAAAAGCATTCCAACTCCCTCTACGTTTGTGGCAATTTCTTGTTAAAAAAAATGGTATTCCCCCAACTAAAAAATGGATTGATTTAAGTAAAAAAGAAACTCGTAAATTTGTTGAATGTTTGGCGAATGATACCTATACCGTTTCTGGAAAAACAACCTTTAAAGAAGAATTTGTTACCTGTGGTGGGGTCTCCCTTTCTAGCATTTACCTACAAACAATGGAAAGTAAGTCGTCACCAGGGCTTTACTTTGCTGGAGAGGTTTTAAATATTGATGGCATTACTGGAGGTTATAATTTTCAAGCCGCTTGGACAACCGGATTTGTTGCTGGACAATTGAAATAAAAAATATACAATTATAAATTTTTCAATTATTCCAAGAATTAATTATTTTAAATTAGAGTAAATAAATTCTTACATCTTACTATTATATATAATTTTCAAGTAATGCTAATCTTTTTTAGATCCAGATATTATTTATTAGAGCTAATTGATGCATTGGATCTAAAAATAACCGCTTTATGCGAGTATTCAATTCTAGTTAATTTCTCGTTAAAGTTACTTTAAATAGTAGTTTTAAATTTTTATAATCTTTTCTTGATTTATACAAAAAACATAAATTATATTCAAAATCAGAAGAATCAAATACATGTAAATATGATTGTTTCGATGCGCCAGGTTCTTAAAAAAGATTATTAAATAGACTTAGGGTTGAATTATAGTAAAACATCATTTTTCGTAATTTAATATATCTTAAACAAAAAAGAAATTAAATAAAAAAGCCTTTCAAAAAGTTGAAAGGTTTTTTTATTTAATTGTAGCGAGAGGGGGGCACGATCCCCCGACCTCCGGGTTATGAATCCGACGCTCTAACCAGCTGAGCTACCTCGCCATTTTGGTTTGCAAATATATAATATAAAACCGACAGTAAAAACTGACAGCTTGAAACAATGCAAATTGATAATTGGAACTGAAAATAAGCAACAGTTAATTAATCTTTATTTTAACAGTAAAAAATATCAAAAAAGTAATTAAACTTCAAAGAGACTTATCATTATAAAGATTTATTAAGTTATCAGGTAGAAATTGAATTATTCCTGTTGCATATTACATAAAAGAAAAAAATGTTAGAGGAGAATCCAATCATAATATTTTTACTGATTCTATTAAATCAGTTAATCCAGACTATTTCAAGACTCTTTGGAGTAGATTTAAAGGAGTTTCTAAACTTATAGTAGAGCAACCAAACACTCTACTCCTTTTGTTACTCTGAGAGGAATAGATATTTTAAGAGAACATGCAGTATTACCATAATAAAAGCGGATGGGACACTCGTCTATAAATAAACGACATCGTTTTATAACATCAATATATTACCTGTTCTTTTATTTTTTTTTACTGCTTTCGAAACCATATCATTATGCTTCACTACTACTCAAAATTAGTCAGATTCATTACTAATAATTTATCAGGTACTTTACCATGACAAAAACATAAAAACAAATGGTTAAGATTACTGCAATAAAACCTACTCCTCTTGATAATCCCTTATTAGAGTTATTCCCTATCCATTCAATTGAAGGTTTAACACCTTTGATAAGTATGAACCAACCAAATAATCCTAAAGCATAAGCTAATAGTTCCATAATCAAATATATAAAACAATCTATTAGGGATAATATTATCCAGATTGGATGGATAGCATTAATTTAGTATTTAATTAAAATGATTATGAAACTAAATTTATTGTCTTGTGATGCTCAAAGGCCAGACAGAAAAGCCATAGCTAGATGTATTGCAGAGGTTTCTAATAACATTAATGAATCCTTGTCTAGTAAACTTACAGATATATTTTTAGAAGGAGACATTGTAAAAATTGATATAGAAGATAAAAATTCTGGTTCTGCTTTAAGGACTTTACGAAAATTAAGTATTGACTATGAAGTTTTAGAATGAAACAATTGTCAGACGAGGTTAATATATACTGACTATAGTTTATTTAATAAACCACAGAAATATCCTCTTCTGAAGATGATATGTCTTTGGTTTAAATAAAGCGCTACTAAAGTTAATTAGGGACGTTAAAACTTACTAAATACTATTATAATGAATTTTATTAGGCTTTAGGCTTCAAGTATGTAAATAAAGCCAATCCACACATAATAAAATCTGGAATAAAATCTGGAATTCCAACATTAGTTAGTGGAGAAGATGCTAAATTATAAAAGCCTATATAGGTCGGTACATATGCAATTAGAAAAGCTAACAATAGATTTTTCGCTGTTTTTAAATCTGTATTTCTTGATAAAAGAAACATTAATCCAACCATAAAAAACATTGGACTAACTGCAATTTGAAATAAAGTTAAAACAGTTTTAGCTTCCGAACCAACATTAAACATAATATCTAATGCGGTATCAGAGAACAAAGGGTAAACTATGGACTGAATTATCATTATAATTCCAATAATAGTAAATGTCAATTTTGTTTTCATTTCAAATTTATTTAT
>JBKEHX010000067.1:0-8456 GCA_046711205.1 Flavobacteriaceae bacterium
CACCTCAATTTCACTTTTGGCTTTATTAACAGAAAAAGAATAGTCCTTACTTGCCCAGGCCCAGTCTGGATGAAGGGTCCAGTCAATTGCATAGGGATTTTCTTTTTCGCCTCGCATTAAAGATATCGGAATATAGTGTAGTTCTGCCTCTCCGTTTTTATATTGAACCAAAACCTCTAAAGGCATAGGCATTAACTCTTTTCTTTTTAAATGAACGATTGTTTTTGCACCGCTCTCTTTTACTTCTTCAATCGAGTAATCAATTTTATTAGTTGTCTGTGTCCAGTCGGTTAAAAACCACCGTAATTGAATACCGGAAATTCGCTCGGCAATTCTTCTTAAATCGTTAGGAAGCGGGTGTTTAAACCGCCACTCTTTATAATAAACTTGTAAAATTTCATAGAGCTTTTCTTTCCCAACAATATAACCGAGCTGTCCTAAAAAAACAGCCCCCTTACTGTACGCGGTGCTTTCGTAAGCATAATTGTGCATATAACGATTTGCATTTGTGCTCTGAGGCATTTCTCCTCCAGAACTCGCTAAAGCAAAATAACCCCGGTAGGATCCCTCTAAAGGAAACCCTTTCTTTTCTTCTAAAATCTCATCTTGCGCAAGCGAAGAAATAAATGAAGTAAATCCCTCATCCATCCATTCGTGTTTTGTTTCGTTTGTTGCTAGCACATGTTGAAACCAAGAGTGTGCTAATTCATGAGCCGTAACACCAAAAAGAGAACTGAATTTTCTTCCTCCGGTTATTAAGGTTAGCATCGCATATTCCATTCCTCCATCTCCCCCCTGAACAACAGAATATTGCTTGTAAGGATAATCCCCCACCTTAGCGTTGTAAAATCCCATCAGCTTTGCCGTATTAGGCTGAAGTTTTTTCCAATTATCAATGATATCGGGATTATTTTTATAGAAAAAATGAAGGGTTACGCCATTTGGTCCAGGATAGGTGTCGTGTATATAGTCTGGATCAGCAGCCCAAGTAAAATCATGTACCTTTGGCGCAACAAAATGCCATGTAACTTTCCCTTTTTTTGCTTTTGCTTTTTTGCGGTCACTATATCCCATTCCAATATCATCGGCATTCTGTAAATAGCCACTTGCGGCAACGACAAAATTTTTATCTAAAGTGATTTTAACATCAAAATTACCCCAAACTCCATGAAACTCTCTTCCCGTATAAGGATCAGCGCTCCAACCTTCACTATCATATTCTGCCATTTTTGGATACCACTGTGCCATTGAAAATGCAATTCCCTCGCTTGAGTTTTTTCCAGCACGACGAATCACGTCCGGGACATGCCCCTCAAAAGTTAACTCAAAAGTTGTGCTTTCCCCAGGAAGAATGGGCTTATTTAAGGGAACCTCTAAGATTGTTTCAGAATCTATAGGCGCCAACAAAACACCATCTTGTTTTAAGCCACGCACCCTTAAATACCCTTGCTGGTCTTGCGTTAATGAATCTAGATTTACCTTAAATCGCCTGTTTTTATCAGCAGAACTATTTAAACGAATTGCCATTTCGCTTCCCGGCTTAAAAGCATTAAAATATAAATGATAAAAAACCTTATCTAAGGCCTCAGGAGAGTTGTTGGTATAAATCAATCTTTGAGTCCCCTTATAAATCGCGGTCTCTTCGTCAAGAGAGACCTCCATAGTGTAATCTACGGCCTGTTGCCAATATTGAGCCCCACTGGTTTGAAGCTGTATAAAGCCAAGTAAAAAGAAAAACAATTGTTTCATAGGTTTGATTTAACGAGCGTTAAAGATATGTTTCCCTTAGGAATTAAAACAAGAATCAAAGCTAAAATGCGCGTTCATCCGAATGCCTTTTTCTGTTTTCCCCAGCGCAACCAATTGATGGTATGGGTCATGCTCTAAAAACAAAAAAGCGTCTTCTAAAAGGGCTTGTTCCAAAAAGCGAATCTTTTCGCTCATAGTTAATAGGGGGCGAACATCATATCCCATAACATAGGGGATGGGTATATGACCAGCGGTAGGGACAAGATCTGCAGCATAAAAGACTTTTTTTCCTTTATAATCCAATAGAGGGAGCATTTGTTTTTCGGTATGACCATCCACCAAGAGAATTGAAAAAGGAAAATCAGTATTTTCAAGTAAAGGACCATCTCCGAGGATAAAATTTAACTGACCAGACTCCTGAATGGGTAAAATGTTTTCTTGTAAAAAAGAAGCTTTTTCTCTTGGGTTCGGATTAATTGCCCATTTCCAATGCGATTCATGTACCCAAAACCGCGCGTTTTTAAAAGCAGGTTCCAATACACCGCTTTTGGATCGCTGAATAGCACCGCCACAATGGTCAAAATGAAGGTGAGTAAAAAACACATCTGTAATATCATCCTGGTGAAACCCTGCCGCAGCCAAGGAGCCTTCGAGAGAAAACCCACCAAACAAATCGTAATGGCTAAAGAACTTTTCGTCCTGTTTATTTCCCATGCCTGTATCAATCAAAATCAAACGATTTCCATCTTCCACCAGTAAAGAGCGTGTTGCCATTTCAATACGGTTTTTTCCATCCGCAGGATTGGTTCGTTCCCACAAAGGCTTTGGAACAACACCAAACATTGCGCCACCATCAAGTTTAAAATTTCCAGCTTCTATAGGATAAAGGATCATTTACTTTAGTTTGATTCTAGCCAATACATCAGTCGAGGTAAGGTAAAGATAGCTTTCGGTTGCATCAAAAGCACAATTTGCCGTTGCTTTTCCTGGGCGAATTGTTCCCAAATGCCTTCCTTCAGGGCTAATAACCAAAACGCCTCCTGGGCCAGTTGCAAAAAGAGCTCCAGAAGAATGGACCTTTAGTCCATCAAAAGAACCAGGGCCTTTTTTTGAAAGTGTGCTTGCATCAAAAAAGACACGTTCGTTTTTTAGGACCCCTTCTGTATAATCAAATGCCGCGATGATTAAGTTTTTTCGGTCAGAATTTCCAATATAGACTGTTTTTTCGTCTTTTGAAAAGGCAATACCATTTGGGCGCGCCAGGGTTTTGTTAAGAAGCACAAGCCCTTTTTTTTCAGACCACTTAAAGACTCCATTAAAACCCAGCTCCTTTAGGGAGTCATCGTCTTGTTTGTCTAATCCATAAGGAGGGTCAGTAAAGAATAAATCGCCGTTTTTAGAAAAAACCAAATCATTAGGACTGTTTAGCCTCTTCCCCTCAAATCGATCAACAATGGTTTCAAAGGAAGGCGCATCAAATGTCCAGTCCTCTAATCGAGCCACCCTGCGATCACCGTGCTGGCAAAGCACAAGCTGGTTGTTTGCGTCTAAAACAAGGCCATTTGCCCCTTCACTGGCGCTATGGGGAGCATGATCGGTCATGCCGCTTGGGTTTAAAAAAACAGAAAGCCCTTGCCGTTCTGTCCATAAATAAGCTTTATTTTTAGGCACATCTGTAAAAAGAACACCCTGAAGGTGTGGCACCCAAACAGGCCCTTCTGACCAACTAAAACCACTAGCGAGTACCTCAACTTTAGCGCCTTCAGGCACAAAAAGATTGATTTCAGGATCTAATCGGTCAACGTCTCCAATAAACTCTTGACCCCTAGAGGTTAAAACGTTTAAAAAAGCAAAAAGAACAGCGGTTTTTGTGAGCATGTTTTTTTTACAAATTACAAAAACAAAAACGGATGTCAAACAATTAATTCCTTTCGGATTTTTCTAGAAGCTTAACAAGGTCTTGAGCAAAGGAGAGCATGATTTTTATTTCTTGAAGCCCAGAAAGCCGATCATTCCCCTTAATTAACAAGCGCTTTCCGTTAGATTCAATATGAAAAATAGGATGGCTTTCAAAAAAGTAGATGAGCTCAGAACCAAACAAAGCTTTTATTTCACGTTGATCATTTCCGCTTAAATGAAAGCGTTTTGAAAAGTCGGGGTGTTTTTTAAAATTGATGTCATCAAAGCCGGCCCACTGGTATAGGGTTGTTTTAAAATCCTCTTTGTCAAGCACAAAAACAGGAAGTGCTATTGGGCTGTTAAACAACAAAAAAGTTCCTTTTAAATCTTCCTTGGTAATAAAAGCTCCCTCAGAATAAGAAAGGTCAAAGAGATTGAAGTTTTGTTTTTTATTTTTTAGTGTGTTCACACTATAATTCACCACTTTGGACTCAAAAAACAAGAATTTTTCAATCCCTTTTGGGTTACTATTTATTTTTGGGAGGTATTCCCACGCTAATTGTTCAGCAAGGCCTTCAAGGTTTTTTTGACGATTTGTCAATGCATTTTGTATGCCCATAAGCGCATTTAAAGGCAGGCTTTTTCGAACAGCAAAAGGATGTTGTGTTTCTGCCGCATGAAGGTCTAGGCCAATGGCCTCAAAAAGTCCGTTTTTTCGATCAAAAGAGTGCTGGTAGTCATGTAAACCCTCCATAACAGTGTGGTCTACAAAATCACAAAGAGAAAAATCGACGATGGCGTGTTCGCTTTCAGGAATTTGATCCAACTTCATTTTAAGGCGATAAAAGTTTAAAAAGCTACAGAAGTTTTTAACACTCACATAATAGTTTCCGCTCTGTTCCTCTCGATACATCAAGACGTTTGGCTTAAAAACATTTAGTGAAAAAAGGTATAAGCTTTTTCGCAAGAAGAGGTGGGTTATAAAGGTCGATAGTATTCCCACGGCAATTCCCGTTATTAATCCCGTAAACAAAGTAGTAATGAGTGTGATTATAAAAATAAGCGCTTGCTCACGTCCAATCTTATAGATGCGAACTAAATTTTCAGGAGAGGCAAGCTTATAGCCCGTAAAAACTAAAATAGCCGCTAAAGCGGTTAGTGGAATGCGCTGAATTTGATCACCAAGAAAAACAACAAAAAGCACTAAAAAGCCTGCATGAAAAAAGTTAGCAGAACGGTTGGTCCCACCATTATTTGCATTTACAGAACTCCGCGCAATAACCGTCACAACATTTAATCCCCCCAAAAAACCACTTACAATACTGGCTAATCCCAAGGCCCTTAAGTCTTTATTTACATTTGAACGCCTTTTCTTGGGGTCTAATTTATCTACCGCCTTGATGCTTAATAAGGACTCAATTATTGCAATTAATGTAATAGAAACAACCACGCCAAGAAACTCAAGATCTAAAAGCCTGTCAAAGTTCGGCCGCGGAAGGTTTGAAATTAACTCATTAGGAATTTTAATTAATAACTCTTGTGGTATTGGTACAGCCTCGTTCAAAAAAAGGGTGTAATAATAGCCAGCGCCAATAGAACCTACCACCACCCACATTGGCGCCGGGATTAAATGGAAATAGGGATTGCGAATTTTGCTGTAAAAGAAAAGAAAAAGAATACTGATAACGCCTATTATTCCAGCAAAAGGATGGAAGCCAAAAAAAAGAACCAACGAATCGGGAATTCTCATTAACTGTTCAGCGGTGCCTCCAGAGACAGAAGTAAGACCGAGCATTACATGAAACTGTTTTGCTAAAATTCCAACGCCAATAGCCGCGAGCATGCCCTGTAGAGCAGATGCTGGAAAAAACTCACTCATAGCACCCAAACGGAGCGCCCCAAAAAGAAACAACAAGCCGCCAGATAAGATTATCGCGGCTAGCGTAAGCAAGTACCCCTCAGAAAGGTTGCCTCCGCCTAAGGTAGTTATCGCACCAAGCAACACAATAACAAGCCCGTTTCCTGGTCCAGCAATTGTTACATGAGACCCTCCAAAAATAGCCACAACAATCCCACCAGTAGCGGCCGCAATAATTCCCGCTAAAGGAGGCGCCTCAGAAGCAATAGCAAGGCCCAAACCTAACGGCAAAGCAACAAGCGAAACCACGAATCCAGCAAAAATATTTTGAGGCAATTCTTTGACAAACGTTAAGCCAGCACTTTTTTTACCCATTGTTTTTAGAATGAATGATTAAGACGTCTGTTGGTAGTTCTGCGAGGATGTGTTCTAAATCTTTAGGAAAAAGACGATGGTAAAAACGCGGTTTTTCTTGCGCGTTCATTATTAACAGATCTGCACGCACAACACGCGCATAATGTCCTATAGAATAGCCCCTACTTCCAAAAATACTTTGCGTTTCCCAACGCAACCCTTCTGTTTTTGAAAGGGGTATTTTTTCAACAATATCGGTTACCCGTGTTTTTTCTTCCCGATCTATTTTTTCTTTTCGCAAGGTTGCCTTTCGAAGACTACGATCGTCATCCACAGACACGGCAATTCTAGACTCACTAATTTCCTCTACAAGGGTTATTTTTTCAGAAGATAAAGCGTCGCCCACATAAAAAGCGGCCTCAACGGTTTCTTGTGTTTGTGGACTATCAAAACCATTAACCACAATGTGTTTACAAGGACTTCGCTCTATAGAAGGCTTTAACATCAGTAACACGGAACACGGAGCGTTACGCGTTAATTTTCTGGCAATAGAGCCAAGATAATACCTAACCACGTTTTCTCTTTTTAAAGCTCCCAAAAGGAGTAAATCTACCGCATATTCATCACAAGCATTGGCCAATGTTTTTACAGGCTCTCCGTTTTTCCAATAAACGAGCACTTTTTTCGGCCTTAAGGGACATCCCTCTAAAAAGGAATTGAATTGAGCTTCTTTTTCGTTTGTTTTTTCACCAACATGCACAAAAATTAATTTGGCATTAAAAAAAGAGGCTAAGCGAGAAACCTCATAAAGATTTGCCCTAAGAGAGGGCGAAAATGCAAATCCAAACAAAAGTGTTTTAAAGGAGTTAAAAGGCATAAATAGAATAGTCTGTTATATTTTTTGAATAAATTCAGTGCGTAAAACGATTCCTGTTTTTTTAATTTTACAATCTATTTCAGCGGGGTCACCAGTAAGGCGAATGTTTTTAATAACAGCCCCTCTTTTTAAAGTGATTCCAGCGCCCTTGACTTTCAAACCTTTCGTTAGTTTTACACTATCTCTGTCCTGAAGCACATTGCTATTGGAGTCTGTCACAATCATGACGCTGCTTTTATCAAAGATACACGTAAAAAAGAAAGATGCAAGGGCAATTTTTATTCAGACATTTATGGGGAATAAAGATTACGGATTTTTTTACTATAACTAAAAGAGGTGTTTTTTAAGAAAAAAACTTTTATTCTTGGGGATAAAGCTTTATTTCAGTTTTATTTTCCAAGAGTTTTACTATTGTAAACGCAGAAGTACTAATAATTTTATTCATGTTTTCCAGATTCAGCTTTTCTGGCTCATCTCCTGCTTTGTGATAGAAGGCAAAGTTTTTGAAATCAAAAGAAGACAAGGTTTGAGAGGGAACTTCAAAAGCCTTATAAAACGCATAATTATCAGATCGCCGAAAGAGGTTAAGCTCTTTTGCCCGCGGAAGGAACTGTACAAAATTTGGAGAAACCATATTCATCTCATTGGCCATATTCGACAGTCTATATCCGGTCATATACACTTGGTTTTCACCAGAAGTAAGAGGGGTGCCTATCATTTCAAAATTGATCATATAATCTAAAGCAACGTTCTCTTTTTTCAGCCGATCGGCTAAATGATAAGCGCCCTTAAGGCCCTTTTCTTCATCTGCAAAAAGAGCAATAAGAATGTTTTGCTCCCAAGGGTATTGTGCCAAAAAGCGGGCAATTTGAATTACAGCAGTTGATCCTGCGGCATTGTCATTGGCACCATTAAAAAGGCTGTCTCCGGCAACCTTTTTTATACCAATATGGTCTAAATGCGCTCCTATCAAAATTGTTTTTCGCTTGCGATTATATTTTCCAACCCGCCCCACAAGGTTGTATGAAAGCACACCATCCGTAAAAAGGGAATCTCGGTAAGAGGGATAAAACGGCTTTATGTTATGCTGTTCAAAATAATTTGTCACAAAGACGGCCGCTTTAAAGTATCCCCCGCTATTTGAATCTCGCCCTTTCATATCGTCACTTGCCAGTGTAAACAAAATAGCTTCGGTTTCTTTGGCCTTGATTTGGTCACGGACCAAAGCTTGTTCAATAGTGGGCCGATTTGTGCAGCTTAAGAACAATAAACCAACAAAGGAGTAGAGTATTTTCTTCATTTTTGTAGACAAAATTAATTTTCAATAAATCTAATATTTAAAGGAACTACTAGCTAGAGCAAGCTCATTTCCGAGTTTTTTAAAGCCTCATTTTCAATAAATCAGACTTGAACCCTAGCTTTTTATAGGCTCTTATTGCCGACTCGTTTTCAGCATAAACATCTAGCTGGATTTCATATATGTTTTTCTCATGGGACCACTTTACTAGGCCGTCAATAATATTGCCAATAATTCCCTTTCCTCTCTTCTGGGGTATTACATACATAAAGCCCAGGTAGGTATACTTTTCGGGTTTTTTATAGGGCGCAGCTTTTTTCAATAAAGCATAGCCAGAACCCACAACCTCTCCATTTATTTCTGCAACTAAAAGGAGCGCATCTTTTCTTACAATTAAATCACCAATATCGTAATATAAAATA
>JBKEHX010000068.1:0-8442 GCA_046711205.1 Flavobacteriaceae bacterium
CCCAACATCTAGTGAAGGATTAGAATTTGTCAGAAATATTTCCATTATGGGACATCCAGGAGGCGGCTGGGAAAGTCATGCTGAAATTAAATTTCATGACGTAAAAGTTCCATTATCTAATGTTTTGGGTGGCGATGGAGAAGGTTTTACCATCGCCCAAAAACGATTGGGACCAGGTAGGATTCATCATTGCATGCGCTGGATAGGAATGTGTGAACGCGCTTTTGATTTAATGTGTGAACGTGCTGTTTCGAGAGAAATTTCGGAAGGGGTAATGCTAGGAGAAAAACAGACAATTCAAAACTGGATTTCAGAATGCAGAGCAGAAATAAATGCTTCAAGACTTCTTGTACAGGATGCAGCACATAAAATAGATACTCAAGGGGCTTACAAAACTAGACCTGAGATTTCAATCATTAAGTTTTATTGCGCTCAAGTACTTCAAAAAGTAGTGGATTGTGCCATTCAGGTACATGGAGCAAAAGGAGTCACAGACGATACTATTCTTGCATCTTATTACCGTCACGAGCGTGCCGCTCGAATCTATGATGGAGCTGATGAAGTTCATAAAAGTAGATTAGCAAGGAGTATTTTAAAAAAGTACAAATCTTGAGAATGATGCAGTTAGAGAATAAGAAATGCCTAACCAAAATTTTGGCAGAAATCTCTAGTTATACTAACAAGTGTGAAATGATTAATGAATTAGTAGATTGTTTAGAATAAAACAAATGAGAAGTGAATTAGACAAAGCAGTTCAAATTCGTGAAGGACAATCCTTCAACATCGATTCTTTGGAAGCCTATTTGCGAAATACGATGGAGCTACCTATGGCCAATTTGGAAGTTCTTCAATTTCCCTCGGGTTATTCCAATCTCACCTATTTATTAAAACTCGGAAAAAAAGAGCTAGTTCTAAGAAGACCTCCACATGGAGCAAAAATAAAATCAGGACATGATATGGGAAGAGAATTCCGAATTCTTTCGGGACTACATCCTATTTATAATAAAGTTCCAAAGTCTTTTTTATACTGTGAAGATCTCACGGTTATAGGGGCTCAATTTTATATTATGGAACGTATGGAAGGAGTTATTTTTAGAGGACACACTCCAAAAGAACAGCTACCAAATCCCGATCAAATGCGAAACTTATCTAAAGCTTTCGTGAGTACTTTAGCAGAAATACATACATTGGATTATCATGCCGCTGGACTTGAAACTTTAGGCCGACCTAAAGGCTATATTAAGCGGCAAATAGAGGGCTGGACCAAACGATATATCAACGCCAAAACCGATGACTTTGAAGCCATAGAAAAAACGTATACTTGGCTCAATAAAAATATACCAACCCAGCAAAGAAGCGCTTTTATTCATAACGATTTTAAGTATGATAATTTGATCCTTTCTCAAGACGGAAGCTTTGATATAAAAGGTATTTTGGATTGGGAAATGTCTACCCTTGGAGATCCTTTAATGGATTTGGGAACAACTTTAGGATATTGGATACAAGAGTCTGATCCTGATTTCATGAAAGAAAACAATATGAACATCACACTTGCAAAAGGTAATTTGACCCGAAGTGAATTGGTAGAGCACTATGCCAAAAAAAGCAATATAGAAATGGATAATATTCCTTTTTATTATGTTTTTGGTCTTTTTAAAATCGCCGTGATTATTCAGCAAATCTATTTTAGATATAAAAATGGATTTACAACTGATGAACGCTTTAAAAACTTGAATCAAGCCGTGCACATGTATGGCAAAATTGGAGTACAAGCCCTTCAAAAAAACAAAATAGATAATTTATATTAATTAATAAAAAATGGAAACACAAATCAGTGTCTCATTGAACGATTTTAGAACAAAAACAAGAGCTTGGCTAAAAGCCAATTGTCCAGAAAGTATGTGTCAACCCGTTAAAGATCCTTTTGATTTATACTGGGGAGGACGTAATGCTAAATTTAAATCAGTAGATCAGAGGGTGTGGTTTGAAAGCATGCTTGAAAAACGATGGGTTGTGCCCTATTGGGAGGCTCAATATGGAGGAGGTGGATTAACTCCTGAACAAAACAATATATTAACCCAAGAAATGACCCGTTTGGGATGTAGAAAACCCCTTTACAGTTTTGGAATTTCTATGTTGGGTCCTGCATTACTTAAGTTTGCTTCAGAGGAGCAAAAGCTACATTATCTTCCGCAGATTGCAGAAGGGAAAATATGGTGGTGTCAAGGTTATAGTGAACCTAATGCAGGAAGTGATTTGGCAAGCCTTCAAACCAAAGCAATCGACAAAGGGGATCATTATGAGATCACAGGTTCAAAAGTATGGACTTCTTACGCCGATAAATCCGATTGGATTTTTTGTTTAGTTCGTACAGATTTTGAAGCTACAAAACATAACGGAATTAGCTTTATGTTAATTGATATGGCCTCAAAAGGAGTAAGTACACGACCCATTAAGTTGATTAGTGGGAAATCGCCTTTTTGTGAAACTTTTTTTGATGAAGTAAAAGTACCTAAGGAGAATTTAATTGGTAACCTTAATGAAGGATGGACCATTGCTAAACATCTTTTGACTCATGAGCGTCAAATGATTGGTGGAATTGGAGAAACGGATATAAAAAAAGAGGTACATACTATTGCGCTGGAAAATCTTTCTTTAAATGGTAATGGAGCAATTTCAGATGGAGTATTAAGAAATCAAATTTCTGACTTTGAAATGGACGAGGAGATTTTTGATTTAACAATTCAGCGGGTAACCGACGAAGCTAAAACAGGAAATAATTCAGGAGCACTATCCTCTTTTTTTAAGTTTTACGCAACCGAGCTCAACATAGTCAGACATGAATTATTGATGTCTATAGGAGGATCAGAAGCTCTTTTTTGGGGTGAAAATGAAAAATTAGATGGTGATTTAGCTAGAAAATTTTGTCGCTCTAAAGGAAATTCCATTGAGGGAGGAACCTCAGAAATCCAATTAAATATTATTTCTAAACTCATTTTGGGCTTGCCTACTAAATAAGATTATTATGGCATTAATTATAACAGAAGAACAAAAAATGCTTAAGGATTCTGCATCAGAACTCCTTATGACTAAAGCACCGATAAGTCAGATGCGAGAATTACGGGACAAACAATACACTCCTTTTGACCCTGCCTTATGGGAAGAAATGGTAGCCATGGGTTGGTCAGCTTTAACGATTCCAGAAAGATATAATGGACTAGATTTTGGTTTTGTTGGTTTGGGTCAGATTCTAGAAGAAACAGGGAGAAATTTATCAAAATCACCATTAATTTCTTCTATACTTTTGGGCGCTTCGGCACTCCGATTGTCAGATAATGAAGCCTTAAAAACGAAGTTCTTTCCAGAGATAATGGAAGGATCAACTCAGCTTGCTTTAGCCATACAAGAAGATAAACACCATCAAATCACTTCTTTTAAAACTCAAGCGGTTTTTGATGGCGCAAACTATATTATTAATGGAGCAAAAACAATAGTTATCGATGGTACTACAGCTAATTTTTTTATTGTTGTAACTCAAATTAATACTGAAACTAGTTTGTTCATTGTTGATGCTAAATCGAAGGGAATTACAATTTCAAAAAATATATTAATGGACGCCGGAACCTATTCAGATATTAGATTTGAAAAAGTTAAAGTATTTGCAGAAAATCAACTTAATATTAAATCAGATGGTAAGCTTCTTTTAGATCAACTCATGGCAATTGCTTATACAGGAATTTCTGCTGAACTTTTAGGAATTTGTCAACAGGCATTTGACACGACTATTCAATATCTGAAAGAACGTGAGCAATTTGGAGTAATTATTGGAACATACCAAGCCCTGCAACATAGAGCTGCTATTCTTTTTTCTGAAATAGAATTATGTAAATCAGTTGTTTTGAAAGCACTTCAATCAATTGACAGCAATGACCCTTCAGTATTGAAATATGGGCATTTAGCAAAAGCTAAATTGGGAAAAACCGTCAAATTAGTAACTAATGAAGCCATACAATTACACGGCGGTATTGGAGTTACTGATGATGCAGATATTGGTTTTTATTTAAAACGAGCTCGTGTCGCCCAACAGCTTTTCGGAGATTATAATTATCATTTGGATCAATTGGCGAAGCTTAATGGGTATTAAAATGGTATAAATTTCTTTGAAAAAAGGAATAAAATTAGTTTCTATTTAGGAGGAACCCCATATATTTGCAGCTTAAAATAAAGATTAAAAAATAAACGCAAAAGCAGATTAAAATGGCTCAAAGCATAGGTAAAGTTTCTCAAATTATTGGCCCTGTTGTAGATGTTGAATTCAGTGGTGAAAGTAATCCACTTCCAAGAATTTATGACGCTTTAGAAATCACTAATTCTGATGGTTCTAAATTAATTTTAGAGGTGCAATCTCATATTGGAGAAGAAACTGTTCGAACCATTTCTATGGATTCTACAGATGGTTTAAGTAGAGGTACAGAAGTTAAGGCAAAAGGAAGTCCTATTCAAATGCCGGTAGGGGAAGAAATTTATGGGCGTTTATTTAATGTTATTGGCGATGCTATTGATGGAATGGAAAACCTTCCTAAAGAAAACGAAAATGGCTTACCAATTCACCGAGATGCTCCTGCATTTGAAGATCTTTCAACGTCAGCAGAAGTGCTCTTCACAGGAATTAAAGTAATTGACTTAATCGAGCCTTATGCCAAAGGAGGAAAAATTGGACTTTTTGGAGGAGCTGGAGTAGGTAAAACAGTATTGATTCAAGAATTAATTAACAACATCGCAAAAGGACACGGTGGACTTTCAGTATTTGCTGGAGTTGGAGAACGTACCCGTGAAGGGAATGATTTACTCCGTGAGATGTTGGAGTCTGGAATTATTAAATATGGGGATGACTTTTTACACTCCATGGAAGAAGGTGGATGGGATTTAACAAAGGTTGATAAAGCTGCTATGAAAGAATCTAAAGCCACTTTCGTATTTGGGCAAATGAACGAACCACCAGGAGCACGTGCACGTGTTGCACTTTCTGGACTTACAATTGCTGAATATTTTAGAGATGGTGCTGCAGATGGTCAAGGAAAAGACGTTTTATTTTTCGTAGACAATATTTTCAGGTTTACACAAGCTGGTTCAGAGGTATCGGCACTTTTAGGACGTATGCCATCTGCGGTAGGTTACCAGCCAACACTAGCCACTGAAATGGGCGCCATGCAAGAACGAATTACATCTACCAAAAAAGGATCGATTACATCAGTTCAAGCGGTTTATGTACCTGCAGATGACCTTACGGATCCTGCACCGGCAACAACTTTTGCTCACTTAGATGCTACAACTGTTCTTTCACGTAAAATTGCAGAGCTTGGTATTTATCCTGCAGTAGATCCTTTGGATTCTACTTCTCGAATTTTAACTGCTGAAATTTTAGGAGAGGAACATTATAAGTGTGCTCAAGATGTAAAAGAGTTATTACAACGCTATAAAGAACTACAAGATATTATTGCCATTTTAGGAATGGATGAATTATCGGAAGAAGATAAATTAGCAGTATCGCGTGCAAGACGTGTACAACGCTTTTTGTCACAACCTTTCCATGTTGCTGAGCAGTTTACAGGTATTCCTGGAGTTTTAGTTGATATTAAAGAAACAATTAAAGGCTTTAATATGATTATGGATGGGGAGTTAGATCACCTGCCAGAAGCTGCGTTCAATTTAAAAGGAACGATTGAAGAAGCTATTGAAGCTGGAGAAAAAATGTTAGCTGAAGTATAAGTATATGTACCTCGAAATTGTATCCCCCGAAGCCAAATTATTTAGTGGCGAAATAGAAAGCCTAACGGTCCCTGGAACCTCTGGATCATTTCAAGTATTAAATAATCACGCCCCAATTGTTTCTACATTAGCAGCTGGACAAGTAATAATACAAGGTTCTATCAAGCTAGAAGACGATCAAAAAAATTATTTCAAGCAAGAGGGGTCAACTACCTATTTTGAAATTCAATCGGGAGCTATAGAGATGCGTGACAATAAAGTCATTTTGGTGACAGACTAATAGATTCAATCTCATATTTTTATCAGATGAAAAGTATTTTATTTAAATGGCTGGCACTTTTTTCGTTCTTTTTCATAACATTACACGCACAACAAGATAGTTTAGTTTCCCAGCAACATTTGAAAGAAGTTGTTGTTTCTTCCTCAAGAATTGATTTAGATTTTTCAGAAAATTCAAGAACACTTCACTTGATTTCTGCTCAAGAATTGAAATCTAGTGGTGCATTAACAGTTGTAACCGCCTTACAGCAAATTGCAGGAATTGATATCCGTCAGCGGGGAATCGCTGGCATACAAGCTGATCTTTATATTAGAGGTGGAGGTTTTGATCAAACCCTTATATTGATTGATGGAATTAAATTAGACGATGTCCAAACAGGGCATCATACACTAAATTTTCTTCCTCCCATTGAGGTAATAGAACAAATTGAAATAGTAAAAGGCCCAGCAGCTCGAGTTTTTGGACAAAACGCTTTTACAGGTGCTATAAATATTGTTACTAAAAAAGAATTTTCTAGTGGAGGTTCTGCTCAATTAAGAGCAGGTTCTTATGGACAAATTCATGGAGAAATAAATTATAGAACAACTTCAGAAAAAGGGAATTTTCTTGCGCATTTTTCTCGAAATTCAGCCGATGGATATCGATATAATTCTGATTTCAAGAACAACACTTTTTTTTTAAAAGCAGGTCTTTTTAAAGGCAAAAAGCTTCCAATAGATATCCTCGCAAGCTTTAACGGCAGAAAATTTGGAGCCAATGGATTTTATGCATCACCTGATGCAATAGATCAATATGAGGAGACAGAAGGGAGTGTGTTAGCTGTTCAAACTAAAACTCAAAGAGGAAATTGGATTTTTAAACCCAGAGTATATTGGAGAAGAGGACAGGATCATTATTTATACATTCGATCCAATCCGAAAATATATGAAAATTGGCATATTACCCATAAAGTGGGGACAGCTTTAGATGTTAGTTTAACGTCAAAGTTAGGGACTACAGGTATGGGTTTTGATCTTTCTCGGGTTTCTATTGTCAGTAATAATCTGGGAAATCGGTCTCGACAATTGGCTACTTTTTTTCTAGAGCAACGCTTTACTTTTTGGGGTCAAAAATTGGATTTCACCCCAGGAGTTGCTGTAAATATGTATTCCGATTTTGGAAATTTTGCCTATCCTGGGATTGATATTGGGGTTCAATTTAGTTCACAATTTCGACTATATGGAAATGTAGGCTATACCTATCGAATACCAACTTATACCGACATGTACTATTCGGACAGAACCACTATCGGAAATCCAGATTTGAAGCCCGAAGAAGCTTTAACCAAAGAATTAGGACTTCGCTTTACTTCTAATCAGTTCACTTTTTATGTTGCTTATTTTGATCGTCAAGCAGAAAATTTAATTGATTATGTGAGATCAACAGGAGACAATTTGTGGGAGGCAACTAATATTAGAAGTATTGACACCCAAGGATTTGAAACAGAGATAAATTATCCATTTTTGATCGATAAAAAAGCCCAATCTCTAAAATTTGGATATACCTATTTATATGATAATTTAAGAGAAACTGCAGCCAATTTTTCTAGATATAGTATTAATTCTTTACAACATCATTTTACCAGTAGTTATAGAGCACAGCTTACAGATAAATTAAAGTGGTTTACTGGTTTTAAATATGCCAAACGCCCTTCAATGGAAGGGTACACGGTTATTGATTCTAATTTACAATGGAGTTTGAATTTGTTTCAACTAACCGCATCAATCAATAATCTTTTGAATGAAAAATACAGTGAAACGAACTTAGTTCCCATGCCTGGAAGAAATGTTTTGTTTTCCTTACAATATCAACTCTAGCTTTATAAATCTTCATTTAAGGCTGCATAAATGAGTTGGGTTTCCCAACCACGATATACCAAAAAGTCTAAAATTTTTTTCTTTTGAACAGGAATGGAATAATTGCTAACGGTATCTTTTCGCTTTTCAAACAAATTGTAGAAAGTAGCTTGGTAGTCTGTTTCTGAAATTTCTTTCAATGCTAACTTGATGTTATAGTCAGATATTTTTCTTACTTTAAGTTCGCGAATAACTCTTTGTTTACCCCACTTTTTAATTCTAAATTTTCCTCTAGCAAAACTTTGTGCAAAACGGCTTTCATTCAAATAGTTTCCTTCAATGAGTCTGGAAATAACAACTGCTTGTAACGAAGGAATTATTTTCATTTCCTTTAGCTTTTGCTCAACTTCAAAATGACAACGTTCTTGATAAGCACAATAGTATTCTAGTTTTTTTTGAGCTTCTTGAAGGGTGAAGGAGGTTTTTTTTTGCACGCTCTAAGTTAGAAAATATAATATAAATTTATCTTTTACCTAAAGAGGATTTTTAAAATTCACG
>JBKEHX010000069.1:0-8402 GCA_046711205.1 Flavobacteriaceae bacterium
TTGCTACTAAATCCTTGATGATGCCAATCCATTCCAGAAACCGAATAATCAAAAGGTAACACTCTTCCCGCGCTAGTATTGTTTCTTGAAAAATATTCTATATGTTCAATATAGCGTTCTTCTTGAGCTGTATAATGACCTCCTCCTGATCCAAAAAACTGAAAAGTTTCGGTGTTAAAAGCAATCCATTGAAAAAACCCATCTTTTAAAAACTTCATTGTTTTTCTAGGACGGGTAATGTCTCGTCTCTGTTCTTTATTATCTCTTACCTTACCTGCCATAAGCCATTTTCCATTTAGATCGAGTGGCTTTTTTGAAATTTTATTCCATGTTTTAGATGGAGATTCAAGCTTCATCTCTTTTAAACCGTCTTCTTCAAATTTTGAGTTAAATTCAAAGCTAACGGAATAATGAGAACCCTTTAGGGCATAAAAGCCGCCTCTTGTTAATATAAATTGAGGTGGTGCCTCTATATATTGAGTTTCAATAAGATACTCTTTATCCATCAAAATTCTATGGGTTATTGTAGTGCCGTTTTCTTGACTTTGAAAAGTATAAACTTGTGCATGGCTAGAAACTACACTTAACATTATCGATAAAAATATGATCCATTTCATTTTTTTAATTTCTATAATTTAATGCTGGTTTTCGATCGCCTAACATAGGAGTATATTTAAAATCCGCCCCTCTTTTTTTAATAAACTCCTCTTTTGCTGCTTTTATGATTTTGGGGCTGTCTAAAAGCTGCATCCCGGTTAAAGCAATAGTTTTTGCGGCAACCATCATTCCTTTATTTCCTATATTAGTTCCTCCAGCAGCAACAGCCTGCCAGCTATGCGCGGATGTTCCAGGCACCCAGGTAGCGGCTCTTAATCCAACGGTAGGTACGGTAAAACTTACATCACCTACATCCGTTGATCCTCCTGCTTTTCCACTATCGCTATAAGGCTCTACTCCTTCAGTGTATTTTGTGTCTAAGACTAGTCCAAGGCTTTTTGATATTTTCTCTGCAAACACTTTATCTTCTGCAGTATAAAAATAGCCCCCTACAGTTTCTAAATTTTTATGTACCATTTTTTGAAGAATCTCATTGTGTAAGAGTTCATGGGTTCCTCCAATCATTTCATACTCCATAGAAGTCCCTGTTCCTAATGCAGCTCCTTTTGCGGCATTAACAATGCGATCAAAAACATTAACCACTTCATTTCTAGTAGAATGACGGGCGTAATAATATACTTCTGCAAAATCAGGCACAACATTAGGAGCTTCTCCTCCTTTTGTAATGACATAATGAATACGTGTACTCTCTGTAGTGTGTTCACGCATCATATTTACCATATTATTCATCGCTTCAACAGCATCCAATGAAGAACGGCCTTTTTCTGGGGCACCAGCGGCATGAGCGGAAACACCATAAAAACGAAATTTAGCAGATTTATTTGCAAGGGCGGGACGAATTCCAGCAGAATTTTTATTATCGGCGTGCCAATGAAGTGCTACATCAACATCCTCAAAAAGACCAGCACGTGTCATGTATACTTTTCCTGAACCACCCTCCTCTGCAGGACATCCATAAAAACGAACTGTTCCAGGCTTATTTTGACTTATTAAATAATTTTTTAAAGCAATTGCTGCTGCTGCAGAAGCTGTTCCAAATAAATGATGGCCACAGGCGTGTCCTGCTTTTCCTTCATTAGAAGCTTTATAGGGTACCGCTTTTTGAGACAGCCCGGGTAAAGCGTCGAATTCGCCTAAAACTGCTATGATTGGGCCTCCAGAGCCATAGCTTGCGACAAAAGCCGTGGGAATATCCGCAACCCCAGTAGTGATTTCAAATCCTTCTTCCTTCAATGTTTTTTGGAGTAAAGCACTACTCAGCTGCTCTTGATAACCCATTTCTGCATATGACCAAATTTGCTGTGCAACCCCGCTGTATAAAGATTCTTTCTCTTGAATTGATTTTAATATTTTCGTGTACTTCGCCTGACTAAAAGTTATTTGTAGTGTCAGAAATAATATGCTTGTAAGTAAATAGCGCATCCCTTAAATTTTATTATTATCCTCAAATATATTAAATAACAAAGGTGTATCCTAAATTTCATTTTATCTAAAGAATAAGGGTCAATTTTCAAGAATACTTTGGAAGGGAATACAAAATTAAGCCTTCTTTTTAATGAGTTTTTTTTCTGTTACTAAATAAACACCTAATAAGATAAAGCCACAACCCACCCATTGAATTAGGCTGAAAGTTTCGTCATCTAAAATTCCCCAGCCAATCGCCACAATCGGTAAAAGATATGTAATGGATATTGAAAAAACGGGGGTAGAAATAGAAACTAATGTATTAAACATCACTTTTGCTAAAGCAGTTCCAAAAAAAGCTAGAATAAAAATATATCCTAAAGAAATAGTTACTTCATTGTTTTTAGTGAGTTGGTCAAATGGAAAATCAGAAAATAAAAGCACAAGAGTTGCAGGAATAGAAATTGATATAAAATTTCCTAGGGCAATTCCTAAAGCAGAAACACCTTGGAGTTTATACTTGATCACGTTTACATTTATAGAATAACATAACGCTGCTATAACCACGAGAAATGCATACCAACTTTTTGACCCTGAATTAATGGTAAACTCATTTGAAACTAAAATTAATGTTCCTCCAAATCCGATAAGGACTCCCAAAACTTTTCTCCATTTCAAAGTAGATCCAAAAATAAAAATCCCGAGAAGCATTGTAAAAAGGGGAGTCATTCCATTCAAAACTGAAGCAACAGAACTGTCAATAACTGTTTCTGCAAAAGCAAAAAGATAACTTGGGAAAAAAGTGCCAAAAAATCCTGTAAACACAATCCATTTCCATGCTGCTGAAGGAATTTTCTTGAGTTGATTCCACCCAAAAATAGAGAGAATAACCGTGGTCATTAATATGCGGACACTCCCTAATTGTAATGGCATTAGTCCAATTAATCCTTTTTTAATCAAAATATAGGAACTTCCCCATATCATTGAAAGTAAAATAAGATAGATCCATTTTTTAATAGTGATGCTCATAGAGCTGCAAAAATGAACATTTTTTAACAAGCAAACACTGATGAAAATTGTATTTTTGTAAAAATATTTAATATGAAAAAAGCATTCATCGTATTTATTATTTCAAGTAGTATTCTTTTAGGAAGGTGTCAAAAAAATCAGACACCAAAAGTGGTGGTGGTTTCAATTAAACAGGAGTCTCCTGAAGAAATTGAAATTATTTCAAAAAAAAGTTTTGCTAAATTACGTATTGAAGGAATGACCTGCGCCATTGGCTGTGCAGCAACCATTGAAAAGAAACTACAAAAAACTTCAGGTATTTCATCCGTAAAAGTAGATTTTGAAACTAAAACTGCGTGGGTAACTTATGATCCTTCACTGCTAAGCCTTAATGGAATTAGCACGGTTGTTAAAGAAACGGGGACTAATTATTCTGTTACTGGAATTGAACTTTTACAAAGAACTGATTAATGATTTCTATTTCCATTGTAAAGTTTCCATCAAATGGATAATATCTTTTTTAAGGTAATTAGCTGCTGGATAAATAGAATCATAATTGGGACGGGCATAAAAATATAAAGAACCTACTAAAAAATGATCAATACTGTCTGTCAAAAAAAATTGGTATTGTGACGCTGCATTTCCAACAACAGAAAACAAGGTTCCATATACTTTATTTTTTTTATTTATAAAAATCTTTTCAGGAATCGATTCTGCTTTTGAAATATGCTTATAAGGAAGTCTGTATGCATCATTTAAAAGTGAATCTAAATTGTTTTCAACCTTTGAATAATTTAAATAAAGCGTTGCTTTCATTCCTGGATATACTATTCTTGGTGCAACAACCTCATTTTTTATTTTTACTTCTGCTAAAGCGTTTTTCTCAATTGAAAAATTAGTGAGCGAAGTAAAGGTTACATAGTTTGCATCTGGATATTCTAAACGAAGGTATCCATTAGGTTTAGGTTGACTTTCTTTAGCGCATCCAAAAACTAATAATGCCACTAAAACATATCCTACTCTCATTATCTTTTTTGTTTAGGCAGCATTACTTTTACTTGTGTGATTCGCATTTCATTTAATCCTTCAATACTAAAAGAGTAGCCCGCATAATTAATACGTTGTTTCTTTTTAGGAAAATTTTTCGCAATTTCAAGTAATAATCCTGCCAAGGTTTCTGCATCTCCTTTTACGGATTCAAAATCTTCTGATTCTTCAACATTAATTACTTTAAAAAAGTCCTTTAAGTTAATTTTTGCATCAAATACATAGGTATGATCATCTAGTTTTGAGTAGCTTAAATCTTCTTCATCAAACTCATCGCTAATGTCTCCAACTATTTCTTCTATGATATCCTCCAAAGTAATAAGCCCGGAGGTACCTCCATACTCATCTACCACAATCGCTAAATGAATTTTCTTTTGTTGGAATTCTTTTAACAAATCATCCAATTTTTTGTTTTCTGGAACATAAATTGGTGGCTTTAGTAATTCCTGCCATTTATAATTTTTTTTTTGAATATTGGGAAGCAAGTCTTTGACATATAAAATGCCTTTAATAGTATCTTTTTTTTCTGTAAAAACAGGGATTCTTGAAAATCCTTGCTCTAATATTATTGGAATAATTTCTTCTAAGCCAAGAGTGTCTGAGAGAGCAAACATGTCCATTCGTGGGCACATTACCTCTCGAGTATCTGTATTTCCAAAGCTTACAATTCCTTCCAAAATACGTTGTTCATCTGAGGTCGTTTCATCATCATTTGTAAGTTCAAGGGCTTGGGATAGTTTGCCTACTGAAAACTGATTTCTGGTTTCACCAAGACGCCGTTCTATAAAAGACGTTATTTTACTCATGGGATTAGTAATCCAAAACAGCAAGTAAGTATCTAAAATATTAATAATGGGTGCCATTCTTTTTGAGAATGGCAACGCATTTCTATTGGCATATACTTTAGGTAAAATTTCACCAAAAATTAAAATAAGTGAAGTAATAATTCCAACCTCAATAAGTAATAGTATGGCTGAGTTTTCAATAGCTGATAAAAAAGTACTGCTCAACATTGAGAAAAGTAAAACGATGGCAATATTGATAAAATTATTAGCAACTAAAATTGTGGCTAATAACCGTTTAGGCTTTTTTAATAAAGTAATTACTCTACTAACTTCTAATTCATTTTCAGTTTCATTTGCCTCCTCTAAAGACTTAAGCTGTAAGGAAAAAAAAGCTACTTCTGATCCTGAAACAATTGCTGAACAAAACAATAAAAAAAGTATCAGTCCAAATTGAACCCACACTATGTTAGAAACGATTAGCAAACAAGTCAATAAGGGTAATGGGTCAGTATCCAAAAAAATAATATTTAAAACGGTAAATCATCTGTTTCTGGGGGTGTTTCTTCTGCGGAAGGAGTTTGTGCTGAAGGTGGAACTGAAGCTTGACCAGCATCTTTTTTAGTAGAAAGAAATGTGAATTCATTTACATTGATTTCTGTTGAATAGCGATCGTTTCCGTCTTCACCAGTCCATTTTCGTGTTTTGATACGGCCTTCAACATAAATCTTATCGCCTTTACTTAAGTATTTTTCGCAAAGTTCAGCGGCTTTATTTCTTACTACTAGGTTATGCCATTCTGTATTTGTTACTCGTTCCCCACTAGTTTTGTTAACGTAGGATTCATTAGTCGCTAAGGGAAAGCGCCCAATAGAACCACCTCCATCGAAATAATGCATTTTCACATCATCTCCTAAGTGTCCAATCAGCATAACTTTGTTTAATGTGCCGCTCATAGTTTTAATAATTTAGGTTGATTGTATCAGTAAACTTAAGGAATCAAGGAGCAAAAGTAAAAAAATTTGTCATAAAATTTTGAATTACAACAGGTACGGCCAATAATTCTAGCTCATTTACATAGAATGCATCTGTAAAAGATTGCGTGGTTGGTATGATCCAAAAATGCACGCAAAGTACTTGGTGGCTTAATTTATGTATAATAGGTTCAGGGTTCCATAGCGAGATTTCACTTTCTTTTAAGAGTTTTATAGAAGGAAAATCGCTGTGATTGGTTAATGAGTTTATGTCATTTATGGCTTGATTACTTTCCAATAAAGGAAACTGATACAATTGTTTCCAAATCCCTTTTTGCAAGCGTTGCTCCATCAAATAACAACCCTTTTTATCTGAAATCACCAAATAATTAAAATGTCGCTTTTTAATTTTACTCTTTTTAATTTTCATGGGTAGTGTTGCTATTTTATCTTGAATAAAAGCGAAACAATTTTTTGAAAAAGGGCACTTATCACATTTAGGATTTTTAGGGGTACATTGAATCGCACCAAATTCCATTAATGCTTGATTAAAATCTCCAGGGTTCCTCTTATCTATCAGGTCCATTGCCTTAGCCTTAAATAATTTATGGGCTGTACTAGAATTTATTGGAGTATCCATTCCAAAATAACGTGCTAAAAAACGGTATACATTTCCGTCCACTACTGCCTGAGGAATATCATAACAAATAGAACCAATTGCACTTGCGGTATAATCTCCTACGCCCTTTAATTTCAATAACCCTTCAAAGGAAGAAGGAAAAATACCAGAACACTCAAAGTGAACATATTTTGCGGTTGCGTGAAGGTTTCGTGCCCTAGAATAATACCCCAGCCCCTGCCAAAGCTTTAAAACTTCGTCTTCATTTGCATTTGCCAAATCTGAAAGTAATGGAAAGGCTTTTATGAATTTTTTATAATAAGGAAGCCCTTGTGTCGTTCTTGTTTGCTGAAGAATAATTTCAGAGAGCCAGATGTAATATGGTCCCTTAGTTTTACGCCATAAAAAGGATCTTTTATTTTCAGAATACCATAAAAGAAGTTGGTTTGTCCAATTCAAAGTTCAATAACTTGTTTTTTTTGTTTAATAAATAAAGTGGAACAAGTATAATATAAAAACTTTACTCAGAGTATTTTATAATTTAAATTTATATATTTGCGAGCCTCAAATTTTAGAAAAAATAGAAGATTATGACAAAAGCAGATATCGTTTCAAATATATCCAGTCAATTAGGGATTGACCGTCTAGACGTTCAAGCAACTGTTGAAAAATTCATGAAAGAGGTCAAAACTTCTCTTGAAAAAGGAGAAAACGTTTATCTCAGAGGATTTGGAAGTTTTATTATCAAAACACGTGCTGAAAAAACAGGTCGTAATATATCAAAAAATATAGCTATTAAAATCCCTTCGCACAACATACCCTCATTCAAACCTGCAAAGATATTTGTTCAAGGTGTTAAGTCTAAAGTCCCAGTTTCAAAATAAATTAGTAACATTTAAATTCACAATTTCATATGCCAAGTGGTAAAAAACGTAAACGACACAAGGTAGCGACGCACAAGCGCAAGAAACGTAGTAGAGCGAATCGCCACAAAAATAAAAAATAGTGTTAGGCTAAACACTTAAAAAAATACCTAAAAGTTCATTGAAATGCAGCTATCTAAAAGTTTGAAAGCTGCTACAGGAAAATCCTGAAAATATTGTTTAATCCGTTATTGCGAGCCTAGCTTGTGACGACACAAAATAATTCAGAGTGAATAAAGAATTAATAATACGTTCGCATTCCTCTGCTGTTGATTTTGCACTGCTCAAAGATGGAAAGTTAATTGAGCTAAATAAAGAAGTAGAAGATAATAAATTTTCTGTAGGCGACATTTTTGTCGGTAATATCAGAAAAGCTATACCTGGGTTAAATGCTGCATTTATTGATGTTGGCTACGAGAAAGATGGTTTTTTACACTATCATGACCTCGGTCCCAAACTTCCTTCACTTGTTAAATACATTAAACAGATAAGCACAGGTAAAAACAAAGATTATCTTTTAAAACAATTTCGTTACGAAAATGATATAGATAAAGATGGTAATGTAGAAGATGTTTTATCTCCTAAACAAACCGTTTTGGTTCAAGTAGTAAAAGAGCCTATATCTACAAAAGGTCCTCGATTAAGTTCAGAAATATCATTAGCTGGCCGTTATATGGTCCTAATGCCATTTTCTGACCGAGTATCTATTTCACAGAAAATTGAGGATAGAGCAGAGAAAAACCGCCTAAAAAAACTTGTACAAAGTATTCGTCCAAAAGGTTTTGGATTAATTATTCGTACGGTTGCTGAAGGACAAAAGGTAGCTTCTCTTGATGCTGACATTCAACAACTTTTAACACGCTGGAAAAATTTATCTGCTAAATTAAAGCAGATTGATAAATACCCTGCGAAAGTATTGAGTGAAATCAATCGTTCTTCAAGTATTTTACGTGATATTTTTGATGACAACTTCACTGGAATTCATGTGGATGACGCCGAAATGCAAGTCGAGATTCAAGACTATATT
>JBKEHX010000070.1:0-8270 GCA_046711205.1 Flavobacteriaceae bacterium
TAAATATTGAAAAACCTACATTCTTTTCCAACCTACGATTTTTCTTTGAATACCAGCTGGGGTATATGTACTGGCGTTATTTCATGTGGAATTTTACAGGACGTCAAAACGACGTTCAAGGAGAATATAATGTGTTAAATGGGAATTGGCTCAGTGGGATTTCTTTAGTTGATGAATTACGTTTAGGAAATCAATCTGAACTAAATGATGATGCCATTAATAATAAAGCAAGAAACACATATTTTTTTCTTCCCTTTATCTTAGGTCTTATAGGATTGTACTTTTTATATGAACAAGACTCTAAGCGTTTTTGGGTATTAATGCTCTTTTTCTTGTTTACGGGAATCGCACTTAAAGTATACCTGAACGAACGCCCTTTTGAACCAAGGGAACGAGACTATGCCCTTGTAGGATCGTTTTATGTGTATGCTATTTGGATAGGTTTAGGCTGTATGGCCTTAATAAATACGGTACAACAATTTATAAAATCTAAGAGTTTGCAACCTGCCATTGTTGCCCTATGTCTATTATGTGTTCCTATACTTATGGGGTCTCAGAACTGGGATGATCATGATCGTTCCAATCGATATACTGCACAATCTATGGCACGATCTTACCTCCAATCAATTCAAAAAGATACTGGAGCCATGATTTTCACTATTGGTGATAATGATACTTTTGCCCTTTGGTATGCACAAGACATTGAAGAATATCGAACAGATGTTAGAACTATTAACTCAAGTCTTTTAGGGACTGACTGGTACATTGACCAGATGAAAAGAAAAACCTATGAAAGTGAGCCTATTCCCTCTCAAATGACTCATGATTTATATGCCTATGGGGTTCGAGATGTTATTCGATACCAACATGATGAGCGACTCGATTCTGTACGCTGGGATATTAAAGATTTTATGAATTGGGTGGCTAGTGATGATCCACGAACTAAAATTAAAGATTTATTATTAAAAACAGGAAGAGACGTTAATCAGCTTCCTGAAAGTCAGCAAGAAGGTGTTTATTATCCCAATCGAAAAATACGGATTCCAGTAAACAAAGAAAATGTTTTAAAAAGTGGGGTGGTTAAACCGGAAGATACTCATAAAATTGTACCGTATATCGATATTGATTTACCCGAAAGCGCAATTCTTAAAAATCAAATGATGATGTTAGATATTATTGCAAATAATGATTGGGAACGGCCTATTTATTTTACAGGAGGAAGTTTTTCTGACTCTGAATACCTATGGATGAAAAAATACTTACAACTAGAAGGACTCGTATATAAATTAGTGCCTATAGAGACTGACTTAGGAAAAGACAATCCTTACTTAATGGGAAGAATCGATGCCGATTTAATGTACGATATTGTGATGCAATGGAACTGGGGTAATTCTGAAAGCCCATTTATTTATCATGATCCAGAAACAAGAAAAAATAGTATTTCATATAGAAGTAATATGGCACGTCTTTCTGAAAAACTCATTCAAGAAGGTAAAACAGAAAAGGCCAAAGCTATTATTGATTTAGCAATTGAAAAAATGCCGCTTGATTATTTTGGATATTATAGTTTGATGGTTCCCTTTGTAGATGGATATTATGGTATTAATGAAAATGAAAAAGGACAAGCTTTATCAAAAAGTATTGCTTACAAATACAGTGATCGTTTAGACTATTTCCGTTCTTTAGATGCTGATTTACAATATACCCTTGGTGAAGAGATTATAACAGAAATTGAAAGGTATAGGGCTTTAGTAGAAGCAGATTTAAAACATGCTGAAAAAGCAAACCTTGCCCCTACATTAAATCAATTTCTTTCTGCCTCAAGCCCATTCAAATATCTTTATGGTAATTATGAATATTATATTAGCCTAATCGATTTTGTGGAAGGATATTATATTGCTGATGATATAGAAATGGCAGAGTCATTAAGTTTAAAAATAGCTTTAGAGTTTTCAAAAAGACTACAGCTATACAGTCAGTTTTCTACTGAAAATCAAATCCAATTAATGAAGCGTATTAAAGATGAATTTTTAAACTATCAATACCTTTTGCAGCAAACAAAAATGTATGGAAGTGATTCTTTTTTCAAAAGTCAAGAAGAAGAATACAACAAGATCATATATCTATTTACTGATATGCTAAAAAATAAAACTGCAGAATAATAATTATTTTTTACTCTATGTGATCTTGAAGTAAGCTAATTAAAGTGTTTGCATCTTGATCACCGCTTTGACGCCATGCCATTTCACTATCCTTATAGATCATTAATGTAGGGAGAATTTTTACCCGTAAAGCCTCTGAAAGTTTATGGTTTTTATCCACATCT
This sequence comes from Flavobacteriaceae bacterium, assembly GCA_046711205.1. Taxonomy (GTDB): domain Bacteria; phylum Bacteroidota; class Bacteroidia; order Flavobacteriales; family Flavobacteriaceae; genus MS024-2A. The sequence goes on from JBKEHX010000070.1 coordinate 2,327, forward strand.
ATTTTAATCACTTTTCCCTTGTCTCCGATTGCAGCAGCTACATCTTTTAAAATCGGATGGAGCTCCAAGGAAGCCTCTTCTTGTCGGTAAAAAACCAACAAAATAGGTGTTTTTTCATCTAATAATTCACCAAATTTTGACATAATCAAATAGCATTATAAAAGCAAATGTATAAGAAAAAGGTTAAACCGCAGTTTTAAGCTTCTTTAAAGTAATAGAGGTTACTTCTGGCCAAATCCCTACCCTACCGGGATACGCTAAATACCCAAAGCCTCTATTAACGTTTATTCGTTGTTCTGGCTGGCCATAAATTCCAGCCCATTGCTTATAACGCCATTGAATAGGACTCCACTTTATCCAGCCTGGAATTTCTATCCCAAACTGCATTCCATGGGTGTGACCACTCAATGTTAAATGTATATTGTAAGGATGTGGTAAAACCTCTGCTTCCCAATGGGAAGGATCATGCGACATTAATATTTTAAAATCATTAGGAGCAACTTCTTTTAGTGCCTTATTTAAATCACCTGCTTTTCTAAAACGCCCCGCCCCCCAGTTTTCTACACCCACAAGAGCAATGCGCTGTCCGTCTTTTTCAATAAAACGAGATTCATTTAGAAGTAAATCCCAACCCATTTCATTTTGAGCCGCATAAAGATCTTCCATGTTTTTAATTTTAGCCTCCGGGTTTTCCCATTGTGCATAGTCCCCATAATCATGATTTCCAAGAATGGAAAAAACTCCTTTAGGAGCTTTGATCGCTCCAAATATTTTAGTCCATGGAAGTACCTCCTCTGATTTATTATTGACAAGGTCACCCGTAAAAAGAACAATATCTGCTTGTTGTTTATTGACTAAATCAACACCATATTTTACTTTTTCAGGGCTATCAAAACTACCACTGTGAATGTCTGAAATTTGAACGATTTTAAAACCATCAAAAGCATCTGGCAAATCTTCATATTCTAAAACATAGGAAAGGACTTTAAAATTATATCGCCCTCGGTACATCCCATAAAGTAAGGAAGCAAATGGAATTGCCGCTAGCCCAACTGCCAATTGAGATAAAAAATGTCTTCGGGCAGGAAAAAATTTAGCCTGTCCAGGAATTTTAAAAAAATAAGCATAAATTGATTGAGGAACTCGAATAATGTCTTCTGCCATAAGTAAAAGCGTAATTATTGCCTGAAAAGTAAAGAGTGTGATAAATAATCCGATGGCAAACATGAGCTTTGGCTCCATATTGGCCTCACGCTCTATGACAAGGGTATGAAATAATAAATTTCCTACAATAATGGCAGCTATAAATATATAAAGCAACCAAATCCATCGGTTAGACGTTACTGTTTTAATTCCCTGAAAAGCATACCACTGGAGTATACAGAAAATTAAGGTTGTAATAATCCATCTCATAGTTTTTTTTGCAAAGTTAATGAGTTAATTTTTATAAAGTAATAGGATTTAACCACCAATATCTTGTGCCATTCTAAGAGCTTTTCCGTCAGAAAGACTTGCCACATAACAGGTCGCATTTAGCAGGGTATCATAAAGAGTTTTTCCTTGAATCGAAGTTCCTTCGTCTACTAAAGAAAGAATCAATTTATCATGAGAATTTGGAGTGCCTTTAAACATTCTAACAGAGGCATGTGTATAATGCTCTAATAAGGTTGAAATGGCTCGGTGACCTACTACTTCTTTTTTTACAACCTCTCTTGATTGATAGATATTTTTAATACTAAGGTTTATGATGTCTTCAATTTGTGCCTTGTATTTACTTTTATCTAAAAGGGCTACATCAAAGGTTCCTTTTAGAATGGCCGCTTCATTTTTTATAAAAATGTAAACTGCATCTTGAATTAAACTATTAATAGCTAGCGCTCTTAAATAACTTAAGCGTTGTGGTTTATGAACCAATTGCGCATACTTTTTAGTATCAATCTTATCTCTTACTAAATTGATTAAATATTCTAAAGCGAAATCTTCTGAAATCCACCCTAGGTTGATACCGTCTTCAAAATCTATAATCGTATAACATATATCATCTGCAGCTTCAACTAAATATGTAAGTGGATGTCGTACAGGTCCTTTTTTAACAGGTAATACTAATTCCTTTATAAGGTCTTCAAAAAAAGGTTCTTGGGCTTGAAAATAACCGTATTTCTTATCCGCCACATGCTGAGATGGCCTAATAGGCAAACTTCCCTTAGGGTACTTTATAAAAGCGCCTAAGGTCGCATAACTTAGTCTTAGTCCACCGGGAGTGCCCACCTGAGATTCTGTTAGAATTTTTAATCCGTTTGCATTTCCTTCAAAGTCACATAAATCTTGATACTCTATGGGCGTCAGCAAATCTTTAAAAACCTTCCCTGAGCCTGAGGTAAAGAAATGACCAATGGCTTTTTCGCCACTATGTCCAAAGGGGGGGTTTCCAATATCATGTGCCAATGCAGCGGCTGCAACTATAGAGCCAAAATCATTGGGCTGGTACCCTAAGGCGGCATGTAAATATGGGTATTTTTCTAAAATGGCTTTTCCCGCAATACGTCCCAAACTTCTTCCCACAACCGACACTTCTAGACTATGGGTCAAGCGGGTATGTACAAAATCCGTTTTTGAAAAAGGAATTACTTGGGTTTTATCCTGTAAACTTCTAAAAGGATTTGAAAACACGATGCGGTCATAGTCTACTTCAAACCCTAAACGCAGATCATCTTGTTCTATTCGTAAGCGTTTATTCTTGTCACCAAAACGTTTTAATGATAATAATGATTCCCATTTCATCCTACAAATTTAGGATTCTTAAATCATATGTTAAGTAAACTTTAATGGAAATAAATATGATAACATTTACTTAATAATGAACTGAGCATAATTAACTTTTAGATAAAATAATCTTATGTAACTAAAAATACATTTGCTGTATCAATAACAAAATAATATAAAAAATTGAAAAATATGAAATTTTTACCAATTGTATCTGCCCTTATGATTATCGTAAGTTGTTCTGATCAAGAACCAATAATTGAGTATGTGACAGTTACTGAAACAGTGGTTGAAACAATTACTGAAACAGTAGAAGTAGAAACAAATCAATATTCGGACTCTACTTTAGAAGGAAATGTTACTTCTAATTTTACTTTAGATGCCTCCAAAATATGGCTTTTAAAAGGTCGTGTATCTGTTGTTGCTGGAGTTACACTTACTATACCTGCTGGAACAATAATTAAAGCTGCTCCTGGTACAGGAGCCGATGCTTCAACACTAATAATTGCTAGAGGAGCTAAAATAGAAGCAAATGGAACTGAAGAAGCGCCAATTATTATGACATCCATTTCAGATAACATTGAAATAGGCGGAAATTATACAGTAAATGGTCCTTCACTTTCCGTTAATTCAAGAGGTCTTTGGGGTGGCTTAATTGTTTTAGGAAATGCACCTGCTTCTTTCTCTGGAGATGTAAGTGAACTTCAAATTGAAGGCATTCCTACTTCAGACATAAACGGTCTATATGGAGGAACAGACTCTTCAGATAGCTCGGGATCTATTCAATACTTCTCTATCCGTCATGGAGGCGCTGAAATTGGAGAAGGAAATGAAATTAACGGCTTAACACTTGGAGGTGTTGGATCTGAAACAATCATAAACCATATTGAGGTAATTGCAAATGTTGATGATGGAATTGAATTTTTTGGTGGATCAGTAAATGCATCAAACTTAAGTGTTTGGGGGCAAGGTGATGATGCTATTGATATTGATCAAGGATATTCTGGAACTATTGATGGTGTTCTAGTAGTTTTAACCTCAGCTTCTGATCATGGATTAGAAATAGATGGTCCAGAAGGGTCTTTAAGGGGAAGGTTTACACTTAAAAATGCAACAATTATAGGTTCAACTTTTAATTGTGCTGCACTTGGTGTTGATGGTGAAATGGCTGATTTCAGAAAAGGAGCCACTGGCGATATACAAAACATATTATTTAAAAACTTTGCAGGAGGTAAAGATATAGAGCTTGATGCAACCGCTGATGCCGCATCCTATACTGCAGGCACATTGACATTTTTAAATATAGACATTCTTTATCCTTCAGATACAGATGGAAATGTTTGTTTCGATGTTGAATCGATAAATCAAATATTTGATGATAAAACAGATCCTGTACAGAGTAGTTTTGAGTCAGACGCTACTTCATTTGCTGAAATAGTTCCAGAAAAAAAAGAAGGAAATGGAATTGATGAATCAAAATTATCATGGACTTTTTACGCAAAATATAAATAGAATCTTAGGTCACTCCATTTCAATTTTACAATGCCCAATGGATAAACCCATTGGGCATTTGTTACTTAAATATACTTTAAAAAAATAATGAAAAAAACACTTTTGTTCACACTACAAATTATTTTTCTTTCTAACATACTTTTAAATGCTCAGTCAGGAATTACAGGAACAGTTATAGATGGAGATTTTAATGAATCACTTCCTTTTGCTAATATTCAAGTTAAAGAAACTGGAGAAGGAATATCCTCAGACTTTGATGGGAAATATTTCTTTGAACTAAGTGAAGGAACATATACTTTAATTTTCTCATTTGTAGGATATGAAACTAAAGAGATTACAAATATTATTATAGGTAGCAATGAGTACACACTAACAGATGTAGTGTTAAATTCTGCTGCTCAAGGCTTAGAAGAAGTAATCGTAACAGTAGATGCAAAGAGAAATACCGAATCATCAGTACTTGAAATACAACGGAAATCTGCTAGCTTGTTAGACGGAATTTCAGCTCAGGCTTTTAAAAAAATTGGTGCAAGTGACATAGCTGGAGCCATTAAGAGCGTCCCAGGTGTCTCTGTTCAAGGAGGAAAATATGTATATGTAAGGGGTCTAGGTGACCGATATTCGAAATCTATCTTAAATGGCGTTGACATTCCGGGTTTAGATCCTGATAGAAATACGATTCAAATGGATTTATTTCCAACTAATATGATTTCAAATATTCTTGTAATAAAATCTGCTAGAGCAGACTTACCTGCTGACTTCACTGGGGGTGTTATTGATATTATTACAAAAGAATTTCCAACAAAAGAGGAGTTTTCTGTTGCTATAAATACAGCCTATAATCCTAATATGCATTTTAATAAAAATTATTTGAGTTATGACGGTGGGCAAACAGATTTTTTAGGTTTTGATGATGGGACTAGAAAAAATAAAATTGCAAATAGTTTTTTAGGAAATCCTTTTGATCCTCGTTTTAATCCTACAGAAAGCGGATTGGAATTAATCAATACTTTAGCCAATAAATTTAACCCTCAAATGGCACCGACTATTGATGAAAGTTTTTTAAACTTTGGAGTTGGCGTTTCTTATGGAAACCAATTTAAATTTAGAAATGGTAATTCTATTGGCGTATTAGGATCTCTTAACTACAAAAATGAACAAACTATTTTTGAAAATGCACAAAATAATATTTACAATTATAGTACTAATAAAGACATAAATGAGTTAGAAGAAAATCGTATTCAATACGGAACAATTGGTGGTCATAATGTCATTGCAAGTGGTTTGTTTGGTATTACCTACAAAACAGCAACTAGTAAAATAAAATTTAATGCACTTCATATTCAGAATGGTGAAAGTACAGCTGGAAGTTTCAGACAATTAACAAGGTTTTCAGATTTTATTGATTTCAATAAGTATAACTTAGAATATAATGAGCGCAGTATTACCAATGGAATCTTTTCAGGACTTCACAATTTTTCTGATGGAACTTTCAAACTTGAATGGACTCTTTCTGGAACTTTAGCTAAAGTTCATGATAAAGATGTTCGAAATACAACCTTTCAAGATGAGGAAAGCGTTTTTAGTTTTCAAGAAAATACCGAGCCAAAAAGAATTTGGAGAAGTTTAGATGAAAATAATCTTGTTGGTAAAGTTGATGTAACAAAGC
>JBKEHX010000071.1:0-8225 GCA_046711205.1 Flavobacteriaceae bacterium
GTTCCCTCTCTTAGAACAGTACCGTCAACATCAACTACCGAACAATTAGCAGCTATAAACGATGGCGCAGCTGTACTATATGCCCAAACTTTCCACTCGGTTGATGTATGTGGACCTTCCGGCTCAGCATTTGTATTTACTGCTTCAGGTACAGTTGTATTACAGCCTACAAGTAAAACTGTAACAAATAATAAAAGTATTTTTTTTATAATTTTTTTTTAAAGTTAATAAAAATGCAGGAGGAGATAAAGAATTATAATAATTAGAATCGATCTTAAACTATTCCTCTGGAGATTCTAATTTTATGGGAGTTGTATTTGTCATTTCTAAAGCACCTTCTACAATTTTGTCAATCGTTTCGTAGTTCCTTGGCTTTCCCTTATCGGTATCATTTTTATAGTGGCTGCGGAGTTTACTTGGCTCTATTATTCCGAAATACTGAGTTGTGTACTGATTTATTTTTGAGTATGATATGATTTGTTTTTTATTTAGAACATCAATTAAATAAACACAGAGATTTTTCTGAATTAGCCATTCACACTTAGCTGGAGTTCCAAAACCATTAAATGCTTCTTGAAATGTATAAGTGTCCTCTTTGCTAATGACACCAGCTTGAGCTAGAACGAAAGAAAGTGATTGGAAGAAAGCTGTGTACTCTGAGATATGTTCTCCTTTTTTGATTATTTGTAGTAGGGGATTGCCTGTATTTTTTGGTGTGAATCCTCCTTCTTTCCAATCTCTTGATTGCGTTCTTCCTTTAAGTAATGAATTTTCAAATCTAAGCTGTCGATTATCCCTAATTAACTGAGTAATATCCTCAGTAGTAAAGTCCACCGGTCTTTTATTTGTCGCCATAAACATTATCCATTATTATATCTAAAACTACAATATTAAATGAAATTAAAGGAAAGGTAGGCTACTTTCCGATACAGAATGTTATAAATGTAATGCCTATAAGGTATAAACTGTTTTTCGTACACTTTTTCGTAAACCTTCATTGCAAATAAAAGAAAATAAGGGAAAAGAAGCCTCTATTTTTTACTTTACAATATGGTACAAAAAAAACCCTCCATTTGGGAGGGTCTCTAACGTATTTATTCCTATCAGTGAATTTTATCACTCCATGAATTTACCATTATTATCTAACCACATTACTCTTTCCCAAATTACTTGTTTATGCCATCCTTCGGGCATTGTTTTACTTATGGCTTCACCATCAACGCTATCCATTGAAGGGTACTGTAAACCACCGTTACCAAACAAATCTTCCAAAGAATTAAACCCGTCTATAGAGATAACATTCCAATTGTATCCATTACCAACTGGGTTAATTCTTACAGCAGGAGCCCAAATTTCTTGATTTATCTTTCCATTATTCATATTTTTCTTTATAAAAGGTCCCCATTCCTTCATTTGTGTATCCCACCATTGATTTGGGTTAGGTGATAATGCAATATTGTGTTTTAAATACTTAAAACCATTGGAATTTTTTGCATTGGTGACTTCAGGTCTATAAAAGGTAGCTACAAATCTTGTATACGAATTATGATTCTTTATAGCTCTTTTAATAAGTGAAGGAGAGCCAGACTTTTCAATTGTTTCATTGATGATTTTACCAAAATCTTTGTCAAGAGCATCAACCTTTTTTAAATCATCTAGACCTATATACCAATAAAAATTAGGTTCTGATTTTCCTCCTTGAACACGTCTCATTATTGCCCATCCATTGATTACGCCTTCATTATAAGCTCTTTCAGCTGCTTTACTGAACAATTCTTTCTCATTTTGTAAATAATGCTCTACTTCTTCATCAGGAACTATATTATATCCATACATGAAATATTGAGCCTGTGTTAAAACACAAAAAAGGAAAGTTGCTATAAAAAATATTTTTTTCATTTTAAATTGATTTATGATTAATAATCTTCTAATATAAAAGAATAATTATAAACTCCATAACTCCATAACTTCATAACTGATTTAATAGCTTTTATTATATTTGGTAATAATTTAAAATAATTTAAAATAATTTAAAATGAAAAAACTATTATTATTTATTTTGGTGTTAAGCATTAGTGCTTGTAACAATGTTGTTAAAGAAGCTCCTGTAATGGATGCGGTAAAAAACAACGGTGAGCCTGATGGACCTCATACTTCTTCTGAATGGAAAATATGGGCTTATAGTACTGCTGCGCCATCGTTTATAGCTGCTAATTGTTCGGTAGTTGATGTTGACGGTACTGTTCTAAGAGAGGGAACTAATGGATGGACAGCTATGGCAGCTAATCCAAGAGGAATGGCTGATCCAGAAAATGGATGGAATAACCCACATGAGGCAATGCCTATGGTAGGTGACGCCCAAGCCATGAAATGGGCTATGGCATACATGGGGAAAAAAACACCTCAGATAGACCACGATGGATGGGCATGGATGCTTCACGGTGATATGGGAGAAGACAACACTAAGCATTTAGTTTTTAATAAAGAAGATGCTGTTGAAGGACAATGGATTGAATCAGGACCTCACTTAATGCTATTTCCAAAAGATCCAGCTAGTCTAGAAGGGAACACTACCGACTTTATGTCTGGAGCTCCTTATATTATGTTTAAAGGAACTGGTTACGATCATCTTATGATTCCTGTTGAAGATTATTATAAACACCAAGATCCTAAGTAAAGAATATCCTTATTGATATATTAAGTAATAGAATGGGGCTCCTAATTAATTTTACTGTACTGCAATTTAGTTTGACCTTAGTAAGGTTAATGAAAAAGACATCCAGGAATAGCAAAATGTTTAATTTTATTCTGAACGGAATAAAGGACTATCTATATATCCAATTCTAACAGCTTTAGCAATTATTCCTTTTGAATTTTTAAGTGGATTAGTATATACGTTCCAAATTGGATCTTGTGTTTTTTTCCATACTATAGTAACCTCTGGATTAGGATGCTTTAGTTCCAAAGTATTGTCTAAAATATTAGATAAAAGTTGTTTAAGTTGAGGAACCTTATCATCTGGAAACCAAATTTTAATCAATTCTTTTTCAGGGATCGTTCCCAAATCAACCGTTTCAATAATCCATTTCTCCATCTCGCCTCTTAAATAGAGTAATGTATCTTTAAGAAAAACCTCGTTTGCCAAATTATTTAATTCGTAGGGGTCTACAGAAATATCATATAATTCCTCTACAGGTTTTGGAGTTTGAAACCATTTTAACACTTTTTCTTCAAGCACTCCTTTTTTTAATAAGGCATTCAGGTTCTGCATCATGGGCATCTGCTCTCGATAACTTATCTGAATTGCATTACTAATTTCTGGGTTAAAATTTTTAATGTATTTATAATTGGAATAGCGTAAAGCACGAAGGCGGTCTACTTTTTCATCAAAACGATCTGAGGAAGCAAACACAAATTTTGAAGGTTGATCTGTTTTGAAAGAACCAAAAAGGGCTTTGCCCTGCATGATTTTTGGTGGAGAAATTTTAGCTAAGGAAAGCACAGAGGGCGCATAATCAATAAAGCTAATCAAAGCATTATTTTTTGTTCCCGCATTTTTATTTTTAGGAAATTTAATAAATAAGGGTACTTTTAATCCAGTTTCGTACAACGCCCTTTTATATCTTGGGAAAGGTCCTCCATGGTCTCCATAAAAAAATATGACACTATTTTCGTAAAGACCTTCTTCTTTAAGTTGCTGAATTATAGATCCTATTTGTTTATCTAGTCGAATAAGATTGCTGTAGTTTACCGCCAAATCTTTTCTAACCTCTGGAGTGTCTGGAAACACAGGCGGCACACTTACTTCTTGTGGGTCAACTAACAAGATGTTTTTTCCTTGATTCCATATTTGAGATTCGTGGGTAATGCCAAAATTAAATACTGCAAAAAAGGGTTGTCCGGCCTTACGTTTTTTCCAGCTTGCTTTTGGGCTACTTTCATCCCATGCTCCCGCTGTTTTTTTAAAGTTATAATCTTCTTTTGCATTATTGCTGGTATAATAGCCTTTTGCCCTGAGGTATTCTGGAAACATCTTTACTCCTTTTGGAACAATAGGAGAATAACTATGGATGCCAATTGAAGGTTGGTTATCCGCTCTATAAGCATTAAAAGTTCTCATGTTATGCGTTCCAATACTTGTAGGGTACATACCTGTTATGAGTGCGCTTCGAGCTGGAGCACAAACAGGAACGGGGCTATAAGCATTAGTATAAACAATTCCATCTGCTGCTAATGCAGATAAGTGTGGTAATTGCACGGTTGTATCTCCATACATTGGCAAAAAATCAGGGGATTGATCTTCTGCAACTAGCCAAATGATATTTGGAGGTGTTTCGGTTTGGGGGGAGTTTGAACAAGAAGAAAAGAACAGTAAACTCAAGCACGATAGCAGAAATAATTTCATTGGAATTTATTTAATTTTAGCAATGAAATATACAAAATTATTTTCTCCATTTAAAGAGACTCAAAAACAGACTCACAAATTACGAATGAATCAAACTTGAAGCCGCACTATATATTCGTTTGATACTTGCTTAATATCAAGCTTTAATAATTTATGTTTTGCTATAAACTTTTCAGCTATTACGATATTCCGTTTCAATAAGGACCGTTCTAATCTTCTGAATTTTTTATAAGTTGAATTCTTTTCTAAATTCTTAAAAATCTCATCAACATACTTCATGCTAATTTCTTCATTAGGGCATAAAAAAACTTAACCTGTTACGTTGTTTTTTTATAAATCTTTGACACACCGAAAACCGGTATGATTAAAACTTGAATCTCTACTCGAGCTCATTCTTCTTGCAGCTCTATAGCCACTACAATAGGAATCATTACACAAAAAAGAGCCTCCCCGCATGACATGTTTGAGGGCTAAAGGTTCTCTGGGGTCATTATATCGTTTTGGTCCCTGAGGATTTATAACTTGGCCTTCTCGTGCATCATTTGCATAGGCATTGAAATCATATCTATCCTGACACCACTCCCAGACATTTCCCGCCATATCAAACAGACCATAGCCATTAACCGGGTAAGATGCAATTGGAGCTGTTCCATAATAACCATCCAATTGCCTGTTGTTATAAGGGAAAAGTCCTTGCCAAAAATTGGCTTTGTCAAAAGCAGCTTCTACGGCAGTATTTCCCCAGGGATAAATATGTTCTGGGTTTCCTCCTTGAGCTGCCCATTCCCATTCGGCTTCTGTAGGGAGTCTTTTGTTTGACCATTTTGCGTAAATATTTGCATCTTCCCAAGCAATATGAACTACGGGATGATTCATTCTGTTTGCTATTGAGCTTCCCGGGCCTTCGGGTTGTTTCCAATTAGCTCCAATGGTCCAGCGCCACCATTGAGCATAATCTTGAAGATTGACCGGACCATCAGTTTGATTAAAGACCAAAGATCCTGCTTGTAAAATACTGTCATGTGGTTTTGAAGTATTGGGGGGAAGGTTTTTTTTCATGGCTTCCCAATCAATATTTTGTTCTGCAATAGTTTTATAATTTGTAGCTTCTACAAAAGCCATAAATTCTTGATTGCTTACTTCGTGTAGATCTATATAAAAAGCAGAAACCGAAACCTCATGCTTGGGAAATTCATCGGCATACGCTCCTGCAGAACGCCCTCCCATAACAAAATTTCCTGCGGGAATAAAAGCCATGCCTTCGGGAGAATCTTGAATACCTCCTTTGTTCTTATGTGTTATTGAACAAGCTAAAAAAAGTAGTCCCAAAAAGAGTGTAAAAATTCGAATCATATAATTTACTTTGATTTTATATTATTTAAAAATAGAAATAAAAAAACGTTATTTTTATTCTTGTTAATCATAAATCAATTTAAAATCAAAAAAGTATGCTAATTAGTCTCGTTGCAAAAAATATCAGTAGTCGAAAAACGTGTCGTAAGCCTTTCAGAACTAATAGATTAAATAGCAAATAATTATGATGACACTTTTAACCTTTATTGCCTATACTGCTTTTGTTGCTTTTTATTCGTGGTACAAATTGCGTAAGGAAAATCTCAGTTCCCAAGAGGGCTATTTTTTAGGGGGGAGAAGTCTTACAGGAGTTGTTATTGCGGGGTCTATGTTATTAACCAACATCTCCACCGAGCATTTGATAGGAATGAATGGTTCATCTTATAAAAATGGATTTATTATTATTGCATGGGAAGTCACCTCTGCCTTGGCGCTCATCGTCGCTGCGGTTTATTTTGTGCCCAAATATTTAAAAATGGGATTAACCACGATTCCGCAATATTTAGAACAACGTTTTGACAAAACCACCCGAACCCTAGTCGCTTTTTTCTTGATGATTTCTTTTGTGGTTACCTTATTACCCATTGTATTGTATACAGGAGCCATTAATCTGGAAAGTATTTTTAATATCTCCCAAGTCTTGGGTGTTTCTCAACAACAAGGAATCACCTTTACAGTCATTGGCATTGGTTTATTGGGTTCGCTGTATGCTATTTTGGGAGGACTAAAAGCGATTGCTGTTTCCGATACAATAAATGGATATGGCCTATTGATTGGAGGTTTAGCAGTCCCTTGTATTGCTTTAGTAAGCATTGGTGATGGAAGTCTTTTGAGCGGTTTAAAAGCAGTTTACGAGCATGCGCCAGAAAAATTTAATGTGGTGGGTGCTTCCGATTCCATTCTTCCCTTTGGAGTTCTTTTCACGGGATTGATCATCAACCAACTTTATTTTTGGAGTATGAACCAAATAATTATTCAACGTGCCTTAGGTGCTAAAAGTTTGGTAGAAGCCCAAAAAGGATTACTCTATACGGGTGTATTGAAAATTTTAATGCCCTTAATTATTATTCTCCCTGGAGTAATTGGCTTTTATTATTATGGTGATTCGCTCTATGAAAATCAGGATATGATTTATCCAGAACTCATCAAGAAAGTATTCCCCTTGGGACTTGTTGGCCTATTTGCAGCCATCGTAATGGGAGCGGTTTTAAGCACATTTAACAGTGTTTTAAATAGTGCAGCTACCATTTTCAGTATCGACATATATAAAGGGATTTTTGAAAAAGACTGTGCAGATAAAAAATTGGTCCGTGTAGGAAAAATCACCTCAAGCGTTTTGGCTTTTTTCGCCATCCTTATTGCGCCTTTTGTCGCCAATGCCCCCGATGGACTCTATCAGTTGTTACAACAATTGAATGGTATTTTCTTTATCCCCATCGCCTCCATTATGTTGGCGGGATTTTTGACCAAAACTATTTCAGCAACTGCAGCCAAAATCGCTTTGTTAATTGGCTTGACCTTCTACATACTCACTACTTTTATATTTCCATCAGATATTCATTTTGTCCATATTTGGGGAATTGAATTTGTTTTGAATATGGCGGTGATGTTCGGGGTTTCTTATTTTTATCCCCAGTCCCAAAAGGAGAGGCAAATACAGCCTCCTTTATTGGATTTAAAAACATGGAAATACACTACGCCCTTTTCGATAAGTCTTTGTGTGATTACGGTGCTGATTTATGTGTTGTTGGGGAGTAAAGAAGTTATCACTTATATAGAACTACTCCATCAAGACCTTATGAAAAGCTTTGGCTAAAAAAGCAGCCAATTGCTCACTACTTAAATTCATCTGCATTATTTCAGCTTACTGCAAATGTTGTTATTAAACTACCCGGAAAGAAACTAATGCAGCTAACAGTAAAATAAGAAGTGTCTTCTTTAGTTATTAGCAGCCTCTAATTAACTTCAGTGATTTTTTTTTAAACCACAGGCAGTCAAAAATTGAATTTCAGGAATACCATAAGAACCATATAATATAAACTTATTTTTTGATTTAAAGAATATATATATGCCAAAATATAAAAAAATGAGAGCAATTTTTCCATCAAAACTCTTGAAGAAAATTATGATTTAAAAATAGACAGGGTAAGTAATGCTATAATTGATGATTTAATTCAAAATGAAGAAATTCAAATAGTTGATGTTCGTTCCACAAATGAGTATAAATCATTTTCTTTAAAAAATTCAATTAATATTCCACTTGAAAATATTGAGAAAAATTTTTCTGAAATCAACTTTAAAATAAAAATTTATATTATTTATCTTCTCAGGAAGGTATTCTTGACATGAAAAGCTTAATTAAGAAGCATCTATAAAACATTAATACTGTTGAAGGCATGTTTTATATTTGTATATTTAACTAAATTAATTTTAAATACTTTAAAATGAAAAAGATACTACCAATATT
>JBKEHX010000072.1:0-8214 GCA_046711205.1 Flavobacteriaceae bacterium
TTACCATCTTGATATTTTCCATCTGTGGCAACCGCTATGGCTTCTAATATTTCTTGGTTTCGTTTTGTAATAATAACTTCTCCATCAAAATCTTTCTTATAAGACTCTACAACCCCATTTCGTTTCAATGGAATGGGGGCTCCAGCTTCAGTTCCTACTCCAAAAGTGAAGATTTTTATCCCTAATGCTGCTGCTCTTGAAGCTGCATTTGAGGCCTCTTCAGAATGATCTTCGCCATCTGAAATTAAAAATATCACCCTGTTGGTTTGATCTTCATCATCAAAAAACGTTCCAGATAAATCAATTGCACTATCAAGAGCAGTTCCTTGTGAGGAAAGCATCTCTGTATTGAGTGCTTGAAGAAACATTTTTCCAGCACTATAATCTGTTGTTATAGGGAGCTGTGGAACAGCTTGTGCCGCATAGGCAATAATGCCTATACGGTCACTTGCCAATTGGTTTAAAATTGCTGAAACTAAGCGTTTCGACTTTTCTAAGCGGTTGGGGGCGATATCTTCTGCGAGCATACTTTTAGAAACATCTATCGCAAAAACAATATCAACTCCCTCTCGCTTTACCGTTTCTAATTGTGTTCCTATTTTTGGATTCATGAGTCCTAGGACCAATAAAAAAATCGCAAGGCTAAGGGTTACTAGCTTTAAACCTGGTTTAAATTTTGAGCGATTTGGACTAAGAACATCTAAAAGCTCTGGGGTAGCAAACGAGGCTTGGACTTTTCTTTTCCATCGTAAAACCAAAACATAGGCTAGCCAAAATACTGGGAGTATTGTCAGAAGGTAGATATATTGGTATTCGTCAATCTGATACATTTATATAAAACTTTTAAATAGTGTATTTCGTCCAATCCATTCAAGTGTAATTAATGCTAGGGCAAGAAGTACCAAAAATCGATATTTTTCATCATAATTGTAATACTTGAACTCTTCAACTTCTGATTTTTCTAGCTTATTAATTTCCGCATAAATTTCTTCTAACTTTTTATTGTCTGTAGCTCTAAAGTAAATTCCTCCTGTTGTTGAAGCAATTTCTTGAAGTAAGGCCTCATCGATCTCTACTTTAGTCATGGCGTATTGAAATTCTCCATTTGGTAAAATGCCCACAGGAGCAAGTGCGGTTCCATTACTCCCCAAACCAATAGTATAGGTTTTAATGCCAAATTCAACGGCTAACTCTGTAGCAATTTTAGGATCAATAAAGCCTGCGTTATTTACACCGTCTGTTAATAAGATAATTACTTTACTTTTTGCCCTACTATCTTTCAATCGGTTAACAGAAGTAGCCAATCCCATTCCAATAGCGGTTCCATCTTCAATAAGACCTTGGTAGGAAATTTCCCTTAAGGAACCTTTAATGATACTTTTATCACTTGTTATGGGGGTTTTAGTATAACTTTCTCCAGCATAAACGACCAAGCCAATTCTATCTGAAGACCGATCATCTACAAAGGCTGCTGCGACTCTTTTTAAGGCGCTTAAACGGTCTGGTTTTAAATCTTGTGCCAACATACTTGAAGAAACATCAATGGCCATTACGATGTCAATACCATTGTTGGTTTTTGTTCGAGAAGAAACATCTACTGTTTGCGGGCGAGAAATTGCAAGAATAATAAAAGCAATCGCAAATATTCTAAAAACAAAGAGAATAGGTCGGACTATACTCCAAAAAGATTTTTGTTTTGAAAAACTTGAAAGACTTGACATTTTAAGCTCAGGTTGTGCTTTTCTCCAGGTAAATAAGTGCCATAAAATGACCGCTGGTAATACTAATAACAACCAGAGATAATTAGGATTTGCAAAATAAATATCTTCAAACATTTACTTATAGTTCTTTTATTAATTCTATACTATTAATAATTCTTTCTTCAATTTCAGACGCATAACGATCTTCTTTTTCATACATCATGGTAATAATAATTGTTCCTTCCTCAAAGGTTATTAATAGTGCATTAAAATTACATCGTACTCTTTCGTTTTCTCCCTGACGGGGATAGTCTAATGTTCCATATATTTTAGCAACAGGTACTCCAGAAGGAAGGTTTAACTCATCATTTTTCATCAAAATGTTGACAGCTCCTTTTGCTTCAAAATTAGAAATAATCGATGTCACCATAGCTTGTCCTCTTTCTTCATCTGCATCTTTTGGGGCTGCAGTTTCGTTTTTTGGGTTTTGAGCCTTTTGAGGATCTGGTTTTGGAAAATCAAACAACACGTCTATATAAAAAGGACTGTCTAGCGTTCCTAAACTAAATTGCTGAAGCGTTTTTGACTCAAGAGGAACACGTTCTAAAACTTCGGGTGTTTTTATTTTTAAAGGGGGTGTTCCGTATTGGCTGGTAACCCATTGACCACTCGATAATACTTTAGTAGGGTGTTTTAAAAGAGTGTCGCGAACTGGATAATAACCATAAACTAGCATTGAAATAATTAAGGCTAAAACCGTTAAAAGTCCTGCCCCGGAGAGACCCCAAATCCATTGTTCTTTTCTTCGCTTTTGGGCTAATAGTTCTTTATAAGCCTCTTTCTGTTTTAACTCTTCTTCAGTGGGCTCTGGAAGTGCCTCTTTTGTTTCAATTACAACATGCTCAACTGCGATACGGTCTTCATTTGCAATTCTATATTCTGGCATTGATTTCGCAAACTTAACCAAATCAGCATTACGCAAAACCTCTCTTAAACTTTTTAATGTGAGATGATCCAAATCTAAGGTTCCTGCATCTTTTCGCATTTCTAGCTTTGCTAATAATTCCTCAGAAGTGCTTTCTAATGCATCAATTTTAGCCTCTTCTTCTAAATAACGGCGAACAACATCTGTTAAACGAGAATAGTATTTTTTAAATTCATCTTGTACTGAAGGTTTTTCACCTTCCAAGGCTTTAAGTTCTTCAATTGCTCTATCAAATGGAAGAAGCTCTTGTTTGCGTAATTCTTTTCTCCTTTTCTGGAATAAATAAGCATACAAAACACCTACTAAAATTAATAAAAACACAGCACCCCAAAGAAGCTTTGCGATCAATACTTCATAATTCTTGTCGACCACAACCAAAGGCTTTATATCATACAATTTTTGTTGAAGCGTATCAACAACAACAGCCTCTACCCGAACTGGAATAAGTGCTGCAATTTTAGAAAACCCATTAATCATTACTTGTTGTTGTGGTAAAAAATAGTTGCCCGAATCGAATTGAATGAGTGCATATTTTTTTGTGTACAAATAATGAGACTGCATTTTAAGGGTATCTACAAGACTTTCTTCAAGAAGCTCAAAAGGAGCGAAAATGGGCTGTTCTGGAAAAATAACTTGGGCTGTACTATCTGCTTTTACTTGAAGGGTATAATTAAGTTGTTCTCCAATTTTAACTTTTATTGAATCTATGGCAACTGTTAATTTTCCTTGGCTTTGAGACCAAAGTGAATTCATTAATATAAATGCAAACAAGACGTAAAATACTTTTTTCATTTTAAATTCTAGCTTTAAAATAACCCAATAATTTTTTAACATAACTCTCGTCGACAGAACAACTCATATTGCCAGCACCATTTTTTTTAAAGAGTTCTTGATATGTCTTTACACGCTCTGCATAATGTTTTCCGTATTGGTTTCTAACACTTTTAGCTTGGGTATTTATCAATTCTAGCGCCCCTGTTTCTGAATCACGCATATAAACAATTCCTAACTTTGGAAGGGTCGTTTCTACGGGGTCATACACTCGAATACCTGTTAAATCATGTTTTTTTGCTGCAATACGTAGTGTTTTTTCATAGCCTTTGTCCATAAAATCAGAAAGCATAAACACAATGGCTTTCTTTTTAAGAACTCCTAAAAGAAATTCTAGCGCGGTAGCAATATTTGTTAGTGAACTTTTTGGCTTAAATTCTAGCAACTCCCTTATAATTCTTAAAATATGAGAACGTCCTTTTTTAGGTGGAATAAATAATTCTACTTGATCTGAAAACAATAGCAATCCTACTTTATCATTATTCTGAAGTGCAGAAAAAGCTAGGGTCGCAGCAATTTCAGTGAGAATTTCTCTTTTAAATTGGGTTTTAGTTCCAAAGGTTTCTGAACCACTTACATCTACTAGCAACATGAGCGTTAGCTCTCTTTCTTCCTCAAACACCTTTACAAAAGGTTCATTATAGCGTGCGGTTACATTCCAATCAATTGCACGTATATCATCTCCATATTGATATTGACGCACTTCACTGAAAGTCATTCCACGCCCTTTGAAGGTAGATTGATATTCTCCTCCAAAAAGATTATCACTTAGGCGGCGTGTCTTAATCTCAATTTTACGAACTTTTTTCAGTAGCGCTTTTGTATCCATTGCGTCCTTTGATGGAATCTAAATAGTAATGGGTTGGTGTTTTAAGGAACTTCTACTTCGTTGATAATTTGAGTAATCAAATCTTCTGAAGTAACATTCTCTGCTTCTGCTTCATATGTTAAACCAATACGATGTCGCAATACATCAAAAATTACCGCTCGCACATCCTCTGGTATCACATAGCCTCTATGTTTTAAAAAGGCATGACATTTAGCGGCAGTTGCCAAGTTAATACTTCCCCTTGGAGAGGCGCCAAAACTAATTAAAGGCTTGATGGCAGCTAAATTGTAATTCTCCGGATAACGTGTGGCAAAAATCAAATTAAGAATATAATTCTCTATTTTCTCATCCATATAAACCTCACGAACGGTTTCTTGAGCGGATAATATTTGCTTGACAGTTACTACCGGCTTTACCTTGACCAAATTGCGAGAAAGGTTACTTCTAACGATGAGTTTTTCTTCCTCTAGTTTGGGATAATCTATGACTGTTTTTAGCATAAATCGATCCACTTGTGCTTCTGGCAAAGGATATGTTCCTTCTTGCTCTACAGGGTTTTGAGTGGCCATTACAAGAAATGGGGGCTGAAGCTTAAAGGTAGTATCGCCAATCGTTACCTGCTTTTCTTGCATTGCTTCTAAAAGTGCCGATTGAACTTTAGCAGGAGCTCTATTAATCTCGTCTGCCAATACAAAATTGGCAAAAATAGGGCCCTTTTTTATAGTGAAATCATTTTCTTTAATGTTGTAAATCATTGTTCCCACTACATCAGCAGGAAGTAAATCTGGCGTAAACTGAATACGACTAAAGCTTCCTTTAACGGCTTGACTCAAGGTATTAATAGCCAGTGTTTTTGCAAGTCCAGGCACTCCCTCGAGAAGAATGTGGCCCCGGCCTAACAGCCCTATTAAAAGACGTTCTACCATATGTTTTTGCCCTACTATTACTTTATTCATTTCAAAAGTTAGCAAGTCAACAAAAGCACTTTCCTTCTCAATCTTAGCATTGATTGCATTTATATCAATCATTTCATTTGCACTATTTTTCATTGGAATTTTAAAGATTTTTTTTAGATAGCAAATTTGAAAAATATATTTTCAGTTTATTGTTAACAATTGGTTAAAAATTTAGAAGCTTTAAAATTATAGAAGCCGCCAAATGTTTTTATTTTAGAAGTAAAATTAATGCATTTAATCTATACCGAAGGATCCCGATTAAGTTTTATGAAATTAAAACAGGCTGTTTACTTCACCATCCCTCAAAAATATATCCGGTGATAGGAACTACTTTAACAAAACGATTAAAAGCTTCTCAAGAAGCACTTTCAATAAATTTAGAAATTACAGATTGGTTTTTAATGCTTGAAACAAGTATGGAAAAACCATTACCTTAAAAATTATATGAAAAATAAAATTGTATTAATTACTGGTGCTAGCAGTGGAATTGGATGGGCAACAGCAGAAGCTTTTGCTGCTCAAGGAGCACAGTTAATTTTATGTGGAAGGAGAAAAGAAAAATTAGAAGCATTAGCACAAAAACTAGCGGTCAAAACCTACCTGCTTACCTTTGATGTTCGAGACAGGAAAGCGGTGTTTAATGCCCTTGAACACCTTCCTATAGAATGGAAAAACGTTGATATCTTAATAAATAATGCTGGAAATGCGCATGGCCTAGATCCTGTTCAAACGGCAAATTTAGATGATTGGGATGCCATGATTGATGGAAATGTAAAGGGGCTTATGTATGTTACAAAAGCAATTCTACCCAACATGTTAAAAATAAAAAAAGGCCATATTATCAACCTTGGCTCCATTGCAGGAAAAGAAGTGTACCCAAATGGAAATGTTTATTGTAGTAGCAAATACGCTGTAGATGCCTTTACGCAAGGGTTGCGTATTGATTTGAATTCTGAAGGAATAAAAGTAAGTGCGATTCACCCAGGTTTAGTTCACACAGAGTTTTCTGAAGTTCGCTTTAAAGGCGATCAAAAGCGGGCCGAAAAGGTGTACCATGGAATTGAAGCACTTACGGCTAAAAATGTTGCAGATGCTATTCTCTATATGGCACTTGCCCCTGCTCAAGTTAACATTGCTGATTTGGTATTACTCCCTACTAGACAGGCAAATGCTTATGTCTCAAATCGAATGGAATAATAAAATATCTTAGAAGTTTTCTATTGAACATGGGGCAGGAGTATTCTTGCAATCAAGTATATCACTATTCCTCTAGTCCTTCAGGATACAAAAAATGATTATAAGGAAAACGTGTTACATGAATTTCTCTAACTTCTTTATAAACTCTTTCTCGAAAACCTTCTAAATTATCTTTATTCAACGCAGAAATAAAAAGAGCATTTCCATTCATCCTATGCATCCAGGTTTGTTCCCATTCTTCTAACTTAAAATGTCTTTCGCTTCGCTGCTCTATAAGCTCTGTTTCATCCCAGGGATCAGATTTATATGCATCAATTTTATTGAAAACCATGAGGGTCGGTTTGTCTAGACTTTTAATTTCTTTTAAAATCTGATTTACAGAATCTATATGCTGCTCAAAATTTAGATGAGAAATATCAACCACATGCAATAACATATCGGCTTCTTGAACTTCATCTAAAGTACTTTTAAAAGACTCTACCAGTTGAGTAGGAAGCTTTCTTATAAATCCAACCGTATCACTCAATAAAAATGGAAGGTTTCCAATAACAACTTTTCGAACTGTAGTATCTAATGTGGCAAAAAGTTTGTTTTCTGCAAATACTTTACTTTTTGCTATTAAATTCATAAGGGTGGATTTACCAACATTGGTATATCCCACCAAAGCAACGCGAATCAAAGAGCCACGGTTCCCTCTTTGTGTGGCCATTTGCCTATCTATGGTAATCAATTTTTTCTTTAAAAGCGAGATTTTGTCTCGCACAATCCTTCTGTCGGTTTCAATTTCAGTCTCTCCAGGTCCACGCATTCCAATACCTCCACGCTGACGCTCTAAGTGTGTCCAAAGCCCTTTTAATCTTGGGAGTAAGTATTCGTATTGAGCTAATTCTACTTGATTTCTAGCATAACTGGTTTGTGCTCGTTGTGCAAAAATATCCAGTATTAAACCAGTTCGATCCAATACTTTGACCTTTAATATTTTTTCAATATTTCCTTGTTGTGCGGGCGTGAGTTCGTCATCAAAAACAACAGTAGAAATATCATTATCAGTTACGTATTCTAACACTTCCTGAAGTTTTCCTGTCCCAATAAATGTTTTGGGATTTGGAAGATCAATTTTTTGAGTAAAACTTCTCATCACCTCCCCTCCAGCGGTAAAGGCTAAAAAAGTGAGTTCATCTAGATATTCTTTAGACTGGACTACGTCCTGTCTAGAATTTATAATTCCCACTAATACTATTTTTTCAAACTCAAGTGATTTTTCTTCGATCATATTACTGGTTTTCCCATTTTTTTAATTCGAATTTATTTCCGTCGAACTCACCGTAGGTATAATGTGTAATCCAATCGCCAATGTTGATGTAGGTTGACGAATTGTTTAATTTAATTTCCATGGGGAAATGACGGTGTCCAAAAAGAAAATAGTCTCGGTGTTTTTGAGCTAATTTTCCTTTAGAATAGATTGCTAGCCATTCTTTTTCTTCTCCCAAAAAGGAAATATCTTCATCGCCTGAGAGTAATTTATTTTTTACTGAAAAATATTTTCCTAACCTTAGCCCTAAGTCGGGGTGAAGGGCTTTAAAAAAAAGTTTTGCTAACGGATTGGTAAAGACTTTTTTCATTCGTTTATATCCTTTATCCTTAGGACCTAAACCATCACCGTGGCCAATGTAAAAAGACGTTTTTTCCAATATAAAGTCTTTAGGTTTATAATAG
>JBKEHX010000073.1:0-8121 GCA_046711205.1 Flavobacteriaceae bacterium
CGCTAAATGCGTTCTTGATACAATACAAAAGTAAAGAAAAAATGATAAATCCCAGAACTTACTGAAGAGGATATGCCTGTGGTTTAAAAGAAAACGCCACTAAAGTTAATTAGTGACGTTAATAATATGTTTTAAGGGCTCGTTTTAGTTAGTCTTATAAATTAAAGTTAAGTCTTGAGCATTCCCCATTTCTCTATAAGTATCCATCATTCCTCTCATTTTATTAGAGATAAAATCATCCTTAATCAAAAATTCTTTTGGATTTTCAACTCCAATATTCCAAACTAAATGGGATGGTTTTTTATAAGCATTTTCATTTCTATCAACTATTTTTGTTAAAGCCCACCATCTATGATTATTTCTCATAATTTCATCTAAAAAATATGGTTTCCATACATTAGATTCATATTCTTCATAATCATCCTCTTTTTGAGACATCGTTGCAAAACTCATTTTATCTCCAATCTTAATATCTCCTCCAACTAATGGTGTCGCGTCTACCATTTGAAGTGTGTATGTACGTACTTGCTTTTTGACATCTTTATTCATTATACCGTTGATAGTTCTTGAAGACATCTTTCCTTTTAATTTCATTTTCATAATTTTAATCGCATTATCAAGATTAAAATTATTCATAGAATTATCCATTTGTTCTTTTGAACTAAACTGGTTAAAGATTACATAGTGAGCTGCATTTTCACCATCATTATCATTTGGAGTTCTTTTCCAAACAGCCCATCCAGTTTTTTCACCCTTGTCTACAGATTTTTGATGATAGGCACTCCAAACTCTTTCAAGTTTATGATAGTCTGAGTCAGTTCCTTCTTTCAATACAACAAAATCTGCTAAAGCATATTGAGCAGATAATGTAATTGGAAACACTAATAGTATTAATAATAATTTTTTCATTTTAATTAATTTATGGTTAATAATCTACAATCTATAAATATTATCAAACAATCACAAATCCCAGAACTTACAAAAGATGATATGCCTGTGGTTTAATTTCTATTGAAAATATGCACATTCGTACAAACCTGTTCTTTCTAATTGTTGTGTAGCAATATCGTAAATGAATTTTTCGATGTAGCCAATACTTCCAGGGTAATCTTTACCTAATTTTTCATAATATTCTGAACATTTCGGCTTAGTAAATTTTCCAGACCTCTCTGCATAATAAGAATTATTAGGAGAGTCTATCACCTGATAAAACTCAATTTTAGAGTTCACTATTTGCTTTTCTCTTGAATAATTGGAGCCATTAAAAACTATTTTCTGATTTTGTAAATCAAAAACAGAAAACATCTCTGGTCCTACGAACATACCTCCATCTTCAATGATCATAAAACCCTGAACTATCCCGCCAAAAAAGACTTCATTATTTTCATCTCCAATTGTAAATTCAATTGATTCATCATCTTTAGAGTATATTTTTATCTGTTCACCAATAATTTCTGGGATTACAGTAACGTAACTTAGAGGAGTTGTTATTATTTGATAAGAATCATAATCATAAATTTTATTATTTCCTTCAATCGTTAATGTGTAAAAATCAGTTCCTGATTTGACTCCTTTTAAGAATCCGTCAAAAACATATCCTCTAATCTTTTCTCCTGAAGTTACCTCTACCCATTCCCCTTCAATAGCTTTTATGACTCCTGTTTTTTTATCTGTATCATTTATTGTCAATTTTACACCTGTTTTAGATTCAATTGTAACATTTTGACCATAAAGAAGAGTTTCAATTTTCTTTGATTTTGAATTAGGAGCTTCACGAACATTTAACCCTCCTTTTGCGGAAACATAATAATCCATTTGCCCGAAAGAAACCAATGGAATAAACAGTAAAACAAGAAGTAGATTTTTCATAGTGCGGATTTTTTATCAAATTCTTCTTGAGAAATAACAGTTAAATCTAAAAACTCTTTTAATTCCTTCATTTTTTTCAAAGCTTCATCCTTTGAAATTTTTTCAATGTGTTCTTCTAACTCTTCTCCAACTAAACCTTGAGATTTTCTAATTAATTGTTTTTCTTCCCATTGTTTACTTTTTTTAGCTACCCCTTTAGCATTAATTAATCTATTTTCCTATATTCTTCACCTTTAAAAGTTCACTTTTTGCTGACACTATACAGTGTATGTCGTCAAACAAATTTGAATTTTTTGGGTTAAAATTTAAGAGAGTACTCTTACAAATTTAATTGATTTTCTTCCAAGAGTTTAATTCCAGAAACGTAACCAAATTCATGAAAATGTGCTACTTGCTCATCGGTCAATCGATATTGCTCCCATTCTTCTGAGGACTGAGGCTGTTTAAATATTGTTGAAACCTGATGATGAAAATCGGAAAAATCTGTGATTACTGACATAATTAATTTAGTATTACATTACTTGTTTCAATGCAGACAATAACATGTTTACATTATTTTTAGTAGAACTTTCACCCATTAATCCAATACGCCAAATTTTTCCAGCATAAGGGCCTAATCCTCCACCAATTTCTATATTATATTCTTCTAACAATCGTTTTCTAACATTTGCATCGTCAACTCCTGCAGGAATTGTAACGGCGTTCAACATCGGTAATCTATATTCCTTATCCACTAAGAATTTAAAGCCCATTGCCTCTAATCCATCACGTAATAATTCGTGATTTTCCTGATGACGCTTAAACCTGTTTTCAAGCCCCTCTTCAAGAACCAATCTTAAAGCTTCCCTCATGGCAAACATAGCAGAAATTGGTGCCGTATGATGATACGCTCTCTTCGCTCCTGACCAATAATTTTTAACCATTGTTAAATCTAAAAACCAACTTTGAACTTTTGTTTTTCTATTATTTAGTACATCAATAGCAGCTTGACTAAAAGTTACAGGAGATAGACCAGGAGGCGCACTTAAACATTTTTGGGTTCCAGAATATAAAGCATCAATTCCCCACTCATCTACTTTTAATTCAGTCCCGCAATATGAAGTCACAGCATCAACTACTAAAAGTGCTCCAGCGTTTTTGGACATTTTGCTAATTTCTTCTAGAGGCTGTAATACACCTGTTGAAGTCTCTGCATGGACAATAGCTAATAATTTTGGATTACATGTCTTTAATGCAGCTTCCACATCGTCTGGGTTAATTGGAGAGCCCCATGCTGCTTCTATCTTAATTACTTTTGCGCCACAACGTTCTGCAATATCAGCCAAACGTGTCCCAAAAACACCATTTATA
Source organism: Flavobacteriaceae bacterium (assembly GCA_046711205.1). Taxonomy (GTDB): domain Bacteria; phylum Bacteroidota; class Bacteroidia; order Flavobacteriales; family Flavobacteriaceae; genus MS024-2A. Next base: position 3,220 of record JBKEHX010000073.1, read on the forward strand.
CAGACTACGGCTTCATCACCAGGCTCTAATAAATTAACCAAACACGTTTCCATCCCTGCACTTCCAGGTGCTGATACAACAAAAGTCAATTCGTTCTTTGTCTTTAATGTTTCTTGTGTCATAGATTTTATGTCATCCATTATTTCTAAAAATTCTGGGTCTAAATGACCTATTAAAGGAGTTGACATTGCTTTTAAAACTCTTGGATGCGTATCACTTGGTCCAGGCCCCATTAATACGCGTCTGCTTGTGTTTAATTCTTTATAGGTTTTCATATGTATATATTTTATGTATTGTATACTTCTTTTATTTTTTAACAGCTCTAATTACTTCCACAAAATGCTTTGGATTTGCCTCTGTAAAGTGTCCTATTTGGTGGCGACAACTAAATCCGCAAGCTATCAATTCATGATTTTTATCTAATTTATTAACCGCTGGAAATAAAATTTCGTCACCAATTTTCTTAGACAGATCATAATGTTCCTTTTCGTATCCAAAAGAACCAGCCATACCACAACAGCCCGAAGGAATTTCCGATACCCTATCAGAATTTTTTAACAACGATTTCATCGTATTTGTGCCATACAATGCCTTTTGATGACAGTGACCGTGAATCACAATACCGTCAGAAACTGGCTCAAAGTCTACATCTAATCTTCCGTTTTCATATTCATTTGCAAGGAAAACATCAATCATCATAACGCCATTTTTTAGTTGTTCTGCAATTGCTTGATCGGTAATTAAATCTGGTAAATCGTCATTCAATGCCGAAGCACAACTTGGTTCACAGACCACAACTTTTAAACCTTGATCTAAAAATGGTTTTAACCCGTCAATAGTTTTTACACCTTCCTGCTTGGCGTCTCTTAAAAAGCCATGAGATATCTTTGGTCTTTGACAACAACCAACATTTGCTAAGATAACTTCATACCCACAAGAATTTAACAATTCTAGAGCAGATATTCCGATATGAGGCTCGTGATAATTTAAATAGGTGTCGGCAAATAAAACCACTTTTTTGTTTCCAATATTTTTTTTTCTTGCGTTTTTCTTAAACCATTTATAAAAGGGTTCTTTAGCAAAATCTGGAAGTGTCCTTCGCTTGTCAAAACGTGCCGCTTTTTCTAAGAAAAACTTAAATAAATCTGTTTTTTGAATGGCATTTACGAGGCCTGCTTTTGAACCTGAAATCTTACTCGCCGCCTTAGCAGAATCTCGTATTAGTTTATCTCTTAATGAAATGCCGTGTTCATCATAATACATTTGTAAGGCATCACTCTTCATCTTTGCCATGTCTACATTACTCGGGCATTCTGACTTACAAGCCTTACAAGACAAGCATAAATCCATAACCTCATGCAATCGTTTACTAGACAGGCCTTTTTCTCCCAGTTGATTCGACATGGCCAGCCTCAAGGCATTCGCGCGTCCACGCGTAGAATGTTCTTCATCTCTCGTAGCTTTAAAACTTGGACACATAGTTCCTCCCAAAACCTTTCTGCATTCACCTACACCAGAACACATATGAACTGCCGCTTCGAATCCTTCTTCTGACTTATAATTATATTCAGTTTTTACCCCCTCATCTTTATAGGCAAGACCATATCTTAAATTGTGCTCAATAGTTTGAGCCTCAATAATTTTACCGGGATTCATTAAATTTTTTGGATCCATTAACTTTTTAACGTCTAAAAACACCTTATAAATTGTATCTCCAAAAAAACGTTTGTTGTAGGCACTTCTTACCAATCCATCACCATGCTCACCACTCCAAGAACCTTTGTATTTCATGACTAATTCAAAAGTGTCATCGGTAATATTTTTTAAGCGTTCAATATCCTCTGCCAACCTCAAATCTAAAATTGGACGTACATGAATAACGCCTACACTTGCATGTGCATACATTGCTGCTTTGGTTCCGTACTTTTCACAAACCTTTAAAACTTGATCTATGTATTCTGGTAAATATTTTGATGGAATTCCGGCATCTTCAATAAATGGTAGTGGTTTTTTATTTCCTTTTAAACCTAACATTAATCCCAATCCCTTTTTACGAACTATCCAAACATCACTGTATGATTTTCCATCAGGAAATAAAGGATATGCGTAACCAAAATTGGTTTCCTCTAACAAAGTAATCATCTTTTTTGGACGCTCCATAACATCCTCGGCAGTGTCTGCATAAAACTCCACAATTAATATTGCGGCTGGATTACCTTCTATGAAATGACAATGATGCTTTGTCATTAAATTCTTTCTACTTAACCCAATAACCGTTTTATCTAATATTTCAACGGCTGAGGGATTAAATGTTAATATTATTTCAACGGCAGAAATTGCTTCCAACAATTCAGTAAAGTGAACCACACATACTGATTTATTTTTGGGTAAATCAACAAGATTTAATTTTAGATCAACTGTTGTTGCAAGTGTTCCTTCACTACCACAAACCAACTTACTCAAGTTCCATTGATCTGTATATACAAATTCATCTAAATTATAGCCTCCAACGCGACGCATTACCTTAGGAAATCGTTCTTTGATTTCATCCGTATGCTCATCGATTAAGTCCTTAATGGTGCGATAAATTTCTCCTTCTCTATTTTCTTGAGATGCTTTCTTTTGATACTCTTCTGGCGAACAATTTTTAAGATGTAATTCAGTCCCTTCTGCTAAAACAACATTGACTTCTAATACATGATCTACTGTTTTACCAAAGAGTACGCTCTTAGTTCCAGAAGAGTTATTACCAACCATTCCTCCAACATTTGCTCTGCTACTTGTTGCTGGGTCTGGAGCAAAATGTAACCCTAGGGGTTCTAAAACGGCGTTTAAATCGTCTCGAGCCATTCCCGGTTGAACACGAACCCATTTCTCTGATTCATTGATTTCAATAATGGAATTCATATGTTTAGAGAAATCAAGAATAATAGATTTGCCAACAGTTTGTCCTGCCAAACTAGTTCCTGCTCCACGAGGTAAAATAGTTATTCCGTTATCAAAAGCCACCTTTATGGCACTTTTGATATCGTCTTCATTTCGAGGTAGAACTATGGCAATTGGCTTTATCTGATAAATACTAGCATCGGTAGAATACATTCCTAAAGAAAGCTCATCATATAAGATTTCACCTGATACTGTATTTTGCAATTCCTCGAAAAGTTTCTTCATGTTACTAATCTACTCAGTTATTTAAAATAGTCGACAATTTACTAAAATAATATTTCTATTTTAGGCTATTCGGTTTTTTGTATTTATCGTCACCATCGGTCAACCATTTTAAGGAAAAACTCACGAATGGATTTTTCTTATAAACATCTTGTTCAAAAAACAACCCTATATCTCCATTTTCTAGAATCGTTAATGAGGAATAGGCTGATCCACCTTCATAAATTATTTTTTCTACAGACCATGTTTTCCCTTCATCATAACTAATTTTCACAGTCATGTTTACTCGGCCTTTTACGGAATTTGCATTTGAAAAAAGAAGTCTGTTTTTTTTATAGCCTTCATCAATTGATGAAGAGGGATTTTAATTGCCCTTTAATTTTTTATACACGCCCAAAGAGACTAAAAACATCGTATAATATGGATAATTATTCAACAGAAGGTTCTTCTGTTCTTGGAGATTACCACGGGGGATATTTCTAAAGTCACTTTTTAGTAAACTACCGAAGGACGTTTGGATTATCGAGAGTTCATTAAACTGGACTTACAACAAAAAGTAGAATATTTTTTCTAAGACCTATGCTACATCTTTTAATTTATTAAATTCTAATTCCACTTCAAGGGGAGTTTTATAGCCCAATGAAGAATGTAATCGTTTTCTTTTGTACCAAATTTCTTTTCACTCGTTTCATAATGGTAAGTTCGTTTTTATTTAAAACAGTCTTAACTTTTATGTCCTAGTAAAGGTAGTAACTCCACTCTTCACTTACTTCATTAGTAGCTTGTTTCATTCTTGGTATAGTGTATTGCAGAACTTACTGAAGAAGATATGCCTGTGGTTTAAAAGAAAACGCCACTAAATTTAATTAGTGACGTTGTAATTGTTTTAGAAAAATATGTTAATTAATAAAACCCAAAGCTTATAGAGTTTTATTTAATACTATTTGTTTAAGAAAATAAATTTTTCAAGTACAATTCGGTTTGTCAAATCACGAAGTTTCATCATATTTTGATAATTTTTGTCAGCATTTGAAGATGGTCTTGCGCTTAACTTTAAAAAGTCAGAGTATTTATCAAACCAATCAATTGTAAAGTGAGTCCAAGAAATATCAGTTCCAATTCTATCAATTCTTTTCCCTAAACTCCACCCTTTTCTTGGAGATCCTTTAGCAATTGTTTTAGTGGTTGCTTTTTCAATGTCTTCATAAGCTTTGTATTTTCCGTGCTTAACTTTCATCAAGTTCATAACAGCAATATCCGGATAATCTGTAACACCTTCTTGAAGCACTTCTGCAACATTCACAAATTGAGTTTCAAATACAATTTTTCTGTTTTCACTATTTTTTTTACCCCAATCCATTAGCTCTGATTGCGTCATATCGGTAAACTCTTCTGTCCATTTTTTAGGGGTATAATCTTCATCCATTTTATCCATATCATATACTGTAACAGCTAAATGTGAAAATGGACTTTGTGCACCATTAATTACTTTCCAAACGTGCCATCCTAAAATTCTTCCATCATCAATATAGTTTTGATTTAACCTTTGGTATTTTGTTTTTAAATTCTGATCATACGCTTGGATATTTTCTGCATCTACAAACGCTAAATCAAAGGCAATGTTTTGTGAAAACAATTGAATTGATATAAATAATGCTCCAAATAATAATAGTTTTTTCATTTTAATTGATTTATGATTAATAAGTTACTAATATAAGAAACTCTACAATATCT
>JBKEHX010000074.1:0-8120 GCA_046711205.1 Flavobacteriaceae bacterium
AAAATCTGGCTATCAAAAACTATCCCCAGAACAAGAGACGTTACAAAAAGAAAAACTAAATCATTTAGAAGAACTTAAAGTCGCTGAATTCTCGAAAGATACAGAGACTCTTAAAAAAGAATATAAAGAATATTGGGATACATGGCAAGCTCTTTGCCGACTAGATTCTGGTAAAGAAGAAAAAATGAATTTCTCTTTCACAAACGCGCTTATTTCGATTGTTAAAAAAGTAGACCTAGATAAAACAGCTAAAAATGAGGTCCTAACCGATTTAAATACTCTTATTTTACTAGGAAATCCAAATCGACTTCAGGAAGAATTGCAAGCAGCAAGAGCCGCGGTAAATGCTTTAAAAGGTGAATTAACACAATTAGAAAATAACCTTGAATTTTTCAGTAACTCAAGTTCAGAAAATCCGTTATTCAAAAATGTGGAAAAACAAATTAAAAACTGTCAAAATAAGATTGAAAAAGCACACGAAGATTATATTCGCTTAAAACAAGTGAAAAATAGTCAAGATAAATCAGCTAAAAAAACAAAAGAACTTGCTGCTCAAGAAGCTGAATCTTCTGAAGAAAGTTGATTTTTAGCCTTCACCCATAAAGCTTCCATTGCCTCTAAAGAAAGAGTTTCGATGGAGGCATCTTGTTTTTTTGCCTCAACTTCGATATACTGAAAACGACGGATGAATTTTCGGTTGGTTCTCTCAAGAGCTGACTCAGGGTTAATTTTCAAAAAGCGTGCATAATTTATCATTGAAAAAAAGACATCCCCAAATTCGTCTTCAATCGATTCTTTATTATCGTTTACAATCGCCTCTTCTAATTCAGAAAGCTCTTCCTCCACTTTGCTCCAAACTTGCTCTTTTGAATTCCAATCAAAACCAACACCCGCTGCTTTTTCTTGTATTCGTTGTGCTTTAATAAGTGCCGGAAGACCTTTTGGAACGCCTTCTAAAACACTTTTCTTTCCTTCGGATAGTTTTAATGATTCCCAATTCCGTTTAACTTCAGCCTCATCTTTTACGGTAACATCTCCATAAATATGTGGATGCCTATAAATTAGTTTTTTTACAATTTCATCTGCAACATCAGAAATATCGAATGCTTTTTGTTCACTCCCTAATTTTGCGTAAAAAACAATATGAAGTAACAAATCACCTAGTTCTTTCTTGATTTCAGGAAGGTCATTATTTAAAATAGCATCTCCCAACTCATATGTTTCTTCAACGGTTAGGTGACGTAGTGTTTCAAAAGTCTGTTTTTGATCCCAAGGACATTTTTCACGTAGGTTGTCCATAACATCCAGCAAACGCCCAAAAGCTTCTAATTTAGTAGCTTTTGAGTTCATTATATTATGGGTGTTTCCGAGGACTTTGGAGTGTCTTTATCATCCTTCTTTATTAGAGTTGCTTTTACTTTAGGAATTATCTTTGTTTTTGGAACCTCTAAAGCAATACGCTTTAAAGTCACCAAAATATTATACCACTGAATTATTTTTTTAATATCTGAAGGATAAACTCGTTCTTCATCATATTCTTCAATAACATCAAAAAAATAAGCTTCCAAATCAGTTGCGGCTGCCTTCGGTTTTATGCTTGTAATCTTTCCAGACTCTTTCGTAAGGAACTTTTCAAAAACTTCTGCTAAGGGAATTTCTTTCCCTAAACAATAAACTTTAATCTCACTAAGAAAACTTATCTGATTATTAATTGAAGAAGTAATTCGTTTACCATCTAAAAGAGATATTGCAACAATTCCACTCCGTGTTTGCGCTTTCATTTCATAAAGGCCTGGACGACCAGAGATTGCTAAAATTTTATCTAATTGCATAATTATCGTTTTGTTTTTACAGGAAATTTCATGAGATAATCTACTTCAATTGCTCCTTTTGAAATTGAGGTAAGTCTACTTTTTAATAGACGTCTTTTAAGGGGGGAAAGGTGGTCTGTAAATAGAATGCCTTCAATATGGTCGTACTCATGCTGAACCACACGTGCTGCTAATCCTGAAAGGATTAATACTTGTGGTTTGAATTGTTCATCTAAATAGTTAATTTTAATACGTTGTTGTCTACTTACGTCTTCACGAACATCAGGAATGCTAAGGCAACCTTCGTTAAACTCCCAAATTTCTCCATCTTCTTCAACGATTATTGGATTTATGAATACCTTTTTAAAAGACTCTAATATTTTAACTTCAGCTTCATCCAGGGTCTCATCATCAGCAAAAGGGGAAGTATCAACGATAAATAACCGGAGAGATAAACCTATTTGAGGAGCAGCTAGACCAACCCCTTTGGAAGCATACATAGTTTTCCACATATTCTCAATCAATTGCTCCAATTTAGGATAGCCTATAGAAAGATCTTCTGCCTGTTTTTTTAAGACAGGAGTACCATATGCTACAATAGGTAAAATCATAGTGTATGTTTTTTATAATCTAAATAAGATTGCAGGATAAGGGTAGCGCTTACTTGATCTATCATGCCTTTATTAGCTCGTTGTTTTTTTTTAAGCCCTCCGTCAATCATTGCTTGAAAAGCTATCTTAGAAGTATAGCGCTCATCGTGACGTTCAATTGACTGCGCTCGAAAATATTTTTGAAGCTTTTCTATAAATAAAATTATTTGAGTCTCTACTGTTGAAGGCGAACCATCTTTCTGAAGGGGCTTTCCAATAATAAATGCATCCACTTTTTCTGTGATGCAATATTTTTTCAAAAAAGGTATTACATCCTGTGTAGGTAAATTTTTAAGCCCACTTGCTATAATTTGGCCCGGGTCAGTGCACGCTAAGCCCGTTTTTTTAGTGCCGAAATCAATGCCAATTAAGGACCCCATCTTTATTTTTTTGCAAATATACCCTTTTCATAATGATATGCTCTATTTCAGTCATTTGGAATTCTTTACATTTGTGAAAAATTAAAAAATGAAACATATCATAGAAGCGGCTTGGGAAAATCGTTCCCTTCTAGAAGAATCAGAAACACAAGATGCTATTTGCTCTGTTATTAATCAATTAGATGAAGGAATCCTAAGAGTTGCTGAACCCACCACAGAAGGTTGGCAGGTTAATGAATGGGTTAAGAAGGCGGTTGTTTTATATTTTCCAATTCAAAAAATGGAAACATTGGAAGCTGGCCCTATGGAGTTTCATGATAAAATGCTCTTAAAAAGAGGTTATAAAGAAAAGGGGGTTCGTGTGGTTCCTCATGCTGTTGCAAGGTATGGTGCTTACTTAGCCCCAGGTGTTATTTTAATGCCTAGTTATGTTAATATTGGTTCCTATGTTGATCAGGGTACTATGGTAGATACTTGGGCAACCGTTGGTAGTTGTGCTCAAATAGGAAAGAATGTTCATCTAAGTGGTGGCGTTGGAATTGGAGGTGTTTTAGAGCCACTTCAAGCAGCTCCAGTTATTATTGAAGATAATGCGTTTGTTGGATCAAGAAGCATCGTTGTAGAGGGAGTGCGTATTGGAAAAGAAGCTGTTTTGGGAGCAAATGTTGTGCTTACTGCTTCAACTAAAATTATTGATGTGACAGGTTCAGAGCCTAAAGAACAAAAAGGATATGTACCTCCTCGTTCCGTGGTTATTCCTGGAAGTTATACTAAAACTTTTCCCGCAGGAGACTTTCAAGTTCCTTGTGCCTTAATTATTGGTACTCGAAAAGAAAGCACCGATAAAAAAACATCCCTAAATGATGCGCTAAGAACTCACAACGTAGCTGTGTGATTTATTTTTTATTTTAAAAAGATTATCATGATAAAAGAAGCTTTGTTAGCGCTACAAAACAAACAAATTATTTTATATCCAACCGACACTGTATGGGGCATTGGAGGAGATGCTACTTCATCAGAAGTGGTTGAAAAAATCTATCGATTAAAACAACGAGATGACCATAAAGCAATGATAGTCTTAGTAAAAGATACTGAAATGTTAACTTTCTATGTAAGTGAAATTCCAGAGACTGCCTTTCCTTTTTTTGAAGAAGCACGCCCCACAACATTGGTGTATCCTAATGGAATAAACTTAGCCTCTAACCTTATGGGGGCCGATGGCTCTATTGGATTGAGAATTCCAAGACATGATTTCTGCCAAGAATTACTTACTACCTTTGGAAAACCAATCATTTCCACCTCAGCAAATATTAGTGGATCAGAGACCCCAAAAAACTTTAGCGGCATTGCGGCTAAAATTTTGGAAGGGGTAGACTATATTGTACCTTTGCCTGAGGAAACCGAGCCAAATTTATCTTCAAGAGTTTTAAAAATTGAAGCCAATGGGGAGGTACATATCTTACGTGCGTGAAATTAAAACATGACTTTTCGGAGGTAATTAACTCTTCCCTATTCAAAGAACTTCAGGAGACTGTTACTGCTACAAAAACTGATGCCTATGTCATAGGTGGGTTTGTGCGAGATCATCTTTTAAATAGACCTCAAAAAAAAGATATTGATATAGTAGCATTGGGCTCAGGAATTAACTTAGCCATTGCTGTTCAAGAAAAGTTAAAAGGCGCCAAGCCGGTACAAATTTTCAAAACATATGGAACTGCAATGGTTCACTGGAATGATATAGATATAGAATTTGTAGGAGCTAGAAAAGAATCATACAACCAAGAAAGCAGAAATCCTAGGGTGGAGCGAGGTACCTTAGAAGATGATCAGAATAGACGCGACTTTACAATAAACGCAATTGCCATTAGTTTAAATTCTGAAAATTATGGAGCATTAATTGACCCTTTTAATGGGATAAATGACTTAGAACTTGGCATTATAAAGACGCCTCTTGATCCTGACATAACCTATTCAGATGACCCACTTAGAATGCTAAGAGCAATTCGCTTTGCTTCCCAATTAGATTTCACAATTGAACCCGCCTCTTTTGATGCTATTACAAGAAATGCAGCCCGAATAGATATCATTTCAAAAGAAAGAATTGTAGCAGAACTTCATAAAATAATGCTTACACAAACTCCCTCCAAAGGGTTTGTATTATTAGAAAAAACAGGCCTTCTAAAGCGAATTCTTCCTGAGTTATTAGATTTAAAAGGAGTGGAAGAAATTGAAGGACAACGTCACAAAGATAATTTTTACCACACCCTAGAAGTGGTAGATAATCTATGTAAAAATAGTGACGACCTTTGGTTGCGTTGGGCAGCCTTACTCCATGATATTGGAAAAGCACCTACTAAAAAGTTTAAACCACCTGTTGGCTGGACTTTCCACAATCATGAATTTGTAGGAGCAAAAATGACCTTCAAAATTTTTAAACGCTTAAAAATGCCCTTAAACGAAAAAATGAAATTCGTACAAAAAATGGTGTTTATGAGCTCTCGTCCTATAATTATTGCGCAAGATCATGTAACTGATTCTGCTATTCGACGACTTGTTTTTGATGCTGGTTATTTTATAGATGACTTAATTACCCTCTGTGAAGCAGATATTACCACAAAAAATCCTAAACGCTTCGAACGCTATCATAATAATTTTAAAATTGTACGTGAAAAAATTATTGAAGTAGAAGAGAAAGATCACCTACGTAATTTTCAACCCCCAGTAAGTGGTGAGACTATTATGAAGAGTTTTAATCTAAAACCCTCTCGTGAAATTGGCTTAATAAAAGAAGCTATCAAAGAAGCAATATTGGAAGGTGAAATTCCAAATGAACAAGAAGCTGCTTTTGAAAAAATGAAAAATGAAGGAAAAAAACTTGGCCTTATTTTTAATGGGAAAATATTATAAATCATTTATTATTATTAGTTTGGTGTTGGTCTACCTTGTGATTTCCGCTGGAGCTATTGTAAGAATGACAGGTAGCGGAATGGGCTGTCCAGATTGGCCTAAATGCTTTGGTTATTTAATACCCCCCACAGAACGAAATCAGTTGGATTGGAAGTCTAACCATAACTACCAAGAAGGAGAAGTCATTATAGTAGAAGAAAGCTTACGTGTAGTTTTACAAGATTTTACCTCTCAAAACGAATACATTTCTGAAAATTGGGATTTTTACACAAAACATAATTATGCTCTTTTTAATGTAAAACACACTTGGATTGAATTTATAAACAGATTACTAGGTGCCCTTGCTGGATTGGCAACTTTACTGCTCTTAATTAGTGCTTTGGGTAGATTGAAAAATGATTTTTGGGCTGCTGTTGGTTCCTTAATGATTTTGTTGGGAATGGGATTTCAAGGATGGCTAGGAAAAACAGTCGTGGACTCTAATTTATTGCCTTATAAAATTACCATTCACCTGTTTATGGCCTTTCTAATATTGCTAATATTAATTATTCTTTTAGCACGTGAGCACACCATAAAAAAACAAATTCCTAATGCTTCTCAATTAAAATGGATTATTACTGGTGGGTTAGTGCTAACAATCATTCAAATTGGAATGGGAACCCAGGTACGCCAGTTTGTTGACGGCCAAGTGCATTCCTTCAACTTAATCGAAGCATCACAATGGCTAAGCAGTCCACCATTGCTCTTTTATTTTCACAGAAGCTTTTCTATTCTTGTACTTCTAGTGCACGGATATATAGGCTATCTTCTATTTAAAAACAATCATATTCCAATTGTTTTTAAGTTGATTTTATTCTTGTTAGGAGTTGAAGTTTTGACAGGAATATGGATTTATTATTTTGACTTTCCCTTTTCCTCTCAAGCACTACATTTAGTTTTGGCTTCTCTTTTATTTGGTACCCAAAGTTATTTTATGTTGATCTTAAAAAAATAAATATGATTTATAGAATTCGAATTATTTTAGATACTCAAGAAGATGTGCTTCGCGATATAGAAATTTCAGAAAATGCTACCCTTGAAGATTTACATCATGCCGTGACTCAAGCCTTTGGTTTTTTAGGAAATGAAATAGCCTCCTTTTATAAAACCAATGATGTTTGGGAACAAGGAGATGAAATGCCTATAGAGGCAATGGACATTGGACAGCCTAGCTTTTCGGATACGGCCTTAAATAGCATTTTTTCTGCAGAAGTACACAAATTACTTTACATCTATGATTTCCTAATCTTATGGACCTTTTTTATAGAAATAATGGAGATAGGTGATGTAGTGACTGGGGCTATATATCCTAATTTAATTCATGCCGAAGGCGAAGTACCAGAGGAGGCTCCTGAAAAGTCATTTGAAAGTGATCCTGCTTTTTCAGAAGAGGGTTTTGAAATTGATGAAGCTATGGATGGATACGAATCTGAACAAGATTATGATGATAGTGACTTTTATTAAAATTGACTGTGTGTGTCCACATCTAAATAGTGCTTTCGTACATAATCAAAAGAGGCTTTCATAATATCTCCCATTGACTTACTTTCTAAAAATGCTTTGTCTTTAGTGAAATTATAAATTTCCTTACGTAAACGCTCCAGATTTTCAGGACGGGTAAGGATTTCTAACTGCATTGTTTCTACCAATTTATTTAATCGATTACTTGTACTTATGATACGTCTTGCTACAATAGAGCGTTCTTCAATCTTATATTGATTAATTGAATTATGATTTAGTTTTGCTCGAACTAAATCCATAATAGGTCTATTTTCTTTAAAAAACTGTGGTCTATATACTGAAAATCTTCCCTCAAAAGATTGTTGATCAAAATCAATAGGTCGTATTTTGTATACTACCTGATCAAAATCATGGGTGGGGACCACTACATAGTTATAGGCTCGCATATCTCCCAATAATCGAATCATACTACGTTCGTTGAATTTAACATACTCTTTTGCAATTTGAGCCTTTTCAGAATCATTACAATTAGGCAGAAAGTCTTTTATGAAAGTATCCCCTGGTATGCCGGCAATATGTTCCTCAATAAGCGTGTTGTGATTTACTAAATAATTCAAATTATAAGGAGAAAGCATGTGTTCAAACTCTAAACCATATATCCTTGAGGCATCTGTTTTTTTGATGTAATAATAAGTGAAGTTATCATTTAAAATATTTCGCACCTTGATTCTAAAAGGTTTGGAATTTCCAAAAGTACAATAGTCAATGGCATCAATATTTAGGTATTGAATGCCCGATTCATTTCCATCAGAATGGAGCTGGGTATATATTTTTTTTAAACTAAAATCAATTTCGCGTAATTCACTATCAGA
>JBKEHX010000075.1:0-8075 GCA_046711205.1 Flavobacteriaceae bacterium
TTTCGATATGAACTATTTCCAAAGATGCTCCATTAAATCCTTTTCTTGATTGAATTCCCATTTCTTGCAATTTAGAGTCTAAAAATGAGTTTTCACCAAATTTGATTGGCAACCCTGTTGGATTTTTAAATACAAAGTGAGTGAGATTCTTGTATGCGTTATCGCTTGATGATAATACTTTAGTTAACCCCCACATTCTTAAACCACCTTCATCTACGACTTTTTCCCATCTAGGCATAAAAAATTCTAATTCAAAATTTTCATAATCTTTATTTAATGCTTCCATAGGGTCCAAATTTATAACATCACCTACCTGAGGTCTATATGACGGGGTTTGATAAACACCTTGTATAACATATTGTCTCCAAGATTTTTTAACTTGATTTCCTTCGGCCATATTAAACATTTTATTAATAGAACTTTTTGACATTTTTCTCTTATATACTTTTGAAGCATATCCTCTGTAATTATTCCAATTGTCAGAATCCATTTGGGATTTATCTTTATAAACATTGAAAACTATATAATTTGCTATTTCTTTAGTTTTATCTATCGAGCTAAGATCTCCTCCTGATTTTCTCTTCATTACAATCCATTGCATTAAATTACCTTCTTTGATTGCCATAGCTTTTAAGGGAGCAACAAATTGTTCTATTTTTCTATAATCACTATCCTTACCATCTTGGATGACATATGCTTCCATAGAGGCAATTTGAGCACTTAGACTTGTTAATGATAGCATATATGCTAACGCTAAAAAATTTTTCATTTTAATTGATTTATGGTTAATAAGTTACTAATATAAAAAAATTCTCGAGTATCTCTATTCCGTGTTTTTCTTCCTGAACTTAATAAACAAACAAGAACAAGTCCTCACTCACTTTATTAGTAGCTTGTTTTATTCTTGATAGAACTTACTGAAGATGATATGCCTGTGGTTTAAAAGAACCGAATACTAAGGTTAATGAAAAAACGTATAAATACTATCTCAATACTGCACCTATACTTTTTTCTTCATTCAAGGCTTCTTTGACTTTTTCCATTGCCTCTTTATGTCTAATAAGGTGAAGGTCTATTGTTTTTATTTTCGTTTTTTTTAGAATATAATCAATTACAACATTATTAATTATCAATATTTTAATAATTGACTAAATAAAACTACTTAAAGTAAATTTAATAATACAAATTTAGTTTTTATCAATATTCCTTATAAGGTCTCGTATATTTTTTACTCCCTTAAAAGAAACAATAATTGTAATAAGAATATACCAAAAATAACAGATCGCAAAAAATAATGTCCAGAATGGATACCTCATGTTGATTTAATTTTAGTTATTAGAGATCCAACGAACATACCAAGCCCACTCATGAAAAAACTGAATATTCCAAACTTGTAAGGACCAATATTAATTATAAAATCAGATGAAAAGGAAAACTCTTGAAGAATCAAATATGATAAAGGTATAACGGCACCGATTATAATTGACACACCTGCACCCAGAGTGCTAGCATTTTTAAAGTAACAAGAAGCGATCAAAAGAACTGTCATGCTTGATAAATATATTGTACCCGTGACCTGCATGTAAACCCATAAGTCATTATTTAACGGATACCATAATCCATATATCAACAGAAATAGACCAATGCAACATATAAGCAGTCTATTGTAAAATAGCCCTTTTTTTGAAGACCACTTGTTTTTATGAATCGGCTCTAAGAGATCGTTATAGATCACAGAGGACCATGCGATAAGGTAAGATGAGTTAGTGGACATATCTGCGGCCAACATTGATGCAACAACAATTCCAATTAACCCAATTGGCATTAACTGTGCAATCATGTTGGGCATAGCTAGAATTTCACGCCCCTCAATATAGGTGTTGGGACCAAAAAAATAGAGTGCACTTATTCCAAAAAATACTGGAATTACAAACCGCATCAGCATATAGGGAGATGTGGCTATATAAATATTCTTAGCCGTTGTACTATCCTTTGCAGCTAAAACTCTTGATGTCATTGTCTGCCATGTTAAAACAGATCCAAATGCAACTAAAATATCAAATAATAATCTGTCTAACCCATAATTATAATTCATATTAAGATTTAGACTTTCTTGACCTAAATAATGATTCGTTTGATCTAAAATTTCAAACCACCCAAATTGATAAATTAAAATTCCAGTCATGGTTACAAATCCAAAACACATCAAAACAAATTGTATGTAATCCGTTATTATTACTGAAACCATGCCTCCAATAACGGTATAAAAACCAACAAATATTATAACAGCTGTCATAAGCAACTCGAGATACCCTGCGTTTATTCCAATCGTTATACTTAGGAAGACTCCGGCTTGACGAAGAAATAGGCCCATATTAAGGAGTCCACCTATTACAATTACGAGCCCACTTGCCCATCTAATTTTTTTACCAAACTTTTTTTCTAAGAGTTGAGGAATAGTAATTACAGCCATATTTCTTAAAGGTTTAATACAAAAACCAGTTAGCCCAACAATCAACATTGAAACTCCTAAAGCTATTCCAGGAATTATTCCCTTTAAGCCGTATTTATATCCTAGCTCTGCATTGGCCATACAGGTTGCTATTCCGAACTCTGTAGCGGCTAAACTTGCAATTCCTAGATAAACATCAACACTCCTATTTGCAACCAGAAATTGATCAACATTTGAAATGTATTTTTTTAGCCAAAATGCTGTGAAGAGAATTAGACTTAGATAAATAATTATTATAGAACCATCTATAAAGAAATCAAAATTTGACATTTAATTCATGTTTTCTATAAGTTTCACTAATTTAGAAGTAATTATCTTAGAGATATTTTCACCTTTTACTGTTGACGAAACAAATGGATTTCCAACCACTCCATTTTTTGATATTTTCTTTATTTTTTGAAAATGAGAAATTATTGGAGAGGTGATCATATCACCAACCAGTGGATTATATTTTTGATCTGAGGGTTGATCGATTTTATCATTTTGAACTAGTTCTGGAGAAATAAAAAGCATCAAACTAGTTTCAAATTCTCCGGCATGACCGGTACCACCCGGCCCTGATTGATTCAGTTTCTTTAAATCTTGTGTAGCCAATTTCCACCATGTAACCAAATTAAAACGGCAATCCAGATGTTTATTACCCAACTCCTCAATAATTACTTGACCAATTCCTTGATTACCTCCGTGACTATTTAGAAATAAAAAAGTTTTAAATCCATGAGTAATCATACATTCAGTCATCTCTCTGATTATTTTTTTAAAAGTTGAGTGTTTAAAAGTTAAAGTCCCACTAAAGTCCATATGATGATCAGAGTATCCAACAGGAATAACAGGGAGCAAAATAAATTTGTCTTTAATTAATCGAGTGAGTTCATTTGCAAAATGCTCACCTATTAATCTGTCTGTAGACAAGGGTAAATGTGGTCCGTGTTGCTCAGTCGCGCATAATAAAATTAATACAGGTAATTCTTTATTAATTTTTTCAGCTTGTACTGTAGTAAGATTATCCCAAATCATAATATTATTTTTTAATGGAAGCCCACATTTCAATTTCTACTATAAGACCTTCAATTAAACCGCATTCAATTGCCGTTCTAACAGGCTTAGGATCTATAAAATATTTTTTGTAAATAACATTAAATCGATCCCAATGTTTAATATCCTTCAAATAAACGTTGACCTTAAAAACATCATTCAAGGACGCTCCTGCTGAAAGAAGTTGTGTTTGACAATTGCGAAGGGTTAATTCCGTTTGCACCTCAATATTATCTCCAATAATTTTTCCGGTTTTATCAATAGAAGCTTGGCCAGAAATAACAATAATATTATTAGTGTTAACATTGAGTACCGGCGAGTAGGGACCAGCCGTAATGTGCTGACTAGATCCAATGGGAACAGCTTTTGTCAAGGATTCAGCTTGTACTTTTATTTTTGAGGTGTTTAAGGGCATATAACCTGTAAAACCCTCGATTTTCCAAATTTTATCGACTTTTACACACCTGTATAGTGTTTGCCAGTTGAATGTAATTTTTTTTCCATTTATTTTTTCAGCAAAACCAGAAAATTTTTTGTGCAACAAGGCCTTGTCTCCACTAATCTCAATTTGATCTAAGTAGGTGATTTTTTTTATTATATCATATGGTTTTTCAACCCAGTTTTCATCACAAAATTCTTTCGCATCCTTCAACCATTCTTCTCTATATGATTTCAAGTCTGGAAAACTTATTTTCCAAAGGTCAGGATTACTCTCAAAGTTGGCGTGAATCCCCATAAAATTATCAGAGACAAAGTCGTCTTTTACCAAACTCCAGTCCTGATTAACAAAAGCCAATGAATCTCTTTCAACCAAAGTCTCCCAAAGTTGGGCTTTGTCATTTTCTGTTGTTTTGTTAAAGGGGTTCATTGATTTCAATTTTTAAATTATTATAATACCTCAGCCTTGTTAATTGAATAGTTATTTATCGCATTTAGATCCGGTTCAATACCTAATCCGTGACCTTC
Organism: Flavobacteriaceae bacterium; assembly: GCA_046711205.1. Classification (GTDB taxonomy): domain Bacteria; phylum Bacteroidota; class Bacteroidia; order Flavobacteriales; family Flavobacteriaceae; genus MS024-2A. Next base: position 4,514 of record JBKEHX010000075.1, read on the forward strand.
AGGAAGATATGCATATGGGGGTTCAATTTTAATTGGAGTTTCTAATAAGTCATGTTCTCTTATGAGCCTACCGAAGATATCACTTGGCCACTCGCATGAATGAGCTGCTGCACAAGAGTGCATATACATTGCTTCCATGATTCCCAGATCGATCTCTGAACCGTGCCAGCAGGGGAGTTCAGCAGCAGCTGCAATATTGTCTAGCTTTTGAAAATTTGCCAAACCACAATTAAAATTAAATCCATCAACAGCATTGTTTTGTATTGCTGTAATAGCATCTTTAATTCTTTGACCATGATCAACATAAGGCAGTGAAACATGAAGAACAATAGGGATTGATGAGTAATTTCTTAAATTCGAATACTCATTTATCCTCCATCTAGATATAGGGTCTTCTATACAAAGGGTATTGCCAATTTTATTTAATTTATCAATCCTGATTTTTACTTCCGACGGAGACACCCACCTTTCATTTGGATCGAAAATTATTTTCATTCCCGGAGCCGCCTTTTTAATTTCTTTAGCCCATCCCTCAACATCATCATCAAGGTCAGTTTTAAATTTTAAACAGTCATAGCCCATTTTTTGAAAATTCAATGCTACTTCTCCAACTTCATCCGGAGATCTATGACTCGACCAACTTCCTACTTTTACTTTATCTCGAACCTCACCCCCCAGTAAATCTACTACACGTATTTTTTTTAATCTTGCGAAACAATCCCAAATAGCACATTCAAAACCGTCATAAATCCTAGAATAAGGTATAGGGAGTTTTTGTCTTATTATTTTTTCAATGTCTGTGGAAATAAACTTTGAAGCGATTTGTTTAACATCATTAATTTCATTACCCCTATAACATTCCCCCCATCCAACAATTCCGTTTGATAATTCAATTGAAATTATAATTTTTGAGAGTTCATCAAACTGAACCGACCATCCCGTTTCTGCACCTCGAGAAAGTTTGTGAAGCGGTTTGTTAATATCTTTACCTTCAATAGCGTCTTTTTTAGCTGGAACTATTACCTCATAAAGATTTATCCTGGAAATTTTCATTTATTTTTTATTGAGTATTAAGGTAGAAAACTGTTACTGTAAAGTAAATTAGTGAAACCACTATCAACTTTTATTATTTGACCCGTTATTGAGCGGCTATATTTTGACAACAAATAGACAACTAAGTTTCCACAATCCAAAGGGGATATAACTTCCGGAAGACTTTGGTAATCCTCAATCTGATCTTTTACCCACATTTTTGGATCATCTGACCATTCTTTAACTGCCTGAATATTGTATTCAGAATCAACATATCCAGGAGCAATTGCATTACATCTAATTCCATATTTGCCAAGTTCAATCGACATCCCTCTTGTCAAGTTATTGAGGGCGCCTTTTGCAGATGAATAAAGAGAATATTTGTTAGTAGACATGAAAGCATGCACTGAGGAAACATTCACAATATTTCCTTTAATATTATTTTTTATACAGTCTAAAGCAAAGGCTCTAGAAACCATCCAAACTGATTTAAAATTAGCATTAAATATTTTATCGAACTCCTCAGGATCTGTTAAGTGAGCGGGTTTCCTATGGCCAATGCCAGCATTATTGACAACTCCATCGAGCTGCCCTAGATCTGTAGCTATTTTATTGAATAATTTTTTCACTTTTTTATAATCACTTACGTCTGCGACTATTCCTATTGCATTTTTATACTGTTTAGTTGCTAAACTCACCTTTTCTTCTGAAAGATCATTTATAATTAATGTTCCTCCGGCATTATCAATTGCTTTACATATTCCAGATCCAACACCAATACCCGCACTTCCTGTTACGAGGAAATTTTTATTTGAAAGGTCAATATTCATGAAAATTTACATTATACCATATTTATTAAATGCTTCAACTGAAGTCATTCCTGACTCTATTGATTCCCTTACTAGGTTTTCTCCTTTTACTTTTTCACATGCAAGTTCGATTACCTTTTTTTCAATTTTTTGAGGTATAACACAAACGCCATCAATATCACCAAAAATAATATCCCCTGGAGTTATTTTCACACCATCAATTTGGACTGGAACTCTGTAGTCAATTACTTTTCCCCGGGGTGCTTGATCTTGCGAATAGGTGCCATAAGAAAAGGTTGGGAGATTTAATTCTAAGATGCCCTTGGTGTCTCTTGAATACCCATCTAAAACAGCGCCTAAAGCTCCACATTTCATTGCTCTTAGACTCATCAGCTCACCCCACAACGCATAATTTGGTGTCCCTCCTGTGCAAATATAGATTTCATCTTCTTTGAGCTGATCTAAGGCCTCTAGCATGAGCCCAAAAGGTTTTGAAAGGATCTTATTTGAGGAAATTTTTTCGTTATCTAAGGTGTCCGCTTCAAGAACTGTCATTGCCCTTCCAGCCAATACCATATCATCCCTTAGGGGCTTGATTTTTGGATTTAAAAATTGATTTTGAAATCCTAATTTATCCATTATATCTCCGACCACTGCTGTGTATAGGTTGTTTCCAATTATGGACAATAATTGTTTGTCTTTCATTCGTTTCATTCTTTTTAAATTAATATGTGGCTCTGCCACCAGAAATGTCAAAAATAGTTCCTGTATTGAAACTAGCTTCTTTTGAAGTGATCCATGCGCAAAGTGATGCTACCTCGTAAACCGTACCTGATCTTTTCATGGGTATTTTTTGAATCATATATTCTAACATTTTTGGATCTGTGTCATGATTCATTTCGGAAGAAATTAATGCAGGAGCTATACCATTTACAGTGATATTAGTTTCTGCTAATTCTTTACCTAAACTTTTAACCATTCCAATCAAAGCTGATTTAGAGGCAGAATATCCAATCATTCCAGGATTTCCTTCTTTTCCTGCTATAGAGGAGACATGTAGAATCCTGCCGTAGTTGTTTTTTTTCATTACTGGGATAATCGCTTTGGAAACGATAAAAGCACCTATTAGGTTTACATTTAAAACATCTAAAAAATCTTTTAATTCATATTTTTCTATTTGGCAATTAGTTGGGCCAGTAATACCAACACTATTTATTAGTATATCAATTTTAGTATTGAACTTTACGACCTGTTTAATACATTGATTTACTTTTTTTTCATCAGAAATATCAACACAATAAGCTTCTAAAGCTCCCCCATTTTTTATGATTTTATGCTTAACAGCATTAATTTCATTTTCGCGAACATCAATAATTATGACTTTAGCTCCCTCTTTTGATAACCTCATAGCAATAGCTTCTCCGATCCCCCTGGCTGCTCCGAATATCATTGCAACTTGACCATTAAACCTTAAACTCATATTAAGATTGTTATATTTTATTTTGAAAAATACAAAAAAATTAAACTAATATTCAATACTAATTATAATTATTCATCACAAAAAATAATCTAATCCTCCATAATCACTTAATTCTAAAACAAACATTTATAAGTGTTTAATTCAAGGAACAACATCAAAAAGTCAATAAATAGGAAACGTCACTAGAATCATTTATTCTACTTCAACAATCATTTCTATTTCAACAGCTATATTAAAAGGA
>JBKEHX010000076.1:0-7961 GCA_046711205.1 Flavobacteriaceae bacterium
GTTTCAAAAGTATTTAAAATGAATAAAATTGTCAATGAAGCTGCAATACTTGTGATACTAATGATTAATTTTTTAGTCGTAAATAGTGATTTTTTTTCAGGATAAATCTCCTTTAAAATCTTTTTTCCCAAGGTATCAAAATAGTCATTAGGCGTAGAAAAATTATTTTTCACTTTAGTAGCTTTTACATTTTCAATAAGTGAATCTTCAAGCTCTTGAAAATAATTTTTGGGGATATTAAACGGGTTATTTGTGTTAAAATCAGTCATTTAATTTGGCTTTAATTTTTTTCACCGCATGGTGGTATGAGGCCTTCAATGCCCCTATACTTGTGTCAAGTATTTCTGAAATAACTTCATAAGTCATCCCGTCAAAATATTTCATATTAAAAACAATTCGCTGTTTTTCAGGAAGTTTAGCTACTTCTTTTTGTAAAAAAAGAGCAGCTTGATCACCATCAAAGTAAGGGTCGGCTGTTAATTTATCAGCTTTAGCTTCAATCCATTCTTGATTTTGAAGTCCCATTTTTGAGCTTTTACTGTTAATGAAGTTTATTGCCTCATTCGTTGCAATACGATACATCCAGGTATAAAGTGTACTATTGCCTTTGAATTTCTCAATATTTAAATGAATTTTAATGAAGGTGTTTTGCACCACATCATTCGCATCATCATGGTCAAGTACCAGCTTCCTAATGTGCCAATATAAGCGCTCTTTATACTCACAGACCAAACGCTTGAAAGCTTCTTCACGTGTTTCAGGTTCTTTTAGAGAGTTAATAAACAATGATTGTTGACTTTCCATTTTTGCTTACTGTATATATTATAGACAATAACGAGCACAAAAAGTTTAATCCATGCGCTGAATTTGCACCCAATTTTTATATTGTTTATTTGAAGATAACAATTCTTGATGATTTCCAGAGGCAATAATCTCACCTTTATCAAGCACTAAAATTACATCTGCTTTTTGAATGGTGGAAAGTCTGTGGGCAATTACGAGTGAAGTTCGATTTAGCATTAACTTTTCAAGGGCCAATTGGACTTGCTGTTCTGCTTCTGTGTCTAGGGATGAAGTAGCTTCATCTAAAATTAATAGGGCAGGGTCTTTAAGCAAGGCTCTTGCTATAGTTAGACGTTGCTTTTGTCCACCAGAAAGTTTATTTCCCAAATCACCAATATTGGTTTCGTATTTATTTGGAAGTTCCATGATGAAATCATGAGCATTTGCAGCAATGGCAGCATTTTCTATTGCTATATTACTAGCGTCTGGTTTACCAATTTTTAAATTATTGTATACACTGTCATTAAATAAAATAGACTCTTGTGTTACCATTCCAATATGTTGGTAAAGGCTCTTTTTCTGAATTAAATTGATTGGTATACCATCTATAGTTAGTGAGCCTCCATTAATATTGTAAAATCTATTTAATAAATAGGTTAGTGTCGTTTTCCCACTTCCAGAAGGGCCGACCAGGGCAACCATTTGCCCTTTTTTTATTTCAAAAGAAATTTTATTTAATACACGATTTTTATCATAACTAAATGACACTTCATTAAACATGATGCGATCTTTGAAATTAGATAGCTTTTGTGCATTTTTATCATCTTCTAAGTGGTCTTTTGCATTTAGTATTTCTAAAACACGATCAGCAGCTGCATTTCCTTTTTGTATGCTATAACTTGCTTTACTAATGGATTTTGCAGGGGTGAGAATATTATAAGCCAAGCCCATATAAACAATAAAAGAGGTTCCGGAAATACTACCATCAACAAGTACCATTTTCCCCCCAAACCAAAGAAGCACTCCAATTGCTGAAATTCCCAGAAACTCACTTGTGGGACCTGCTAAACTTGCACGATGAAGTAATTGATTTGAGAAAAGGTAAAAACGATCCGTTGCCTTAAAAAATCTATTTTTAAAATGTTCTCCAGCAGAAAAAGTTTTAATAATTTTCTGACCATTTACAGTTTCATCAATAATGGATAAAAAATCACCTTGTTCTTCCTGTATTCTGGCTGATTGTTTTTTAAGTCTTTTACCAATACTAGAAATCACTGAACCTGAAATAGGGATAAAAAGCATCACAAAGAGTGTGAGCTTAAAGCTAAACAACAACATGGCCCCTAGAGAGAAAAGAATGGTGAGGGGCTCTCTAACCAATAGTTCTAAGATGGATAAAAAAGATTGTTGAATTTCTGTAACATCACTGGTCATTTTAGCCATTAAATCTCCTTTTCTTTTTTCATTAAAATAGGATATAGGTAGGCTAATGATTTTAATGTATAAGGCATTTCTGAGGTTTTTTAGAATTCCATTTCTCAAATAGGTAATAAAGAATAAGGCTAAGTAATTACTGATGTTTTTCAATAAAAATAAGCCCAATACAAGGCTAATAACAAATATTAACGTTCCCTCTATGTCTTGTTCTAGTTTTGAAGATACATAATAATTTAGGCTGTCTTTCAGGTATTTCTGAAGACTTAAAATTCCCATATAAATGGCTGGACTAGATTGCTTTTCGGTTGTTTTAAAAAGCACATTTAACATTGGAATTAATGACACGAAAGAAAGTGCACTAAACAACGCGTAAAAAGCATTGAATAAAATGTTCAATAGCGCATATCCTTTAAAAGGAATTCCGAACTGAAGTATTTTTCTAAATGGTGACATTAGTTATTGCTTAATTCGTTCACTAAATGATCCAATTTTTTTTCAAGGATTAGCTCCTGTTCTCCCCAGGAGAGTTGATGGTTGTAGTCCTTATTTACACTGAAGTAATATTTTATTTTAGGCTCTGTTCCACTTGGACGAAGTGCAATTTGAGACCCATCTTCTAATTTAAAAATTAATACATTTGCTTTAGGCAATACTAGTTTATATTCTTTTTTTGAAGCCATATCATAAAGAGTACTTATTTGATAGTCTTCTAAAGTGCTTACTTTTATGCCCGCAATAATGGTCGGTGGATACTTACGATAGCGCTCCATTAAATCAGTAATTTCTTGTGCTCCAGATTTTCCAAGTTTGTTAATGGAAATTAAGCGTTCTTTATAAGCTCCATATTTTTTATAACTCTCAAGGAGTAATTCATGTAACGTTAGATTTTTTTCTTTGGCTTCAACAGCTATTTCACAAACTAAAAGACTGGCTGAAATAGCATCTTTGTCTCTAACAGTATCTCCAACTAAATAGCCATTACTTTCTTCACCACCACCAACAAATCTTAGTTCTGGGAAATCTTCTATCAATTTTGCAATCCATTTAAAACCGGTAAGGCATTTTTTGAATTGTATGTTATAATGTGCAGCCATTTTCTCAATAGCAGGAGTTGAAACAATTGTGCTGGCAATGAAATGATGGGGAGTTAGTTCCCCTTTAGCAGCTTTTTTGCTAAGTAAATATTCTGTTAAAATCATCATTACTTGATTTCCATTCAAAAATCGCCATTCGTTTTTTAAATCTCTAACAACCACCCCAAAGCGATCAGCATCTGGGTCTGTTCCAATTACAAGGTCAGCATTTTTTTTATTCCCTAAGTCAATGCCCATTTTCAAAGCCTCCTTTGTTTCCGGGTTTGGTGATGCAACGGTTGGAAAAGCTCCATTTGGTTTTTCTTGCTCAGAAACAATATATACATTTTGATAACCTGCTTTTTCTAAAACTTGGGGAAGTGCAGTAATTGAGGTTCCGTGAATAGGGGTGAAGACGAGTTTAAAATCATCCTTTGAGAGTTGATGCATTTTTGCAGCTTCCAATACTGTTTTTTGATAGGCTTCATCTACTTCTTTATCAATATAGTTGAGGAGCTTATCATCTCCATAGAAGGTGATTTCTTCAAAAGTGGTTTTTTGTATTTCTTCAATTATTTCGGAATCTTGAGGCGGTACCAATTGGCCACCATCTTTTCCGTAGACTTTGTATCCATTGTATTCTGGTGTATTATGAGATGCCGTTAACACAATACCACAATGTGCGTTTAGGTGACGCACCGCAAAAGAAAGTTCGGGGGTAGGACGCAAATCACTAAATAAAAAACATTGAATACCATTGGCTGTAAAAACATCAGCAACTACTTTTGCTAATTGCTTACTTTGATGTCTAGAATCGAATGCAATAACCGTTATTATAGTCTCTTTGGAGTAGGTTTTTAGTAAATACTTTGAAAGTCCTTGCGTGTTTTTCCCTAAAGTATATTTATTTATTCTGTTTGTGCCTACTCCCATTATGCCACGCATACCACCAGTTCCAAAACCTAGATCTTTATAAAATGCATCTTCAAGCTCCTTTGGGTATTTTTGCATTGCTTTAACTTTTGCACGAGTTTCTTTATCAAAAGGCGTTTTTAGCCATGGGTTAATGCGATCTTTTAAGGTCATGCTTAAAGAGTTTGCTCTTTTATGTTGTAGCGCTTATTAGATCTTTGGCTTCTTAAGATATTTTCACCTAAAAAACCAGCAATAAAAAATTGACTTCCTAGAAGCATTAAGGTTAGAGCTATATAAAACTCAGGGCGCTCTGTTATTAGTCTTGCCTCTGTATTTAAAAAAAGTTTATCAATGCCAAGGTATACTGTGAAACCAAGACCTGCTAGAATCATTAGTGTTCCCCAAAGACCAAAAAAGTGCATGGGTTGTTTTCCAAAACGATTAATGAACCAAAGTGTTATAAGATCTAAAAAGCCTTTAAAAAATCGGTCGACTCCAAATTTAGTGTTTCCAAATCTCCGAGCTTGATGTTTTACAATTTGCTCTCCAATCTTATTAAATCCCTCATGAGCAGCAAGAACAGGAATGTAGCGATGCATTTCACCATGAACATCAATGTTCTTTATAACTTCTTTTCGGTATGCTTTTAAGCCACAATTAAAGTCATGAAGATGAATACCCGATACTTTTCTGGCTGCCCAGTTGAATAGTTTTGAGGGTAAGTTTTTGAACAGTATAGAATCATACCGTTTCTTTTTCCATCCTGAAATTAAATCAAGTTTTTGTTCAATCAGGGCATCTATCAAACCTGTAATTTCCTCTGGAGAATCCTGTAAATCAGCATCTAAGGTTACGACGTAAGCTCCTTTGGCTAATGCAAACCCAGCATGTAAGGCTTGTGATTTTCCATAATTTCTTATAAACTGAATACCAAAAACATTGAGATGTTTTTTAGTAAGTGTGCTAATAATATCCCATGAATTGTCACTACTTCCGTCATCTATAAAGATTACTTCATACGTACGGTTATCTTTATTAAAAACTTCCATAATCCACTGATGTAATGGTATTAAAGATTCTTCCTCATTTAGCAAGGGAATGATCAGTGAAATATAGGGTGTGTTTTGCATAATAGACAAAACTACAAAATTTGACTTATTCTGGTCTTGATTTCTTTACGATAAGTCCGCCAATTAGCGAGATTATGAAACCAATAAAAAGTGCTCCAATTATTTGAAATGCTGAACTAATCATTGGACTTGTGAATTTTTTAGACATTTCTCTAGCATTATTAATTTCATTTTGTGGCATTTCTGGATTTTCTGCACGCATTTTGTCAAAGGTAAAGTCTAATGTTTTTTGCATAGTATCAGGATCCAACACATTGGTTAGAATTAACGAATACACTACTCCAATTAAGGCTGAGATTAAGGAGATTCCTAAACCAATTTTTATAGCTTCTGACAAAGAGATATATCCTTCATTCAGTTTTTTGTATTGTATGAAGGCAAATACTAATAAACCAATCATAATTATGAGAGAGACGATTCCAACCGCTGGAGTTTGTTGGTAATGCATCTCTAAAAAGAAAAGCATAAGTTGAAATACTACTGTAATACCACCTAAAATTAAACCATAAGTAATCATTGTAGATTTTAAATCGTTTTGTTGGGTTTCCATAAGTTTATTATTTAATGCAAAATAAAAATAATTATGTAGAGTTAGGGGAGTTTTAAAAAAATAAAATTAAATTTGCATCCGATTTAAGAATTATGAAAGCAGAAATCCATCCAGACAATTATCGTTTAGTCGCATTTAAAGACATGTCAAATGATGATGTTTTTATTACAAAATCAACGGTAAACGCCAAAGAAACTATTGATTTTGAAGGCGTTGAATATCCGTTAATTAAATTAGAGATCTCTAGAACTTCTCATCCTTTCTATACTGGAAAATCTAAATTAGTAGATACAGCAGGTCGGATTGATAAATTCAAAACTAAGTACGCTAAGTTCAAGAAAGAAGAATAGAGATTTTTTTAAATAATATTTGAAAGCCATTTTTTAAAATGGCTTTTTTTATACCTTATTCTTTCGTTACTGTTTTAAGTACTAATAGGTTAATGGGATTTATTTCCATGCCCTTGATGTCTTTTTGTAAAAAACGAATTACTTGGTCGTAGTAAAGCGGAATAATAGGGTATTCTTGCATTACCAAGGAATCCATTTCACGGTATTTTTTAATGCGTAAAGTGCTGGAAATTGTGCTTAAGGCTTCTTGGTAAAGAACGTCATATGTGAGATTTTTGAAATGGGTATAGTTGGGTCCTGTAGGAGGAAAGTTTTCACTGTTGAAGAGGGATAAATAATTTTCTGCATCAGGATAATCTGCAATCCAACTGGCTCTAAATAATTCTAATTTTCCAGATGATTTGGCCTGTCTTAAGCTAGCTGAAGGCATAACCTCAATTTTTAAATCAATGCCAATTTTTTGGAGTTCTCGTTGAAGGTATTCACATAAATCAAGATAATTAGCGTCTGTGGAAACGATTAGTTTTGGTTTGTCATTGTTTTCTGATTGATATTCCTTTACTAGTTTTCTTGCTTTTTCTACATTGAAATTAAAGGGTTCCAAACTACTTCCTTGAAGCCCCCTGGGAATGAACCCTTTGTTGGCAGGGTATCCAATATTGTTTCTTAGGTAAGCAATCATTAACTTTCTATCAAAGCCAATGTTTATTGCTTCGCGTATTTTTTCAGATTGAATGGCAGGATTTTGACTGTCAAGGTAAAACCCAATGTATTCTGTATTTAAATAAGGGCCTTTGAGCATTGTTATTTGCTCTTTATATTTTGGCTGAAGGCTCCCAATGGGGGTTAACAATTCATCTTTATATGAAGCATCAAGTGAGTTGATGAAATCTAATTTACCCTGTAAGAAAAGCATAAATTCACTCTGAATGTCTGGAATAAATTGAATGGCAACTGCTTCTAAATATGGAAGTCTTGTTCCATAGGAATCAAATTCAAAATAGGTTGGATTTTTACGGAGGACTAATTTCACATTTTCATCCCATTTTTTAAAGTAAAAAGGACCGGTTCCTATTGGGTTGCTTCTAAAGTTTGTGCCAAAATGCGAAACCACCTCTCTTGGAACTACTGCACAATAACGCATGCTTAATAAACCTAGGAATGCTGGAAATGGTTTTTTCAATGAAACACGGAGAGTAAATTCATCTAATGCTTTGTATTCTTCAACCTGCTGAAGCACCCAATTTCCGGGAGAGGCTATTTCAGGGTCAGAAAGTCGGTTAAAGCTATATACAAAATCACTAGCCGTAACGTTGCGTGTTCCATTGTTTCCAAAAAGAGGCGACTCATGAAAATAAACATCTTCTCTAAGTGAAAAAACATAGGTTAGACCGTCGGAACTAATCTTCCAAGATATAGCAATTTCAGGTTTAACGTTGAGGTCTTTATCCAATTGGACTAAGCCATTAAACAGTTGATTGATAGGCCAGATATTTTGAGGATTACTCGCAAAGGCTGGATCTAGCGAGGTGACATTTCGGTACTCATTATAGCGAAATATTTTTCTTATGTTAATATCATTTCTTGCGCTACAACCATTGAAAGCGGTTATAGTAATTATGAAGACACAAAAGAAATAAGCTAAATAGCGACTTGTAAACATGAATAATTTGTTGGTATATTTACAGCAATATTACAGTTTATAATTCTTATGGAAAACATT
>JBKEHX010000077.1:0-7834 GCA_046711205.1 Flavobacteriaceae bacterium
CATTTTGTAAATTCAGGTAGTGAGGCAAATGAATTGGCAATGCGAATGGTTAAAACGTTCACAAACTCTCAAGAAATTTTAGTTTCTGAAGCAGGGTATCATGGAAACACAAATATGTGTGTTGATATTAGTTCCTATAAATTTGATGGCAAGGGAGGAACAGGAGCACCCAAAAATGTACATGTTTTTCCATTACCTGATTCTTTTAGAGGAAAATTTACAGGAGAAAATACAGGGCCTTTATATGCTAATGAAATTCAACTTTTAATAGATCAAATTAAAGCTTCTAATAATCATGTTGGTGCATTTATTGTTGAACCTATTATTAGTTGTGGAGGTCAAATTGAGTTGCCAAAGAATTTTTTAAAAAAGGCCTATGAGTTAGTTAGGAATGCGGGTGGTTTATGTATTTCTGATGAAATTCAAACAGGCTGTGGAAGAATGGGAAGCACTTACTGGGGATTTCAACTGCATGATGTAGTACCTGATATTATTACTATAGGAAAACCATTAGGAAATGGACATCCCATTGCTGCTGTGGCTTGTACGATTGAAGTTGCTGAAAAATTCGTGAATGGAATGGAATTTTTTAATACTTTTGGAGGGAATCCAGTTTCCTCTATTATAGCGCAAAATGTGTTAGAGGTCATAGAAGAAGAAAAGTTACAGCACAATGCATTAAATGTTGGTGAATTTTTAAAGAAAGAATTACAAACACTTTCAACCAAACATCCAATCATGGGATCTATTCGTGGGCAAGGTTTGTTTTTAGGGATAGAATTAGTAGATTCAAAATTAAATCCACTGGAGAAGCAGGCTTCTTATTTGGTAAACCGGATGAAAGAGCACGGTGTTTTAATGAGTTCAGATGGTCCTGGACATAATATTTTGAAGATAAAGCCCCCTCTGGTATTTTCAATAGAAAACGCAAAAGAGTTACTTTTTTACATTAAAAAAATACTTGGAGAGGATATGATGAAGAATTTCAAGACATAAAAAGTAATTTGTTTTTTTTTTGTACATTAACTTGATTAAAATAGGTATAATGAATGAAATAACAATAATAATTATTGGTGTCGTATTACTGTTTGGTGGAGTTATCATATATGCAGTAATATCAACTGCAACAGGCTTAGAAGAAGATAAAAATAAAAATTATATTCCGGATTGGATTGAGAAAAAATTTCCTAAAATATTCAAGTCTGGTAAGGATTTAGAATAATTAATTAACTCAAAATACTGTTTATTATGTTTAAAGAATTATTTCTTTACGCAATAATTATACAATTTTTGAGTTAATTAATTGTTGTAAATATCCTGCAGATGAATCGTAACATGAAAATATTTTCTAGTCTAGTTTTATTATTATTTTTCCAATTAGGGATTTCTCAGAATTTTGATAAACCTTGGGCAATTGCTGTTGGAGTTGACCTGATTAATATTCAAGATGATGATGTAGACTCAGGATTGAATTTCGGTGCCCCCGCCTTGAGCTTATCTCGTTACTTAGGTGCAGGATTCTCCTTAGGCGCACAATACTCTCTTAATAATGTAAAAAATACTCTTGGAGATTTTGGCTATTCATCTATAGATGGTGTTGCTAAATACAACCTTTCTAATGGTAAAATATTACCCTATTTATTCGTTGGATTTGGAGTCTCAAAATTCTCTACTGATGTTGATAAAGTAGGTTTACTTCCATCAAATGAAACCAGCAGAACTGGACTTGGTGGTATTGGAGTGAACTTTGGTTTAAATGATAAACTTGCGATTAATGTAAGTACTTCTTACAGATTAGACATAGAGGGAGATGGCTTTAACCATCTTCAACACATAGTTGGATTACATTATAGTTTTGGTTCCGGAGATTCTGATAAAGATGGCGTACCAGACAAGAAAGATGAATGTCCAGAAATACCTGGTTTAAAAGAATTTAATGGTTGTCCAGATACTGATGGCGATACTGTAATGGATAAAGAAGATTCGTGTCCAGAAGTTGCCGGTTTGGTTGAAATGAATGGCTGTCCTGATTCGGATGGTGATGGAATTCCTGATCCAGATGATGCTTGTGTTGAAATTCCAGGAAGCTTAGAAATGAATGGCTGTCCTGATTTGGATGGTGATGGCGTTGCAGACAATATAGATCAATGTATTGAAACGGCTGGTCCTTTGGAAAATAATGGCTGCCCTTGGCCTGATATCGATGGTGATGGTGTTCCAGATAATATAGACGCCTGTAAGGATCAAGCTGGAACAATCCTAAATAATGGTTGTCCTGAGTTATCAGAGGAGATTTTGGCTACTCTAAATCAGTTTAGTTCACGAATTAATTTTCCAGCAAATAGCGATAAGATTTTTGGAAAAAAAATACGGGACATACTTAATAAAATTAAAGTATTGTTAAATCAAAATCCTGAGGGCGGTCTAATTATTGAGGGCTATGCTTCTTCAGATGGAGACGATATATATAATACTGAACTATCAGTTAAACGTGCTCGATCAGTAAAAGCGTATCTTATTGAAATTGGTGTTTCAGGAGAAAGATTAGAAGTTAGAGGTTTAGGAGAGACTTCGCCTATAAGTGATAATGAATCTCCCGAAGGACGGGCAGAAAACAGAAGGGTACAATTTATACCTAAACGGAACTAAAAGAATAATACTCTAATAGTTTAAAGCGCTTTTTTAGCGGTATTATACTTCTTTTAGACGCTTAATTTTTTCTTCAGGATTATTTGCTTTAAAAACGTAGCTACCTGCTACTAATATATTTGCGCCACAAGATATTAGTTGTGCTGCATTTGCATCTGTTACTCCACCATCTATTTCTATTAGACAAGTTGATTTATGAAGTTTTATGAGTTCTTTTAACTCTTTTACTTTGCTGTACGTATTTTCAATAAAAAATTGCCCACCAAAACCTGGATTAACACTCATAATGCAAACTAGGTCTAGGTCTTTAATGATATTAGATAAGCTGTTAATAGGTGTGTGAGGGTTTAGTGCTACCCCAGCTTTCATACCACACGATTTAATTTTTTGTACGGTTCTATGTAAATGATTACATGCTTCAAAATGCACCGTTAGTATAGTCGCTCCAAGGTCTGCAAATGTATCGATATAGCGATCCGGATCTACGATCATCAAATGTACATCTAGAGGCTTAGCTGCATGTTTTTGTATTGCCGCTAACACAGGCATTCCAAAGGAGATGTTGGGAACAAAAACCCCATCCATGATATCAATATGAAACCAATCCGCATCACTATTATTTACCATTTTTGAATCACGTTCAAGGTTGGAAAAATCTGCTGCTAGAATTGAGGGGGCTATAAGTACTGACATTTTTGTTGTTTTAAAATATAAAGATACAAAAAAGGCAACCCTCGGGTTGCCTTTTAATTTTAACCTAAATAGGTTTTCAGAATTTTACTTCGCGAGGTGTGTTTTAATCTGCGAATTGCTTTTTCTTTAATTTGTCTGACACGTTCTCTGGTGAGATCAAATGTTTCTCCAATTTCTTCTAAAGTCATTGCGTGCTGATTTCCTAGTCCAAAATACAAACGAACTACATCTGCTTCTCTAGGTGTAAGCGTTTCTAATGCACGTTCTATTTCAGTACGAAGAGATTCTTGTAATAGTGCTTTGTCTGGATTAGGAGACTCCCCACTATTAAGAACATCATATAAATTAGAATCCTCTCCTTCTACTAAAGGTGCATCCATTGAAACGTGTCTTCCAGAGTTTTTGAGCGATTCTTTTACGTCATTTATAGTCATATCCAACTCTTTTGCAATCTCTTCTGCAGAGGGAGCACGTTCATGTGCTTGTTCCAAAAAGGCGTACGTTTTATTAATTTTATTGATCGATCCAATTTTATTTAGCGGCAGCCTTACAATTCGAGATTGTTCAGCGAGTGCTTGTAAAATAGATTGTCGAATCCACCATACCGCATAAGATATAAACTTAAAACCACGAGTTTCATCAAAACGTTGTGCAGCTTTAATTAAACCTAAATTTCCTTCATTTATTAAGTCAGGAAGAGTGAGCCCCTGGTTTTGATATTGTTTTGCAACAGATACTACAAATCGCAGGTTGGCTTTAGTTAATTTTTCAAGAGCAATTTGATCTCCTGCCTTAATAAGTTGTGCCAATTCTACTTCTTCTTCAGCAGTAATTAAATCTACTTTACCAATTTCTTGAAGGTATTTGTCCAAGGAAGCAGTTTCGCGATTGGTTACTTGCTTTGTAATTTTTAGTTGTCTCATATCTTAAAGCGATGTCTTTATATAATGGATACGTTTAAAACGCAGAAATGTTACAGAAAATTGATTAAATAATTAATCTTTTTTTTCAGGTCTTGGCAATAAAGCCTTGCGGGACACTTTCTCTTTACGAGTTCTAGAGTCAATACCAAAATATTTAACTTCTAGGGTGTCACCCATGCTAACAACATCAGCTACATTTTCAGTACGTTCCCAAGCTAATTCACTAACGTGTAAAAGCACTTCATTTCCTGGTGCATCAAGATATTCTACTACTGCTCCAAAATCAAGCATCTTAATTACTTTTACTTGGTAGGTATTTCCTACAATTGGTTTAAAAGTAACCGAATCAATTTTAGCTTCTACCATTGCAATTCCCTCTGGTGAAGTTCCTAATATCTCTATAATTCCCTCTTCAGTTACAGGATCTTCTGTAATAACAATTGTACAACCTGATTGTTTTTGAAGTTCTTGAATTACTTTTCCACCAGGACCTATCATAGCACCAATGAAATCATTAGGAATTCTTCTGTTAATCATTTTAGGCGCATGCGCTTTAACATCCTTATTTGGAGTTTTAATGGTTTTAATAAGTTCTTCTAAAATATGTAATCTACCATTTCTAGCTTGATTTAGCGCTTGTGTCATTATATCAAATCGCAAACCTTTTATTTTTATATCCATTTGGCACGCTGTAATTCCATCAGCAGTTCCGGTTACTTTAAAATCCATATCTCCTAGGTGATCTTCATCTCCTAAAATATCTGAAAGTACTGCAAAGCGATCACCATCTGTAATTAATCCCATAGCAATTCCAGATACAGGCTTTTTGATTTGAATTCCAGCATCCATTAATGCCATAGTGCCAGCACATACTGTTGCCATAGAAGATGAACCGTTAGATTCAAGAACTTCTGACACAATTCGTACAGTATAAGGGCAGTTGTCTGGCATTACTTTTTTCAAAGCACGTTGCGCTAAGTTACCATGTCCAACTTCACGTCTTGAAGTTCCACGAAGTGGTCTGGCTTCACCAGTACAGAAAGGAGGGAAATTATAGTGTAGATAAAACGTTTCCTCTCCTTCATGAGAAGGGGAATCAATTTTGTTTGCTTCTCTAGAAGTTCCTAGCGTTGTTGTTGCTAAGGCTTGTGTTTCTCCACGTGTAAAAAGAGCAGAACCATGGGTAGAAGGTAAATAATCTACTTCACACCATATTGGTCGAATTTCATTTGTTTTTCTACCGTCCAAGCGAATTCCTTCTTCAAGGACTAGATCACGAACTGCTTTTTTCTGTGAACTGTTATGGTAGCGAGATACTAAATCACCTTTTTCATTAACTATTTCTTCGCTAAGTTTAGCGATAGAAGCTTCTTTTATTTCAGAAAATTGCTCAGAACGGTCTGCTTTAGAAAGCCCTTTTTTAGCTACTTCATAGTATTTTTGGTAAGTTGCATCATGGATTTCTTTTTCCAGTGCTTCATTCTTTTCTTCTTCTTCGTACGAACGCACTACTTTTTTACCAACAGCTTCAGCTAACGCAATTTGTGCTTTTACCTGATCTTTGATCGCTTTATGTCCAAAAGCAATAGCGTCAAGCATTTCTTCTTCAGAAATCTCATCAAACTCACCTTCAACCATGGCAACAGAGTCTGCACTAGCTCCAACCATGATATCAATATCAGAAGTTGCCAATTGCTCTTTACTAGGGTTAACGATAAACATTCCGTCCACACGTGCAACACGTACTTCGGAAATAGGATATTCAAACGGGATGTCCGAAAGTTGAATTGCTGTAGAGGCAGCTAAACCAGCTAAAGCATCTGGCATTACATTTTCATCATGAGACATTAATTGAATCATAACTTGTGTTTCAGCATGGTAGTCTTTTGGAAAAAGCGGACGTAATACGCGGTCTACAAGTCTCATCGTAAGAACCTCTCCATCACTAGGACGTGCTTCTCTCTTAAAAAAACCTCCAGGGAATTTTCCAGCTGCAGCAAATTTCTCACGATAATCAACCGTAAGAGGCAGGAAGTCAACCGGGCTTTGCTTTCGAGCAGATACTGCAGTTGCTAGTAACATACAGTCACCCATACGAACGACTACGGAACCATCAGCTTGCTTGGCTAGTTTACCAGTTTCAAGGGTGATTGTTCTACCGTCTTCAAGACGGATTTCTTGTGTAAATGTTTTTGGAATCATTTTTCATTATTTGGTTAAAACGTTTGTTGTGTGTTGTAGCAACCAATGAAAAACAAAGATTCGGTTATATCTTTCGGATCTTATTTACGTAGGCTTAATTCAATAACAATAGCACGATAACGTTCTATATTTTTTGCCTTTAGGTAGTCTAATAAACTACGACGTTTTCCTACTAGATTAACCAAAGAGCGTTCCGTATTATAATCTTTACGGTTTGTTTTCAGGTGACCTGATAAGTGGTTAATACGGTGCGTGAATAAAGCAATTTGTCCCTCCGCTGATCCGGTGTCTTTTTCGGACTTACCATGTTTTTTGAAGATACCTTCTTTTATTTCTTTTGAATTATACATGCTAATATTATTTTAATAATTATTATGTAGTTCGCTTTTTAACGAAAGGCAAAGATACTATTATAGCTTTAGTAAACAATGCTTTTTTGTAAATTATATTCTTTAATAGAATCGAATTATTTTCGTAGAGGCTGATTTAAAATTAAATCTATATATAAATTTATTTTATTTTTTAGTTGATTTCTGTGAGAAATAAAGTCCAGAAAGCCCTTTTCTAATTGGAATTCACTTGTTTGAAACCCCTCGGGTAATTCTTTTCCAGTAGTGTCTTTTACAACTCGAGGTCCTGCAAAAGCAATTAGTGCCTTAGGTTCAGCAATATTAATATCTCCTAACATAGCGAAAGATGCAGTAGTTCCTCCCGTGGTAGGATCTGTACATAAAGAAATGTAGGGTAACTTTGCTTCAGCCAGTTGTGCCAATTTAGCAGAAGTTTTGGCCATCTGCATAAGTGATGTACCGGATTCCATCATGCGTGCCCCTCCTGATTTTGAAATGATTACAAGCGGTAATTTATTCTTAATAGCATAGGTTGCCGCACGGACTATTTTCTCTCCAACAACAGATCCCATAGAACCTCCAATAAACTGGAAATCCATACACGCTACAACAAGATTTTTACCTTTTGAGGGCCCAACAGCCGTTCTAATAGCATCATACAGGCCAGTTTTTTTATGAGCATCTTTTAAGCGATCAATGTATTTTTTAGAATCAACAAATTTTAAAAAATCTTTTGATTTTAATTTTTCATCAAACTCTTTGAACTCATTGTTGTCAAAAAGTATTTGAAAATACTCTTTACTTCCAATATGAACATGGTAATCGTCTTCTGGACTTACATAATTATTTTCGGCAAGCTCTTGGGCTTCAATAACTTTTCCGGTAGGGGTTCTATACCATAAACCTTTAGGAATGTCCTTTTTTTCTTCGGTTTTGGTATGAATCCCTTTCTCACTTCGTTTAAACCAACTCATACGAAATTGCTTTACTTAAATTTATAAATTTCTAGTTAAAACC
>JBKEHX010000078.1:0-7827 GCA_046711205.1 Flavobacteriaceae bacterium
TTGGTGACAATTATGACAGAATTGTTTGTAAGTAATACTTCATTTAATTCTGACATTAGTTTTTGGGATATGTCCAATGTAACTAATACAGATAGAATGTTTCAAGGAGCATCTAGCTTTAATCAAGATATTGGAGGTTGGAATACCTCAAAATTTTATGATGTAAGCGGAATGTTTGAAAGTGCGTCTAATTTTAATCAAGATATAGGAAGCTGGGATACATCAAATGTTGGTAATATGTCTAATATGTTTAATTATGCTAGTTCATTCAATCAAGATTTAACAGGTTGGTGTGTTTCAAATATTACATCTGAACCAGGAGCTTTTGCAGCTAATACTTCAGCACTTACCGATGCAAACAAACCTGACTGGGGGGGAACTTGTGATTAAACCACAGGCATATCATCTCCTGTAATTTCTTGGATTTGTTAAGTAGTTATTTCGTTGAAGAAAAAGAAAACATCTATCAGTTTGCCCTCGAAAATTAGATAATTTGGAGATGCTATAACAAATGATAAACCCTGTGAATTATTTATAGTTTATAAGACTCTGTTATTATCTAAATAGAAAAGGATTTCGAATGTTTATCTAACGAACCTCATAAATTTGCCAAACGGCTAGAAGCTATACAAAAACGTGTTTTAATGTTGACGAGAGCTTCAGCCATTCAATACCATGAGGATTTTGTCCATACATATCATAAAATTGAAAAGAGGAACCCAGAGAAAATGATAGCTTCTTAACTAGGCATAACACCAGAGGCTATAACCAAGAAGACATTTAAATAAATCGGTTTGGTTTCTGAAATCTAGGTCAAAGCAGCAGCAATAGAGCTTTAATTTAAGCATGAAAACACCTACAATGATTTAATAAAATCGATTTAAATAGAAAAAACACTACTAAAATAAATCAGAAGTGTTTTAAATAATCATATTAATAAAAGCGATAAAGAATTATCGCTTTTTTAATAAAGTCACGCTAAAAAACTAAATTAAACTTTGCTAACATTTATTGCGCTAGGTCCTTTTTCACTTGATTCCACGTCGTAACTTACTTTGTCTCCTTCGCTGATATCATCAATTAGATTATTTGCATGTACAAAAACATCTTTTTCTCCAGAATCTGGAGTGATAAAGCCAAAGCCTTTATTGTTGTTGAAAAATTTTACTGTTCCGTTATTCATTATAATTTATTTTAAATGCAAATATAGACCTTATTTTTATATAAAAAGCTATTTTTTTTCTTGGAAATTAAAATACCCTTCAAAGGGATCATTCAATTAAACCAAATTCTAGTTGGGTTTTTCTTTTTTCGAAATGTTATATAGATTTAAAAATCTAAAAACTTGAATTTTATTTTTTCATCAGGAATTTTACAGTTAGAATAGCTTCCAAACCAACGGTATCGATTAACCGCTATTTTAGCATAAAAAATATCGAGGATTCCTTGGGGAATTTTTGAGAGAAATAAGTAAAGAAATTTAAAGCGCCTTGTTTTTAAAAGCAAATAAAGAGCTGCCTTGCCGCTTTTTAAATAAACATTTTCTGGTGTTAAAACTGAAATCGCTTCTTGAGAAATTATAAAAGCTTGTTGTTTTGCAAAAGAACTATTGATGTGAGAAAAACGAAAACTATCTTCAGAATCGTTTTTAATTAACCAAAAGATAGATCGGTTGCAAAGAACACAGGTAGCATCATAAAAAATCAGTGTCTTCTTATCCAATAGAATTCTTTTTTAAAGGAGGTTTAAGCAAAGATTTTATTATGAAACACACACCAATGGTATAGCTTAGAGTCATTAGAATACCAGAGATCATCACGACATAAGACATAAAGTGATACTCTAGCCAGATTAAATAGATTCCCCCGAAGGTTGTTAATACAGAAACAAAAGGCTCAATACTTAATATGCTTTTCCATAGAACAGAAGCTTCTGTTCCCCAGACTAAGATTCCTAAAAAGAAGAAGATGAATGAAAGAGAAAGGATATGGGTATGAATTATAGTAAGCATTTCTCGAGCTCCTTTCTTAAACTTCATGACTTTAATTTCATTTACACCTTCATTTCCATTATAATTTTCAATCATTCCCCTTGGGCTATTACTTTCAGTTTTTCCGACAAAAAAGAGTCCTGTGAAAAAACCAATACTGAGTACGACAATAAAAGCTGCAATAAAGCACTTAAATGGTTTAGAAAAGTTTCTTAAAGAATAATGTATTTCCATCAGATTTCATTCTTAGCCTTAAGAATTCTCAATGAATTCATAACATCATTTATAGATGTCGTAATCGATTTTACTGAAATTGTAGCTCCAGAAATAGCACTTATATTATCTCCATAAACAAAATCGTTTTCTTCTGAGTATTTTGAAAATTGAGACAGCCAGCGTTTGCTTGAAATCTCTCCTCCATAATTCTCTCTATAAATTAAAACTTTGACTTTTTTTATGGTGAAGTTTAAATCAAAAAGAAGCAAGTATTCAAAGCTGTCTGTTTTACTTGGAGCCCTAGCAATAATTGCATACCCCTTAGTCTCTTCTTGAGCCATTATATTATAAAAGGAATATTCCTGTAAAAAAGTAGTAGACTTAAGCTCTTTAAAATTTTTCTCTAAGTAAAATACATCTAAAGAGAATGTTTTTTTAATTACTTTTTTGGTTTCTTTAAGCAGGTATTTTGCGTCTCTATCAGATAAAGTATCTCCTGTCCAACTTGAAAGAGTTAAAGTCAACGCAATAGTTAAAGAAATAAAAACTTTTTTCCTCATCTGTAAAATTAGTTAAAACCAAACACCTATACCCATATTAAATTGTCCTTTTTTGGAGTTTGAAATTGCAGTCGATTTATTTTGATAATCTATTTTATAAACTGCTCCAGGGGCAATATGATAGGAAAACCCAAAGGTCCATTCTTTTCTGTGGAAGGCGCTGTTTTTGGTTGTAAACTCGCCCACATCATGATGTGTGTTATAGTTTTCATAGCGAATAAACCCATCTAATCTTTGTTTATTTTTAAAGGGAAGAAAGTTATATGCCGCCTCTAAATACCACCCCATTATTTTACTTCCTAAATCGCGACCTGTCAATTTATTATACAATTCAGTGTCCGTTAAAGAGGCTATGGTATATTGACTACGTGCTGTAAATTTTTTATAGGCATAACGACCATCAATGCCCCACATAGAAATACCTATTTCACTTCCTGAAATTTGATTTTGACCATCTACAGCTTGAGTTTTTCCATGATATCCAGACAGGCCTAATCGTAGACCGCGGACACCATAAAAATCAAATTTTCCAGCAAAATTAACATGATTCATAGTGGATTCTGATCCTTTTTGGCGTCCACTTCTTAAACCATTACTGCCCTTAAGAATACCACCCTCCCCGTTATGAGATAAAAAGCCATTGAACAAATATGCCTGATACCTTAGGCTGATTCCATTAAATCGCCCTGAAACTCCAATTCCAATTTCACGCCAAGTTGTAGGAATAATGTTTTTATCTAAATTAGGTCGTTCTACACCATTAAAAGTTGTGGGTTCATGAAATTCATTAATAATTCCCATAGGGACAAGCATCAATCCTGCTCTTATGTTCAGCCCGTTTGTCAAATTATAATTGATAAATGCTTGTTCAATATATACCTCTTTTACATGTTCAAATTCGATCTCTGTGACAAATTGAACACGTTCATCAAATTTATATCCAAAAAGCATTACTAAACGCTGAACATCAATTTCAGCATTTAAATCCTGGGGTTTATTGTAAAGTATTTCACCATAGCCTCCAATGGTTACTCCTTGAGGAATTCCAGAAAGATTATTTAAAATACGTTGGTTAGAATTTACCTGAAGTGAATCAAAGCTCATCGTGTTTTGTGAGAAAAGCCAAAAGCCATGTATCGTTAATAAGAGGGAGAAAAGATGCTTCATCTTCACTATTTATAATTAGTCTAAATTAATATAGGACAAATATATATATATATATATTAAACAAAAAAAATTATTTAGATTAATTATAGATAAGAGTCTTAAGTCCTAATATGATTGATTTTTTTTTAATACAAACAGCACAAAAAAACCTTTAACTGTTTCAAATAGTGTATTTTTAATTTAAATCAACTTAGCTATGAAACATTTATTAAGCTTACTTTTTTTAGCAGCACCCTTATTTGGGCAAGATTATTTCACAGAGCGATACAAACCTTTTCATTTAGAAATACCTACCCCAAAAGATTTTTTAGAGCATGAAATAGGATCACAACACACACGTCATGATCAAATTGTTTCATATCTAGAAGAGTTAGCAAAGGTTTCAGATCGAGCTCAAATAATGTATTATGAGAAAACTCATGAAGGACGCATAACCCTGAGCAAAAAAGAGATCTTGTTGATTATTGGCATAAATATGATTTATACCCCATTGATCCCTCAAAATTTCTACGGATTCCTGAAGCCCCTCAATCTTTTTTTCTTCATTTAAAAAACTGTTTTGTTTTGAAGCACACCCAATTAT
Source organism: Flavobacteriaceae bacterium (assembly GCA_046711205.1). Taxonomy (GTDB): domain Bacteria; phylum Bacteroidota; class Bacteroidia; order Flavobacteriales; family Flavobacteriaceae; genus MS024-2A. Next base: position 4,517 of record JBKEHX010000078.1, read on the forward strand.
TAATAATGAAAGAACACTAATGAAAAGAATACGCATAGTTTCGTTTATTTAAATTACAGAGCATCAGATGCAGGAATTAAACGTGCTTTTAAATTAATTGAATCCATTTCTTTATCCAATGGAAACATTGGCCTTTTAATTCGTTTATAACCCAATCGCTCAAGGTCTTGATCTACTCCCCCTGGAGTTAGTGCCATAATCCAATCGCCACGTATATTATAAAGCTCAGGCACAAGGTATCCAATTTTCACAACCAATATATCTGCCCCTCTAGGAATTAAGCCCAATTGAGTAAAATCTTTTTCACGATGGTAGGGCTTACGTTTTTTAGTAACAATTACTTTTATACTACCTACTCGAATAACAGCTTCTATTTCTGCATGAACATCTCCTTTATAAATTGCTTCTACCACACCATTTAAAAGTAAAGGTGGCGAAAAGCGGTTGTCTACCATAGCACCAACTTTGGCAGAAACCTTTCCTCCAATACCAGCAGCTTCTGCAGCTTCGATCATTTCTGGCCCAGGAATAGAAGCATAAATAAGGGTTGGCCCCGATTCGTTTTGAAAGGCCTTATTGGACAAAAGCTCCCTAAGAGTCCAAGTAACATCTCCCGCTCCTCCGGCAGTTGGATTATCACCCATATCACTGATTATGTAGGGTTTCTTTTTAGATTTTAACGCAAGGGCTACACTCTTTTCTAAGGTTGCAGTAGGAGCCACAAATTCAAATTTGTTTCTTACGTCCCAAAAAGCTTGGGCAAGTGTTTCTGCACTTTCTGTAACGGCTTGTTCATCATCTCCTGTTACCATAACCACGGCATGGTTTCTAGGTTCATCTGCCCAGGCATATCCAATCCAAATAGCAGCATCAATAACTCCTTCTTTTTCTGTCAGGGGCTGTACTTTTTCATAGAGACTTTTACCGGGCTCAATACGGGTACTTGTTTTTTCTCCAGGCAAGAGAATAGGCACAGGAATCCAAGCCTTGAATTTTGGCTTACCTTTTCCGCTAGCGAGACGCTCTAAAAGGTTATCCACAGCACGTTGCTTGGATTCAATCGCATCTTCATGCGGAGCCATTCTATAACATGTTATAAGATCAGAATGTTTTGCAAGCCGCCTAGAGACATTTCCATGGAGGTCCATGGAGGTTGAAATTAGCGTTTCGGTTCCAATTAGAGCTCGTATTTTAGCAATGAAATCACCTTCAGGATCATCAACTCCCTCTACACTCATTGCACCATGAATGTCAAAAAAAAGACCATCATATGGCATTCCTTTCTTTAGTAGATTCAGGGTTTTTCCAACTAAAGAATCATAAGCCATTCTAGTAACCATTCCTCCAGGAAGTGCATGGCCCCTTAGTGTTGGAATCCAATCTGCGGCTTCTCTTCGCTCACTCTCTTCCGTTAAAAAAGGATAGTATTCAAAAATATCTTCGGCTTCTCGGGCTAAAAAAGCATCTATCCCAGACCTTGCAGGGGAAAAAGTACTTGACTCTATTGCCAAACCAGCAATGGCAATTCGGGGCTTTTTAGTTTCTTTTTTTGATGAAGCTGAGTTACAGCCAAACAACAAAATAGTAAATAACACTAAGGGAAGTGAATTTTTAAAAAGAGGTTTCATTTGATTATTTTTCTTAAATATACAGAACTTTCAGGCACTTATTTAGGATATGATTTCATAATGAAGACCGATTTATATACATATTTAAAAATTAATTCTACTTTAGATAGATAGTTAATCAAACAATTTAAACGAACGTCTAAATTCTTTTTTGAAATGAAACAAGTTTTCTATTGGTCACTAGTTGCAGCTTTAGCAGGACTTTTATTTGGATTTGACACTGTTGTCATCTCGGGGGCAGACAAAAAATTACAAACCCTCTGGCAGTCTTCAGATAGTTTTCATGGAATTGTAGTGATGGCTATGGCCTTATGGGGAACAGTTGTTGGTGCTATTTTTGGAGGCATTCCCACCCACCGTTTTGGAAGAAAGACGACCCTTTTTTGGATCGGAATTTTATATACAGTATCTGCTGTGGGTTCAGCTTTAGCAAATGATCCTATCGTATTTGCAGTCTTTCGATTTATTGGTGGTTTGGGCGTTGGGATTTCAACCATCGCTGCACCTGCTTATATCTCAGAAATTGCACCAGCAAAGGACAGAGGACGTTTGGTTGGTCTGTATCAGTTTAATTTAGTTTTCGGAATTTTACTGGCTTTTCTCTCTAATTATATGTTAAGTGATATTGGTGAAAATGCATGGAGATGGATGATGGGAGTGGAAGCTTTTCCAGCGATTATCTTTACCTTTTTATGCTTAGGGATTCCCAAAAGCCCTCGATGGTTAATTTCAAACGGTGAAGAAGCTGAGGCTAAAACCATTTATAATAAAATAGATCCTGAGGGTTCTTTTGAAGCTTTAGTGGAGGAGATTAACGATAACGTAAATACTCAAAATAAAAAGGAATCCATCTTTGACAAGAAATATTCATTTCCCTTAAAACTAGCTTTTTTAGTTGCCTTCTTTAACCAACTTTCAGGGATTAATGCTTTTTTATATTATGCCCCCAGAATCTTTGAAGAAGGAGGTCTTGGAGAAAGCACGTCCCTTTTGAGTAGTGTTGGTATTGGTGTCATTAATCTTATTTTTACATTTATAGGAATATCATTAATTGATAAAAAAGGGAGAAGAATCCTAATGTATTATGGCTCATTTGGCTATATTATTTCTTTGAGTTTAGTTGCCTGTGCCTTTTTCTTTCAATGGGGAGGAATCTTGATTCCTCTGTTCTTATTCCTCTTTATTGCTTCACACGCAATAGGACAAGGAGCAATAATTTGGGTTTATATCTCTGAAATATTCCCAAATCATCTTAGAAACTCAGGACAATCTTTTGGAACAAGCGTACACTGGATTCTAGCAGCGATAATACCTTCGTTTGTTCCTCTTTTATTTTCCACGATAGGGGCAGGTGTGGTGTTTTTAATTTTCGCCTTCTTTATGGTACTTCAATTATTATTTGTGCACTATATGATGCCAGAAACAAAAGGAATTCCTTTAGAAGAATTGAGCAAAAAATTAATTGAGGATAAAAACAACGCTTTAAAATGAAAACAATCAAAGAAGTTATTTTCATTTCAGCTTTATTTTTTAGCTTGATAAGCTGTAATGATTTAGTAGACACAAAAAAGCAAACAAGTATGACTGAATTTAATTCAGATGAACTTAAATACCGCCCTTCTTTTCATTTTTCACCAAAAAAAAACTGGATGAATGACCCTAACGGTATGTTTTTTTATAAAG
>JBKEHX010000079.1:0-7811 GCA_046711205.1 Flavobacteriaceae bacterium
GATTTAGAAAAGCTAATGGACACCTCAAGTGAATGGATTGTTGAAAGGACAGGCATTCTAGAACGAAGACATATAAAAAAAGGAGATGGTGAAGGCGTTGCAACTATGGGAGTGAAAGCCTCAAAAATCGCATTGGAGCGAGCCAACATGAATGCACAAGAAATTGATTTAATTCTTCTAGCAACATTAAGTCCAGACTATTATTTCCCTGGATCTGGAGTATTGGTTCAGGATGCTCTAGAAATTCCTGACTGTCCGGCAATGGACATTCGCATGCAGTGTTCAGGTTTTGTTTATGCTTTGGCTACCGCTGATCAGTTTATTAAAACTGGAATGTATAAAAATGTATTGGTTATTGGATCAGAATTCCATTCAGGTGGTTTGGACATGACTTCGCGTGGGAGAAATGTTTCTGTAATTTTTGGGGATGGAGCAGGTGCAGCTGTAATTACGCGTACCGAAAATAATAAGGAAGGAATACTTTCTTCTCATTTACATTCTGATGGAAAACATTCGAAAGAACTTTCTTTGATTGGCCCTAATACAGGTCGATGGGTACCTGAGATTATTGCAGACAATAACCCTGATGATATTTCATACTATCCCCATATGAACGGTCAATTTGTTTTTAAAAATGCGGTTGTGCGTTTCTCAGAAGTAATTATGGAAGGATTAAAGAAAACAGGATGGACCCCTGATGAAATCGGAATGTTAATTCCTCATCAAGCCAACCTGAGGATTTCAGAATTTGTTCAAAAGAAATTTGGCTTAAGTGATGACCAAGTTTATAATAACATTCAACGCTATGGAAACACAACGGCCGCTTCCATTCCAATCGCATTAACCGAAGCTTGGGAAGAAGGTAAAATTGTACCTGGAACCAAAGTAGTTTTAGCTGCTTTTGGAAGTGGATTTACTTGGGGTAGTGTAATGATTCAATGGTAAAGTATAAAACGCTTGTCCTTGGCGCAAGTACCAAGCCTGAATGGTATGCTTACAAAGCAGTTCATCTTCTTGTTGAATATGGAATTGAGGTAGTTCCTATGGGGATAGATCAGGGATTAGTAGCCAATATACCCATTGTAACTCCGTTTGATTTACAAACGAATATTCACACAATCACATTATATCTTAGTACTTCAAGACAAGAACCTTATTATAATTTTATTATAAAAACGAATCCGAAGCGTGTCCTTTTTAATCCGGGCTCAGAAAATCCTAACTTAGTTAAGTTATTAAATGATAAAGGTATTTTATGGGAGAGTGCCTGTACTTTGGTTTTACTTTCTACGGATCAGTACAAGACCTAAAAAAGTTATTAATCCGTTAAGGGGAAGTAATTCATAGCCTAATTCATATCCTCCAAGTGAAGCAGCATCTATATTTCCCGCAATGCTAATTAGTGTTAAAGCACCTATGAGGACCCACCAGACTTTTTTATCATTAATCTTATAAGAAGTGAAAATTCCAAAGGCGAACAAGCCTAATAGTGGACCATACGTATAGCCAGCTAAAGTCAATAATCCATCAATAACATTTCGATCTAAAAAGTATTTAAAAAGGATTACCACTACAATAAGTAAAACACTCATCCCTATATGTGTCTTTTTCCTAAGGCTTTTCTGCTTACCTTCATCATATTTTTTGATATTAAGAAAGTCAATACAAAAAGAAGTTGTAAGTGAGGTTAGCGCACTATCTGCACTACTGTAAGCAGCCGCAATTAACCCTAAGATAAACGTAACAGCAACGGAAATACTTAAAGGGCCATTTAATGCTATTTCAGGGAAGAGAAGATCTGTTTTTTGACTTCCATCCATTAATGGAATTTGTATTCCTTTGGTTTCCGCATAAATAAATAGTAAAGCACCCAATAACATAAAAAGACCCGTAACAAGAACCAAGACAAAACTAAAGACTAACATATTTTTCTGTGCATCTTTCAATGTTCTACAGCTTAAGTTTTTTTGCATCATATCTTGATCCAATCCAGTCATGCATATAGTCACAAATGCACCCCCAATAAAAGATTTAAGAAAATGATTTCTAGTTAACAAGGAGTCGGTAACAAAAATTTTATTGTATTGTAAAAGTTCAGACGACGCTAGAAAGTCTGAAAAAGTCCAGCCCAGCGCCTGATTAATATACGCTATGGATAAAATAACAGATAGTATCATTAGTGTTGTTTGAAGCGTATCTGTAAATACAATGGTTTTAATTCCACCTCTTTGTGTATAGACCCATATCAAAACAATGGATAAAACAACGGTTATCTCAAAGGGAATATTCCAGGCATCAAAAATGAATTGTTGTAAAACAATAGCAACTAAAAACAAGCGAAAAGCAGCTCCTAATACTCTTGATATAAAGAAAAAAAACGCACCAGCTCTATGACTATTTTGCCCCAACCTACTATTTAGGTATTCGTAAATTGAAGTAACATTATTTTTATAATACACCGGTAATAAAACATAAGCTACTGCAAAGTAACCCACAAAATAACCCATAACTACTTGAAAATAAGTAAACTGAGAATCTTGTACCCATCCGGGAACAGAAATAAAAGTAACACCAGAAAGGGAAGCTCCCACCATTCCAAAAGCAACTAAATACCAAGGCGAATTTCTATTGGCTTTAAAAAAACTTTCGTTAGAATCTTCTCTTCCTGTGGCATAAGCAATTCCCACTAAAACCAAAAAGTAACCTATGATAAGACATAGAATAAAAAGAGGTGATATCATTTTAGACATTAAGTTGTTAAAGGTACAAATTAGTTTACACTCATATTTTTGTAAATTTGCCTATGGATTTTTCTTCAAAATTACTTGAAAATGCAGTACTAGAAATTGCACAACTCCCAGGTATAGGGAAACGCACGGCATTGAGACTTGCACTTCATTTACTTAAACAGCCTGTTGAACACACCCTTTCACTAACTTCAGCCTTAACATCTTTTCGACAAGGTGTTATTTTTTGTGAAAGATGTCATAATTTATCAGATTCTCTTCTCTGTCAAATATGCGCGAGTCCTAAGCGAAATAAAAAATTACTATGTGTCGTTGAAGACATTCGAGATGTAATGGCCATCGAAAATACAGGACAATATAACGGTTTGTATCATGTTCTTGGGGGAATCATATCTCCAATGGATGGAATAGGACCTCAAGATTTAAAGATTGATTCCCTAATTGAGAAAGTTAAAAATGATGAAGTGAGTGAACTTATTTTTGCGCTTAGCGCAACTATGGAAGCAGATACTACCAACTTTTATATGTATAAATCATTAAGTCCTTATGAGGTAAAAACGTCTACCATAGCAAGAGGTATTCCTGTTGGCGACGAATTGGAGTATACGGATGAGGTTACATTGGGGAGAAGTATTTTGGCACGAATTCCCTTTGAGGCATCCATTTCTAAAAGTTAAATTTATTTTTTGCATATAGAAGAAGTTGTAAAAGCCACGAACAATGTCAAAATTTGATACTTTTGCAAAACAATATACTACATGGGACAATATCTTTTGAAATTACCTAAAATGGGCGAAAGTGTAGCCGAAGCCACAATTACTAAATGGCTTATGGAAATAGGGGATCCTATTTCTTTAGATGATGCTATTGTAGAAATTGCCACCGATAAAGTAGACACGGATGTTACTGCTGAAGTAACAGGTGTCTTAGTTGAAAAAAGATTTAAAGAAAATGAGGTAGTAGCTGTTGGAGATGTACTTGCAGTCATTGCGATTGATGGAGAAATGAGTGAGGAATCCGTAAGTACTCCCGAAAAAACACTTCAATATAAAGCTCCAGAGCCTAGTTTATCAGCAGTCAAAGAAGAATTAGTTCGTGCTCCAGAAGTATTAGTAGAAGTCCTTTTGGATGAAATCAAAACCATACAAGAAACGGTTAAAATCACTACAAAAGGGAGTGCAAAATTTTATTCCCCCTTAGTTCGAAATATTGCAAAAGAAGAAGGAATTTCTCCTGCAGTTCTTGATACCATTGTTGGTTCAGGAAAACACCAAAGAGTCACAAAGAAAGATATTTTAGCATTTATAACAAATAGTTCTTCTTCTGAAACAGCAAGTATCAAAAAAATACCTCAAGGTCATTTTTATGAATCTAAAACGGAGGCAACATCTTTTGTTTCTCCAAGCGACAGTTTGACAGGAAATGATCAGATTGTTGAAATGACGCGTATGGAAAAACTTATTTCTGTAAACATGACATCTAGTTTGCAGACTGCGGCACACGTGCAGTCATTTATTGAAGTAGATGTTACTAATTTATGGAATTGGCGAGAAGAAGCTAAAAATGCTTTTCAAAAAAGGGAGAGCGAAAAGCTTACATTCACTCCTTTGTTTATGACAGCAATTATTAAAGCACTTCGCGATTACCCTGAATTAAACAGCAGTATACGGGGTGATAAAATTATCATAAAACAAGCCATTAATCTTGGAATGGCAACCGCACTCTCTGATGGTAATTTAATTGTGCCTGTAATTAAAAACGCAGATCATTTTAACTTAGTAGGCTTAGCAAAAGCAGTAAATGATTTAGCAAATAGAGCGAGAAAAAACACTTTAAAACCTGATGAAGTTCAGGACGGTACCTATACATTTACTAACATAGGAAATTTCGGTTCTATTATGGGAACGCCTATTATTAATCAGCCTCAGGTCGGTATTTTAGCCATTGGCGCCATTCGTAAAATGCCTGCCGTTATAGAAACTCCTGAAGGGGATTTTATAGGTATAAGACACAAAGTGATTTTGTCTCACAGTTATGATCACAGAGTAATAAATGGTGCTGCGGGAGGACTTTTCGTCAAACGTGTAGCAGAATATCTCGAAAACTGGGAAGAAACGCTTCCTTACTAAACCCTAAATAAAGCATGAAACTTCAACTCTCTAAACCACTTTGTTTTTTTGATTTAGAAACCACAGGTACCGATATTTCAAAGGATAGAATTGTAGAAATTGCAATTTTAAAATTACATCCAAACGGCACACAAGAAAATAAAGAGTGGCGAACCAACCCAGAGCAATCAATTCCACAAGAGGCATCAGCTGTTCATGGCATTACAGATGAAATGGTAGCCAATGAACCAACGTTCAAAGAACGTTCAAATGAGATTTATAGTTTTTTAAAAGGATGTGATCTTGCCGGTTATAATTCAGATCGCTTCGACATACCATTATTGGTTGAAGAGTTGCTAAGGGCTGAAGTTAACTTTGATTTTAAAAACATTAAAACAGTAGATGTTCAAACTATTTTTCATAAAATGGAGCAACGCACCCTTACTGCAGCACTTCGCTTTTATTGTAATGAAGACCTTAAGGATGCACATTCTGCGAATGCTGACACCAAGGCTACACATGATGTGCTTATTGCACAATTGGATCGTTACAAGGATTTAGAGCCCAATATTAATTTTTTAAATGAATTTAGTACTCGCAGAAAGGCTGCTGATTTTGCTGGCTTTGTTGTTTATGATAAAGCTGGAGAACCTTGTTTTGGTTTTGGAAAACATAAGGGTAAAAGGGTAGTAGATGTTTTAGCCACTGAATCAGGATATTTCGGATGGGTTTTAAATGCAGATTTCCCTCGTTATACTAAAAAGATTTTGACAGAAATAAGATTACAAGCAATGAATACTAAAGGATAAGCAAGTGAAAATTATTTGTATTGGAAGGAATTATGGTGCTCATATAGATGAGTTAAAAAATAAAAAACCAGAAGAACCCGTCCTGTTTTTAAAACCTGATACAACGATACTTCAAAAAAATCAACCTTTCTTTATTCCTCATTTTAGTGATGATATTCATTATGAAGTTGAGGTATTAGTACGTATTCAGAAATTAGGAAAACATATAGCTCCTAAGTTTGCACATAAGTACTATTCTGAAATTGGATTGGGAATTGACTTCACAGCACGAACCGTTCAAAATGAATTAAAGCAAAAGGGGCTTCCTTGGGAAAAAGCAAAAGCATTTGATGGCTCTTCCTTAATAGGCGATTGGTTTGACAAAAACACCTTTAACTCTATAGATAGAGTGTCCTTTAGACTCGATAAAAATGGCACTACAGTTCAAGAAGCTACCACGGCTAATATGCTTTGGAAGATTGATGAACTCATTTCGTATTGCTCTAAATACTTTACGTTAAAAATTGGAGATGTAATTTTTACAGGAACTCCAGAGGGTGTTGGACCTGTTGCATTAGAAGATCAATTAGTTGGCTTTATTGAAAATAAACAAGCCTTTTCAGTTATGATAAAATAATATGAAGGCAGAATTAATTACTATTGGAGATGAGATTTTAATTGGCCAAATTGACAATACAAATGCTGTTTTTTTAGCAAAAACGTTAAATAAAATAGGAATTGAAATAGCACAAATCACTAGTGTCTCAGATCAAAAAGAACACATTGTAGAAGCTTTAGACGCCTCCTCAAAAAGAGCAGAAGTCGTAATTCTTACCGGCGGATTAGGTCCTACCAAAGATGACTTAACAAAGCATACACTTTGTGAATATTTTAAAGACATATTAGTTGAGAACAAGGAAATTCTTGCTCATATAGAGGAGATTTTTGCAAAATATGTAACTACCCCTATAAATAACAAAAACCGCCAGCAGGCAATGCTTCCCTCAAAAGCACGTGTTTTAAAAAATGATCACGGAACAGCTTCTGGCATGTGGTTTGAAAAAGAACACCAAGTTATCATTTCACTTCCAGGTGTTCCCTTTGAAATGAAATCCTTGATGACCGGTAGGGTTATTCCAGCACTACAGCAACATTTCACCCGTCCTTTTATATTACACAAAACAGTTATGACCTATGGTCTTGGCGAAAGTGCTATAGCAGAACGTATTGAGTCATGGGAGAACAATTTGCCTGAACCCATTAAATTAGCATACCTCCCAAACTTAGGGAGGGTAAGACTTCGATTATCTTCAGTAGGTGCAGATGAAAACCACCTTAAGTGCTCAATTGAGGATGAAATCGAAAAGTTATTACCTTTAATAAAAGATATTTTTGCTGGTTTTGAAGATGAAACCTCTTTGGAGATTCAAATAAAAGAAGGTTTTGTGAAGCAACAAAAAACATTGGCATTAGCAGAAAGTTGTACAGGGGGGGAAATTGCTTCCCGTTTAACTAGAGTTCCAGGAGCCTCTTTATATTTCAAAGGGAGTGCCGTAACTTATTATACCCAAAGCAAAATCGATTTATTAGGAGTTTCTGGTGCCTTAATAAAAAAATACTCAGTGGTGAGTAAAGAAGTGGCAGTTGCTATGGCAGAAAATACACGGAAAAAATTCAATGCTTCAGTAGGTTTATCAACGACTGGAAATGCAGGGCCCTCAAAAGGTGATTCTGATGCCGAAATCGGAACCGTCTGGATTGCAATAGCCACTGAAAATAAAGTAGTTACAGAAAAGTTCCTTTTTGGACGTCACCGTGAGCGTGTGATTGCAAAGTCTGTTCATAAGGCTTTCGAGTTATTACTAGACCAAATTAACTAGAATAAATAGGTGAGTAATTACCCATTAAGAAGATTTTTAAAGCAGTAGTGATAAGTCTTAAAACGCTTTTTTTTTTGAAATGCAAAAAACTCTTTAAAATTTAGGCAAACTATTTTGTTACTCTATAAAAAACAGTAAATTTGCACCCACGTTAAAAAGACGAAAATGTCAAAAATTTGTGAATTAACAGGAAAGCGGGTAATGTTTGGAAACAATGTTTCTAAAGCCATGAACCGAACAAAGCGTCGTTTTGATGCTAACATCATTAAGAAACGTTTTTATATTCCA
>JBKEHX010000080.1:0-7796 GCA_046711205.1 Flavobacteriaceae bacterium
AAAATAAGAGATCTTAAAAAAACAAATGACTCCATTCGTTTCAGAGTAAGCAGTAGAGATAAGCGAAAAGTGCCTATTTTAATTGGGTTGTTGAAAGATGACAAAATAATAAAACAACAATGGATAAATCTCAGTAAAGAAGATACGATATTGTCATGGGAGAGAAAAGCAGCAAATTTTGTTGCCATTAACCCCAACATTAATTTTCCAGAAGCTAATAAAGCAAATAACTGGAGACCTATAAATACACTTCTAGGATTAAAAAAACTGAAGTTTACACTTGTTAAAGACGCTGAAGACCCTCAAAGAAAACAAATTTTATTTCACCCCGTGTTTGACTTTAATGTTTATGATGGCATTACTACGGGTATACGTTTTTATAATAGTCTAATTAAAAACAAGGCTTTTGAATTTGATTTTCATCCTCAATACACCTTTCTTGAGAAAGATATTGTTGGCTTTTTTAAGTTAGACTATAAGTTGTTTAAGGCGGATAGCAAAAACTACCTTACCCGTTTTAGGATCTCAGGAAGTAGTTTTCATTATGACACCAATTATCGTTATTCAGTCATAATCCCCTCAATAAGTTGGTCTTTTAGACCTAAAAACATCAGGGATAATAAAAGGCAATACCTGATGCTGGCCTGGTACAATGTTTTTCGAGAACAGTCCCCTAATGTAGTGTCGAATCCAGATTATAGTATTCTGAATTTACGTCATGTTTTATTACGAAACAATACCATAGACTATATTAGTACTCAAACAAACTTAGAACTCTCAAAAACCTTTGGTAAGATTCAACTTAGTGGTGAAGTAAGGAAACTATTTCCAAGTGGACGTCAATTAAGTGCTCGTTTATTCGCTGGTAAGTTTTTATGGCACAACTCTTTAGAGTCTAATTTTTTCAATTTTAATTTAAACCGGCCCACAGATTATCTTTTTCAAAATCGGTACTTAGGAAGATCTGAAACTGCTGGAATCTACAGCCAACAGTTTGTTCAATCAGAAGGAGGTTTTAAATCAATATTCGAATATTCAACAGCGAATGATTATATGGCATCCCTAAACCTCTCTATGGGAGTTTGGAAATGGTTGGAGGTATATGGAGACGTGGGGATATTAAAAAACTATAATGGAAAAGCTAATGCTTATTTTGATTCTGGAATTAAATTAAATATGAGCCCTGATTACTTAGAAATATTTCTCCCTGTATTTTCTTCCAATGGTTTTGAATTTACTCAACCACAATTTGCTACGAAAATTCGTTTCCTTTTGGATCCAAGTTTTAGAACACTTACAAGTTTATTTACCCGTAAGTGGTTTTAAACGAAGTTTTTAACGTTTGAAGTAAAATATCAAGATTTCTTTCAATTTAAAAACCGCTATATTTTTTGTATTTTCACACCATCCAATGAAAATAAAAAAACAAGGAGACGAACCTAAAATTAGTTTTTATGACTTTAAAAAAAAGGTTATAGAAGATTATAAAATTGCCGTTTTAAGTCGAGAGTGTAGTTACTTAGGAAGGCGAGAAGTTTTTTCTGGAAAAGGCAATTTTGGAATTTTTGGAGATGGAAAAGAATTGCCTCAACTGGCAATGAATCACTTTTTTGAGAATGGGGATTTTAGATCAGGATACTATCGTGATCAAACCCTTTTATTTGCCCAGGGACTCTTAACCGTAGAAAATGTTTTTGCTGCCTTATATGCAGATTTAGATCTTGAACGCGAGCCTATGTCTGGTGGGCGTCAAATGGGTGGGCATTTTGTAACCGCAAGCAGAGACAAAGAGGGTAACTGGCTTAAAATTGTTGATCAAAAAAATCATAGTGGCGATATTTCTCCTACAGGTTCACAAATGCCACGTCTTTTAGGACTGGCACAAGCTTCAAAAATATATCGAAACCTTAGCACACATAATGATGCATTATTTTCTAAAAAAGGAAACGAAATTGCATGGGGAACAATTGGAAATGCAAGTACTAGTGAAGGAATGTTTTTCGAAACACTCAATGCTGCTGGGGTGATGCAAGTACCAATGGTTATTAGTGTTTGGGATGATGAATATGGCATTTCTGTGTCCAATAAAGATCACACAGTAAAAGAAAGTATTTCCGAAGCGCTAAAGGGATTTCAGCGGACCGAAGAGGCTTCTGGTTTTGAGATAATAACAGTAAAAGGGTGGGATTATTTAGCATTAATAGAAGCTTATCAATTTGCCTCAAAAGTTGCACGTGAAGATCATGTCCCCGTTTTAGTTCATGTAACTGAATTAACACAACCCTTAGGACATTCTTCATCTGGTTCTCATGAACGTTATAAATCAAAAGAGCGCCTTGGTTGGGAAAAAGCACACGACTGTAATGATAAAATGCGGGCTTGGATTATTTCAGAAGGTTTTGCACAAGAAAGTGAAATAACTCAAATTGAAGCCGATGCTAAAAAAAGCGTAAAAATTTCACGAATAAAAGCTTGGAGTGCATATAATGAACCAATATTAAAAGAAAAAGAACAGCTACTCTGTTTTTTTAATATTTTAAAAAAAAGCACGCATAATGATACCCAGATTCAAGTTATATTTTCCAATTTAGAGAAAGTGATAGATCTCGGGTATAAAGATATTATATCAGCTGGAAGACAAATTAAAATAGTACTCTCTAACTATCCTAATGCAAACATTCAAGACTTTCAAAATTGGTTAACAAAACTCACCTCATATTTAAGTGAACGAATTTCATCCCATTTATATAGTCTTTCGAAAGAAGATTTACTTGCTTTCAATGCTACACCAGCAATATTCAATGATAATAGTGCTCCTGTTGACGGACGAATTATCATAAGAGATAATTTTGAAGCACTTCTTAAAAAGCATGATAACCTCCTAATATTTGGCGAAGATGTTGGTAAAATTGGAGATGTAAACCAAGGATTAGAGGGTTTACAAGCAAAATTCGGAGACCTAAGGATTGCTGATACCGGCATTAGAGAAACTACTATTGCTGGACAAGGAATTGGGATGGCTTTACGTGGCCTTCGCCCTATTGCTGAAATTCAATATTTAGATTATATATTGTATTGTATACAGATTCTAAGTGATGATTTAGCTTCAATGAATTACCGCACCATAGGACAGCAAATAGCACCTTTAATTATTCGTACCAGAGGACATCGTTTGGAAGGGATTTGGCATTCTGGTTCACCCATGGGAGGCATGATTCATTTGTTACGAGGCATGCATATTCTAGTCCCTAGAAACATGACCCAAGCAGCAGGCTTTTATAATACCCTGCTTCAAATTGAACAACCAGCCATTGTCGTTGAACCCTTAAATGGATACCGCCTCAAAGAAACACCACCCTCAAACCTTGGTGAATTCTCCCTCAACTTGGGAAAAGTAGATGTTTTAACGGAAGGGAATGACGTTACGGTGGTTTCATACGGATCTACGCTTAGAATTGTTGAGGCTTCCACAAAAAGATTGCTCCACGCCGGTATACATATTGAAATAATTGATATTCAAAGTTTAATCCCTTTTGATTTAAACGAAGATATTCGGGATAGTATTGCAAAAACAAGCCGACTATTGATTGTTGATGAAGACGTTCCTGGGGGTGCTTCCGCTTATATATTACAACAACTCATTGAAAAACAAAATATCTTCTCCCTATTAGATAGCGCTCCAAAGCTTTTAGCAGCAAAATCACACCGTCCAGCATATGGAGGAGATGGAGATTATTTTTCAAAACCCTCCGAAGACGATATATTTGAGGCTTTATATTCGATTATGCATGAAGCAAATCCGAAAAAATTTTCATTATAACTAAAGAGTAAATAGTTTTAAGAGTAATTCTTCTAAAATACTTTGTGAATTATTATTGGCACCTTCAATTCCTTTGCTTTTTAAATCAGCTTTAAATACATGATGCATTGCCATTGTTATTTGTCGCATATTAAAGCGCTTTGCTGCAACATAAAAATCATTAACAAAATAAGGGTTTATAGATAATACAGTTGCAGCATTTGATGGGTTTTTTAATCCCTTAAGGATAAGAAGTTTTTGAAAGTAACTGTGTAAAGTTGAAAGTGTTAAAACCAAAGGTTGGCTTTTTGGATTCCGCCCAAAATATTGAATAATTTGAAAAGCTTTTGAAAACTGCCCTAATCCAATCGATTTTTGAAGTTCAAAACTATTAAACTCCTTACTAACGCCTACATGAGATACAATATGTTCGACAGTGACCGTTTCTCCTTCTTTTACAGCCAGCTTAAGTTTAACCAACTCATTGTTGAGAGCACTCAAATTAGCTCCAATAAATTCAGATAATATTATAGATGCTTTCGGATCAACATCAAGCTTCATTTTTTTTGCCTGATTATTAACCCATGGTGAAATTTGATTCTCAAAAAGAGGTTTTACCATTAAAACTTCCCCGGTTTTGAGGGCTGCTTTATATAGCTTCCTTCCTTTATTAAAGTTTTTATTTTTATAACATAGGATTAAAACACTTTGCGGCATTGGATTTTCTACATAAGAAATCAATTCATCCAATACTTCTTTTTTTATAAATTGCGCTTCTTTAATAATAACAACGTTGTATGTTGAAATCATAGGATAACGTTTAGCCGTTTCGATAATTTCTGAAGGAATAGCTTCTTTTCCATAAAAATAAGTGCAATCAAAGTCTTTAGAAGATTCCTCGACCAACTTTCCAATTAAGGCGTCTGCTATGGCATCTATATAATACCCTTCGATTCCAGCCAATAAGTAAAATGGCGAAAACTGGTTTTTTTCAATCTTAGAAAGTAGCGTGTGGAACTCTTTCATCTTAAAAATTTATTGCATTTTTACAGTATGGAAAAACTTAATTTTCCCAACTATAAAGTGTTTCTCAAAAATAAGGAAAATAAATCCTATATTTTTGATCGTGTACGTAAAAAATGGTTGATAAATACCCCAGAAGAATGGGTGCGTGTTCATTGTGTTAATTATCTGATTGAAAATAAGGGGTATCCAGCTTCTTGGATTTTAATTGAAAAGGAAATTAAGGTTTTTCAAACAAGAAAACGCTTTGACATAGTTGTTACAAAACCAAAAGGAGAACATCATATACTCATTGAGTGCAAGCGTCCTTCAGTTGCTATAAATCAAGAGGTCTTTGACCAAATCGCACGTTACAACCTTAACTTACAGAGTCATTTTTTAATGGTTTCCAATGGATTAGATCATTACTTTTGTAAAATGGATTATCAAAAAAATCAGTATGCCTTCATTGAAGATTTACCCAATTATACCAATATTAAATGAAACCGGTAGCAGTTGTTTTATTGAATTTTAATGGGGTTAAATTGCTCAAGAAATTTTTATCTAAAGTTATTGAGTTTAGTCCTGAAGCAAAAGTAATTGTTATAGATAATGGATCTACTGATACTTCTGTTTCATGGATTAAAATCAACTACCCAGACCTTCAGTGTATTTCACTTTCTGAAAATCTTGGATATGCAGGTGGCTATAACGAGGGCCTAAAAGAGGTGGATGCGGATGTATATTGTTTGCTAAACACAGATGTTCTCGTCACTAAAAATTGGCTACCGCCATTACTTGATCATTTTAAATCAAATTCAGAAACTGGAATATTACAGCCTCATATACTAGATTTTAAGAAGCCCTCACATTTTGAATACGCAGGTGCAGCAGGTGGTTTCATTGATGCCAATGGTTTCCCTTTTTGTAGGGGAAGGATTCATAAAAATATTGAAGAAGACAAAGGTCAATATGATTTACCTACACAGGTTTTTTGGGCAAGTGGTGCTTGTTTCTTTATTCGAAGCAAGCTATTTTGGGAGCAAAATGGGTTTGAAGATTCCTTTTTTTCTCACCAAGAAGAAATTGATTTATGTTGGCGTGTTTTCAATGCAGAATATAAAACAATGGCATTGGGTGCATCAAAAGTTTACCATGTTGGAGGAGCTACACTAGCACCTTCACCTCAAAAAGTTTTTCTTAACCATAGGAACTCTTTATTAATGCTAACTAAAAATGTGCCCTCTGAAAAATTAGCGTGGACTCTCTTTAAAAGACTTTGTTGGGATGGCTTGATTAGTGGCTATTATCTTTTAAACCTAAATTTTAATTCAACCTTAGCGATAATTAAGGCGCATTATGCGTTTTATAAAGGATTTAAAGCTATGAAGTTAAAATCTGAACAATTCGTAAAAAAAGAAAACTTCTTCTACACCAAGAATATCCTTCTTTCCTATTTTTTAGATAAAAAATTAATTTTCAAGGATTTGAATAAAAAATAAAATAAATTCATTTAATTTGCGTTGTCTATAATAATAAAACAAAACACTATGAAAAAAGCAATCGCTTTATTGGTTTCGGGTATACTATTATCATCTTGTGTATCACAAAAAAAATTCACAGAACTTGAAGAATTACAACAAAACACAAAAAATCTTTTAGATTCTACTACTGTTAAATTAAACACTTGTGACGACGAAAAAGAGGCTGCAATGGCAACTTTAAAATCAATACAAGAACAAAACAAATTTTTAACATCAAATAACCAAGACTTAATCAACAATATTGGTAACCTCACTACCCTTTCACAGAAAGGTGCTGAAAATCTTGAAATGTCTCTAGAGAGCATGAAAGAAAAAGATGTTCGTATCCAGCGTATGCAAGATGCAGTTACTAAAAAGGATTCAGTAACATTAGCTTTAGTAACTAGCCTTAAAGGTGTTTTAGGGGATATGAGCGACGAAGACATTGAAATCAATGTTGAAAAAGGAGTTGTTTATGTTTCAATTTCTGATAAATTATTATTCAGGAGTGGAAGCTATACTGTAACTTCTCGTGCTAAAGAAGTGCTAGGTAAAGTTGCAGCAGTTGTAAATAACAAGCCTGAGCTTGAGTTTATGGTAGAAGGACATTCAGATAATGTGCCGATTAAATCTGATGGTATTGTTGACAACTGGGATCTTTCGGTAAAAAGAGCTACTGCTGTTGTTCGTATTCTTGAAAAAGACTTTGGTGTAGCTCCTGCACGTATGACTGCCGCTGGAAGAAGTTACTACGTTCCTCTAGCTGACAATGACACCGCTGCAAACCGAGCGAAAAACAGACGCACACGAATTGTTGTGCTTCCTAAATTAGATCAATTTTACAGCATGATCGAGCAAGGAATGGAAGCTGCAAAATAAGATTTACCCCCTACCTCATAAAAAAGGCTGTCTTTTATTTAAAGACAGCCTTTTTTATTTGCTTATGTTTTTTTTAAAAGAGATTTAAAGTATAACTTCTTCTAAACCTTCTCTTATAATATGAAAAGATTTGCTTGTCAAATCAATTACAGTAGATGGAATGTTTTTAGCATAATCCTCTGATATAAAAATTAATTTTAGAATCCCATTGCTCAAAAAGCACTTCAAGGTCTGAAGTGTAATCTAGAATTTCATCTGGATCATGAAGCGAGGTTTTTATCAAAGGCGAGTCAAGTAATGGTAGTAATTTCTTTAAAAGAAAATGACTTGAAATACGAACCCCAATTGTTTTTCTTTTATGGAAAGGCTTTGGCAACTTTGGAGAAGCATTCATCACCAATGCATAGGGGCCTTGGAAGTCTTTTTTAAACCAATTTAAACATTATTGAATTCATGGGTCGAACATAGCCCGTTAACTCTCTAATATCTTGTAACAAAAAAATAAAGGAGCCTTTTCTATATTAACTTCCCTAAGGATCGCCAATCTACTTAATCCTTTTTCATGAGTTCTTAAGCAACGTAATCCGTAGACT
>JBKEHX010000081.1:0-7763 GCA_046711205.1 Flavobacteriaceae bacterium
TTTTTTCGATTTTCGTTTTTCATTCTACAGCACAAACTTCGGAGAATCCCTGGGCAATTTCAGTAGGTGTTGACTTAATAAACCTTCAGGGTGAGGATTTAGATTCTGGTATAAATTTTGGTGCTCCAGCGCTTAGCTTGTCAAGATATATTGGTGCAGGATTCTCAATCGGAACTCAGTATTCATTAAATAATGTTGAGAATAACTCTGATGAACTAAAATATAGTTCTTTTGATGGTGTTTTGAAATATAACTTATCTGATGGAAAGATTCTTCCTTATCTTTTTGCTGGATATGGTTTTTCTAAATTTTCTGATGAACTGGAAAAAAAAGGCATGTTTCCATCATCTGAAACTACTAGAACAGCTCTAGGAGGAGTAGGTGTAGATTTTGAATTAAATGATAAGTTTTCGGTTAAAGTTAGTACATCATATAGAAGTGATATTGAGGGTGACGGCTATAATCATCTACAACACATAGTTGGTTTAAGTTATAAATTTGGTGCTGGTGATGCTGATAAAGACGGTGTATCTGATGAAAAAGACACTTGCCCAGACGTACCTGGTCTAAAAGAATTCAATGGTTGCCCAGATACTGATGGAGATGGAATTCCAGACGATAAAGATCGTTGTCCAGAAGAAGCAGGAACTGAGGCTTTACAAGGCTGTCCTGATGGTGATGGTGATGGGGTTGCTGATATTGATGATATATGTCCAGACGAAGCTGGGTCTGCCGAAATGAATGGATGTCCTGATACTGATGAAGATGGTCTTGCTGACAATGAAGACAGATGTCCAGAAACTGCAGGGGATATTGATAATGGCGGATGCCCATGGACTGACACTGATGGTGATGGTGTTCCTGATAAAGATGATAAATGTCCAGATGTTATAGGTACTGTTGCTAATAGTGGCTGCCCTAAAGAACCAGCAGGTTTAGTTGAGTTTATTGGAAGTGAAAATAATAAAATTCTTTTTGCCGCAAGTAGCAGTAGATTAGATTCAGGAGATAAACAAACTCTTGATTCCCTAAAAGATTTATTGGACCAATATCCTAATACTAACATTGTAGTTGAAGGATATGCTTCAAGCGATGGTAGCTCAAAATACAATATGAAATTATCAGTACAGCGTGCTGCATCTGTTAAGGCTTATTTAGAATCTGTTGGTGTTAACGCCGCAAGATTAAAAATAGTTGGATTTGGTGAAAGTAAATTATCAGGTGACAACAATACAGTAAAAGGCAGAGCTGAAAGTAGAAAAGCTAAAATAAATAGAAGTGCGAGTGTTTCAATTAATTAAGTTAATTACACATTCTGTTTAAACATAATTTTAACCCCTCATTTATTGAGGGGTTTTTTTTCATATTTAAACATCTCAACTAAACCTATTTAATATGAAAAAGTCTATATCCTATTTGACAATATCATTATTAATCTCATTTGGCTCTATAGCTCAAAATAGAAAAATACCAATTGACACCATTATAGTTACAAACCATTCAACAACTATAAAGGGAGAAAGTGTAAGTTACCAAGCGCAAACAGGAACACAGCCTGTATGGGATCAAAACGGTAAAGTAATTGCAACACTCTATTATACCTATTACAAAAGAACAAATATAAAAAAAGGGAGTGAGAGACCTCTAATTTTTTCTTTTAACGGTGGCCCTGGTTCTGCTTCAGCATGGATGCATTTGGCGTATACTGGTCCAAAAATATTAAAAATAGACAGTGAAGGATATCCCATCCAACCATATGGTTATAAAAGTAATCCTAATTCTATTTTAGACGTTGCAGATATTGTTTTTATTAACCCTGTTAATACTGGATACTCTAGGATTATTGAAAATGAAGGTAAAAAAGAAGAGGAGAAAACCTTTTTCGGTATAAATGAAGATATTAAATATTTAGCAGAATGGCTTAACACATTTGTTAGTAGAAAACAACGCTGGGAATCTCCTAAATATCTTATTGGAGAAAGCTATGGCGGAACACGTGTAATGGGATTAGCTGCTGCACTTCAGGAAAGACAATGGATGTATATTAATGGAGTTATTATGGTTTCTCCTGCAGATTATAAGGTTATTAGAGTTGGAGGGCCAGTATCCTCAGCACTAAACCTACCCTATTATTCAGCTGTAGCATGGTTTCATGAAAAATTAAATTCTAAATTACAAGAAAAGGATTTAACAGACATGCTTCCCGAAGTGGAAGATTTTACAGTCAATCAGTTAATCCCGGCATTAGCTAAAGGGGGATTTATTGGGGCTGAAGAAAAATCAATGATTGCCTCTAAAATGTCTGAATATTCTGGTTTATCTATGAAATCCATCATCAATAACAACCTAGATGTGCCCACTGGTTTCTTTTGGAAGGAGTTGTTAAGAAATGAAGGAAAGACAATTGGGAGGTTAGATTCTCGTTACCTAGGAATCGACAGAAAAGATGCGGGTATTCGCCCTGACTATAGTGCAGAATTAACGTCATGGCTTCACTCTTTTACCCCAGCCATAAACCATTACATTCAAAAAGAATTAAACTTTAAAACAGATATCAAATACAACATGTTTGGGCCTGTTCGTCCATGGAATAATGATAATGATAATACCCGTGAAGACTTAAGACGTGCTATGGCGGAAAACCCCTACATGAAAGTACTATTTCAATCAGGATACTATGATGGTGCAACAACCTATTTTAATGCAAAATATACGATGTGGCAAGTAGATCCAAGTGGAAAAATGAAAGATCG
Source organism: Flavobacteriaceae bacterium (assembly GCA_046711205.1). Classification (GTDB taxonomy): domain Bacteria; phylum Bacteroidota; class Bacteroidia; order Flavobacteriales; family Flavobacteriaceae; genus MS024-2A. The sequence continues at coordinate 2,754 of JBKEHX010000081.1, forward strand.
TTTTTACTTTAAAGGCTACCGAAGCGGACACATGATGTACTTAAGAAATGAAGACCTTATTAAAGCCAATGATGATATTAGAATGTTTCTTCAAAAAACAGATTCAAATGGAAAACCTGCTAAATACTATTAGGTTTTAAACATCACAACGTCTAATACTATCTGCAAGAGAATCAAAACCGTTATTTTCTTTGCTGCGAGGAATAAACTCTTGTGCTACAATTCCTTTAAAACCAGTGGATATAATAGCTTCCATAATGGCTGGATAGTATAACTCTTGAGATTCATCTATTTCATTTCTCCCAGGTACTCCAGCTGTATGGTAATGCCCATAATACATGTGATTTTCTTTTATGGTATGAATAACATCACCTTCCATTATCTGCATGTGGTAAATATCATATAATAACTTAAAGTTATCTGAGGCTAATTCTTTGCAAAGTGCCACACCCCATTCAGAATTATCGCACATATAATCACTATGATCTACTTTTGAATTCAATAACTCCATGTGCAAGACCACACCTTTTTTTTCTGCATGAGAAAGAATAGATTTTAAACCAATAACACTGTTTTTTAGTCCAAAATCATCATCCATTCCACGCCGATTTCCACTGAAACAAATTAGATTTTTATACCCTGCTTTAGCCAATAAATCAATATGCTCAAGATAGCGCGGGATTAATTTATCATGAAATTTAATATCGTTAAATCCATCCACTAGATTTAATTCAGCACCATTACACATGGTAGAATCTAAATTATATTTTTTTAAAATATGCCAATCTTTTGGGCCGATTAAATCAATTCCAGTTAATCCTATTTTTTTAGCTTCCAGTGACAACGTCTCAATGGAAACGTTCTCATAACACCATTGGCATACAGAATGGTTAATATTACCTTTTAAAGGGTAAACATCAGAAATAGATTCATCTGGTGACCCCAGTTTAGGAAGCACCATAGCAGTAGAACCAAGGGCCATCGCTTTAATTGCTTTTCTTCGATTGATTTTAGAATTATTACTCATAATTTAATATTTTAATGATTAAGTGTATAAACTTGTTATTAATGTATTAGGCTCCTTTTATTTAGTTGTTTTTCCCAGTTCCAAGAACTCAAAAGAGATTGTTCCAGGCTACGTGTTGGCTTCCAACCAAGAGTATTCATGATTTTAGAAGCATCAGCATAAGCAGCTACAGTGTCTCCCTGCCTAGGTCCTACTATCTCATATGGGACTTTTTCTCCCGTTACTACCTCAAATGTTTTAATAAGTTGCATAACACTAACACCTTCACCTGTTCCAACATTATACACCTCGCATGGAGCTGTATTTTTAGAATTAATCAAATGATTTAAACTGTCAATATGGGCTTGGGCTAAGTCCATAACATGAATATAATCACGAATACAGGTACCATCAAATGTATCATATTCTGCTCCAAATACTTTTAAAATAGGACGTTTACCAATCACTGTTTGCGTTAAAAAAGGAATTAGATTCTGAGGAATTCCTTGGGGTAATTCACCTATTTTAGAAGAAGAATGCGCCCCTATTGGATTGAAATAACGCAATAAAATAGCTTTAAAATTTTCATGTGCAAAACAACAATCCTCTATGATTTGTTCCCCTACTTGTTTTGTATTTGCATAAGGAGAATAGGCTCTTTTTAAAGGAGTATTCTCATCTATAGGTAATTTATCTGCTTGACCATATACAGTGCAAGAGGAACTGAAAATAAAAGGAATGGAGTTTTTTACAGACTGTTTTAAGATCTGAAGCAAACCACCAATATTATTTTCATAATATTTTATGGGTTCCGTGACACTTTCACCAACCGATTTATGTGCTGCAAAATGAATGACACCATCAAGAGTAGGATGTTTAGAAAACAAGCTTTCCATTTGACCTTTATCACAAACATCCAACGCTTCAAAATGAGGGCGTTTTCCTGTAATGGCCTCTATTCCTTCTAAAACTTTTAACGAAGAGTTTTCTAAGTTGTCTATAGAAATAACTTCATGCCCTTGTTCAAGCAATACTACAGTCACATGTGACCCTATGTAACCTAATCCTCCAGTAACTAGTATTTTCAAATTATTCTATTTAAGATAATTCCCAACCTTTTCGATAGGTTCTTCCTACAAATTGGTTTGCTTTTTCAAGATTAGTGATGCGCATATCATCTCCATCCCAAAGTAATTTCTTTCGCCCGATATAATTACTACTCCTAGAGTTCTCACCTGCCTCTTGAAGCATATAACTTCGTATGGCAATATTCCCCATTAGAACTGTTTCTGTTAAAGGTCCCGAATAATCAAACGAAGATGTTAATGATTTATGTTCTGGACTATTAAACCCAGCTTTACAAGCATCCACCCACTGACGTTGATGACCAAATTCAGGTTCAGTTACTTTGATTTTTTCACCTTCAATTACTGACTCTCCCTTCCTGTATAACTTTGGGTCATTTCCATAAGCATCACATACAATAAGACCTTTATCACCAATCATGAAGACGCCGTTATCTTCAATACTAACATCAGCCGGAAGTAAATCTGGATGGAAAGGACGAATCCCACCATCACTCCATGTCATTTGTATAGGACCATTATTCTTTTCCGTAGCATCAAAATGCAAAGAAACAGATGAAGAAGGTGGACACCCTTCTGGATAATAATCTGGACTCCACATTTTAGTGAAAATAGTTCCGATACTACATTCTACGTCTGTAGGATATTTTAAGCCCAAAGCTTTAAAAGGAATGTCAATTAAATGACACCCCATATCGCCTAAAGCACCTGTTCCAAAATTCCACCAGCCTCTCCAGTTAAAAGGATGCATTTCAGGAATATAAGGTGTCTCGGGTGCAGGGCCTAACCATTGATCCCAATTCAGTGTTGCTGGTTTAGCAGCAGCATTGGGCTTTTTCATTTCCACCCCTTGAGGCCAAACGGGTCGGTTTGTCCAAACATTTACTTTTGAAATAACACCAATAGCTCCTTCATTTACCCATTTTTGAATCTGTAATTGATCCGGGTTAGATGCGCCTTGGTTTCCCATTTGGGTTACTAGTTTTTTTTCTCGAGCAAGTTCTGTAAGCAATCTAGCTTCATAGATATTATGTGTTAATGGCTTTTGAACATACACATGAATACCTCGCTCCATGGCATAAGTTGCAGCAGCAGCATGGGTGTGATCTGGAGTTGAGATGGTAACTGCATCTATATTCTTTTCGGTATCTAACATCTTTTTAAAGTTGTCATAAAAAGAAGCATCAGCATATCTCTTTACAGATTTACCAACCGATCCTTTAGCAGAACTGTCAACATCACAAATAGCAACTACACGTTCTCTTCCTTTTACCCACGCATTTCTTAAGTCACTTTCACCCTTTCCACCTACACCAATTCCCGCCAAAGCAATTTGATCACTTGGGGATGTAAAGCCAATCCCACCAAGAACATGACGAGGAACAATGAAAATTGAGGAGGCAGCTACTCCGGTTTTGATAAAAGATCTTCTGCTTGAAGATACTTTATTTGTTTTCTTTGATGACATATATTTTGTATGAATATTTAGTTTACAAGAAAGAAAAATACAAAAAAAACTATTAACCAAGATTTTTTAAGGAACTAAGAAAGTTCCTTGCCAGTTATTTTCTTCTTTAAAAAGTGCACGTAAATGATTGGGGCTTTTTAAAAGCAGGTACTCAATGGTCGCTGCCTTAAAAATCAATTTAGAAAAATGACCTTTAGAAAAATTAACCCTCAAAGCATCTGGAGAATTAATTTGAGATCCTGGAGCATTCACTGCGGCATAATCTTTTTTATTTTTTTCTGGAATAGCATTATATATTTCATGATCATTTATACTTTCGAGAAGTATCACACTTACAATAATTTGAAGCATCCGTTTTGGATCGTAAAACAATAATTGTGCCCTATTGTCTTGATCTAATTCTTTTATTTTCTGGGAGCGAAGATCTGTAAAAACAGTGAAGGTAAAGTCCTTTGCATTAAAATCACGAAGTACTACAGTTCTTAGGTGAGGTCTTCCATCTGAAGCGATAGTAGCTAAGGTAAAAAAACGAAAGGAGTGTTTTTTTGAGTATTTTGCTTGCATCCATTGATCTCTACATTCGTCGAATAACGATTCTAACATTATAAAGTTATTTTTTATGATTCTTTAGCCATGAAAAAACCCTCACAGTTGCATTTTCTTGAATATCAGCCCAAAATAAATTAACATCAGCAAAATGATAATTTTTCACAAATGAAAGTAAAAATCGTTTTGGAATTCTAGGAACACTAGCCCACAACATACCATCTATACGTTCTACTTTAATGCTTTTAGAATAAATTTTATTGTCTGAATACAAAACACCTAAATGGTTTTTCTCTATACTCTTGTTTTGAGTGTCCCAAGAAATAGGATTGGTCACAACCCCTCCTTTATACCATGATTCATATCGTTTGGGTAATTTATTATTCTTATAAGTATTCCAACTAACAAACCCTCCTGTAGCATCTGCTGTTTCTAATGGTAGTATGTTTTTGAATTCATTGGGCAATATCTTAACACCAATTAAATAAGCAGCCACTAACTTTTCCTGCAAGGGAGTCCCATCAAAAAAGTCATGTACCAAGCGTTTTGCATGCATAGACCCTTGACTGTGGGCGGCAATAATTATTGGCTTTCCCTCATTATAATTCTCTAAATAATAGCTAAAGGCTCTTTTAACATCTTCATAAGCCAAAAAGCCTGCTTCCCTCCCCTGCTTTGCATAAGGATCTACAAAAATTCGATAATGTGCTTGTCTATAAAATGGAGCATATAAATTTGCTGCTTTTGTCCAGGCAGAAGCTTGATAAGCTATTGCTTTTGAAAGAATTTCAGTACGAATTTCGGAAGAACGAATGTCAGCATTCCAACTGGCATCTTTTTTATCTACAAAAAGTGTGGGATAGATATAAAAAACATCTGCCCCTTTAAGTTTTGGGGGACCTACA
>JBKEHX010000082.1:0-7762 GCA_046711205.1 Flavobacteriaceae bacterium
TTAGAAAAACAACCAAAAACAAGCCGGAAAGCGCCATTGCTACTTTACGGCCAATTGTTGAAGATATAAGACTCATAGAATTGAATTTGCATAACAAAAATAGGGCATAAACTCTAAGTAACAAACCGCTTTCCTGTATTTTTCTTCTTAAGTCCGTCATATATAATGTTTAAAGTTGTTGTTTAGGACTAAAATAAAATAAACGGTATACACCTTAAACATTTTGTTATATAGTTAAAACTACAAAGTCAAGATGTTAGCTCAAGTTGATAAAATGCATCTTTTTGCATAGAAGGCTTCTTTAAATAATCATAAGAAAATATTATATTCGTTAAAAAAATGCGATACCGTCCCCTTTCAGCTTCATTTTACCGGGTAAACAGAAAAAATTTTTCTGCTGAGCTATACCCTAAAAGCCTTGCGATTTTCAACTCTAACGACATATATCCAATAAGTGCCGATAGTACACTGCCCTTTGAACAACACCGAGATATTTTATATCTATCAGGCATTGATCAAGAAGAAAGTATCCTGCTTATTTTTCCAGATGCCTTTGAAGAAAAACATAAACAAATTCTCTTTGTAAGAGAAACGAATGATCATATTGCAATTTGGGAAGGAGCTAAATTGACGAAACAAGCTGCAACTTCTTTGAGTGGTATTGAAACTATTTATTGGCTCCAAGATTTTGAACGTGTTTTTCAAGAACTAAGTACTCAATGTGAACGATTTTATTTTAACACAAACGAACATTACAGACAAGCGGTAGAAACAGAAACTAGAGAAGATCGATTTATTGAGTGGTGTAAAAAAAGCTATCCTGCACATAGTGTTGGAAAAAGCAACCCAATACTGCAGAAATTACGTGCTCTTAAAAGTTCAGAAGAAATTGCGCAAATTCAAGAAGCCTGTAATATCTCAGGAAAAGGCTTTAGAAGACTTCTTCGATTCATAAAACCTAATGTTTGGGAATATGAGATTGAAGCTGAATTAGCCCATGAGTTTATTCGGAATCGTTCAAAAGGATTTGCCTACACCCCCATTATTGCGTCAGGAAATAATGCCAATGTTTTACACTATACAGAAAACAACATGCAATGCAAAGCGGGCGACTTAATCCTTATGGATGTAGCTGCAGAATATGGTAATTATGCAAGTGACTTAACGCGAACTGTCCCCGTTTCTGGAAAATTTAATAATCGCCAAAAGGCTGTATACCGAGCTGTATTAGAAGTTAAGAAAGAAGCTACAAAATTATTGATGCCAGGAACTATTTGGAAGGAATATCATGTGGAGGTTGGGAAAATAATGACTGTTGAATTACTAAAATTAGGACTATTAGACAAAGCTGATGTCCAAAATGAATCTCTGGAAAAACCGGCTTACAAAAAGTATTTTATGCATGGTACTTCACACCACATGGGCTTAGATACCCATGATTATGGGCTGTTACATTTACCAATGGAAGCCAACATGGTCTTTACGGTAGAACCTGGTATTTATATTCCCGAAGAAGGTTTTGGAGTTCGATTGGAAGACGATGTAGTTATTCAAAAAACGGGAGTTCCCTTCAATTTGATGGCTAACATTCCTATTGAAGTCGAAGAAATAGAACAACTGATGAACACATAAATAAATGCATTTTATTAAGTTGCTGGCTTTGCTTTCCGCTGCCAAAAATACAGGATTGTAAACAGTACGATAAGAATTCCGGGGAAACTGATCATATTGGTCAAGGTTTGTTGACCCGCTGCGAGTTCAAGCACAGTTCCTGTCAATCCTTTAGCGGTTTGTTCAACTGTAGAAGTATCTAACCAAACTCCAATAATTGGCTGGAAAATGGCCGTAGAAAACATCCCGACGCCACCAATAATAGACAAGCCTAGAGCACCGCTTTTAGGTGTATTTTCTGCAACAAACCCGATCATTGTTGGCCAGAAAAAAGCTACACCCATTGCGAATGTAATAGCCGCTAAATAAATCATTCCACCAGTTTGAGAACTAAACAAGTAAATACCAATAGTTGAGAAAACTGCTCCAAAAAACAACACTCCTGTTTGCCCAAGGACTTTAGTTACCGAGCCTCCAAAAAATCTTGCTATTGCCATAAGACCAGTTACCAAAGCCAAAATAATCATCGGTTTAGCACCTCCCGAATTTTCCATAATTAAACCTGTCCATTTTTGAGGTCCAAATTCCGTAATGGCCGTCAATGCCATGCAGACAAAAACAAATAAGAAAAGAGGTTTAGTCATTGCTTTAAAATTTTCCTCTAAAGCGTTGTGTACGAGTTTAGCTGTTGGAAAAGTTTCTCCTCTAAATAAATAGAAGTATATAATTGCTGGAATTAGAATAATCCAAAATTGACTTTCCCAAGGCAATCCTAAATTTGCCATACCTTCCGAAAGAAGTGCACCAACGACTATCCCTCCTGGAAACCACATATGGAACCTATTCAACATCTTATTTCTTGTGTTTCCTTCATAGGCATTCGCAATCATCGGATTACATGCTGCTTCAGTACATCCGCAACCAATACCTAAAAGAAGGTTGGAAATAAGTAATGTAATAAAACTCCATTCAGAAATAAAATATATCGCAACTAGGGTTAAAGCTAATCCCAAAATATGTGTGAAAAAAGCTGTTTGCATTATACGTTTCGGACCAATTGAATTATAAACTAGCCCTCCGATTATCATTGAGATTGGGAATCCAAAAAACCATAGAGAACTAATATAACCGAGGTTTTCCGCTGAATACCCCAAATCAATGCCAAGTTTTTTTAAAGTTCCTGCACTAATACTAAATGAAAAAGCTGTTGTAATAAGGGCAAAACAACTTCCGTAAAAGAGTCTGTTACTATTTGTCATAATAAGTTTTTCAATTTGTTTCCTCTAATATATATAATTTATAATAACCTTAGGAAAAGCATGAAAATAAAATTATTAATGACACCCACAATCAGATCCACAGTCAGGACCATTGGCAGATTTTTTTTTCAACACATATTTCCGCAGTAAAAAACCTAGTGCTAAACTTCCTGAAAGAAAAACTAAAAGCGATTGAATAATATACATTAACTTAAAATTTGATAGGTCCCGAAGGCGATTATATACGCTAAAAAGGTCATGCCAAAAAGCTGTATCATGGGCCAGCGCCATGAGTTGGTTTCCTTTTTAACAATAGCTAAGGTACTCATACATTGCATGGCAAAGGCATAAAAAAGCATTAATGAAATACCACTAGCAAAATTAAACAAAGGTTTCCCGTCAGCTCTAACCTCAGAAGCCATTCTGTTTTTTATTGTTTCTTCTGCGCCATTTTCTACACTATATATTGTTGCTAAAGTTCCGATAAACACCTCGCGTGCGGCAAATGAACTGATGAGAGCAATTCCAATTTTCCAATCATACCCTAAGGGCGTTATTGCAGGTTCTATTGTTTTTCCTAAAATTCCAATAAAAGAGTGCTCTAATTGGTAGGAATTAACTTTTGTTTCTAAAATTTCTCCTGTTAATTCAGGGTGTTGTTGCTTTATTATTTCTGAGGCATTTGAAAAATCTTCGCCAGGGCCATAAGAAGCCATTATCCATAATAAAATGGAAATCGCTAAAATAATTTTTCCTGCTTCTACAACAAACGTTCTTGTTTTCTCCCACACAGTAATTCCAACATTTTTTAGCATGGGGAGCTTGTAATTAGGCATTTCCACAACAAAGTAACTTTTAGATTCAATTTTAAGAGTAATGCTTAAAATCCAAGCTGATAAGAGAGCCATTCCAAAACCAACAAGATAAAGACCCATGAGAGTTAGCCCTTTATAACTTAATCCTAAAAAAGAACCATCAGGAATTACTAATGCAATAAGAATTGCATAGACAGGGAGGCGTGCAGAACAGGTGGTAAAGGGGGTGACTAAAATGGTTATTAACCTTTCTTTCCAGCTTTCTATATTTCTTGTGGCCATTACTGCCGGAATAGCACAAGCAGTTCCTGAAATTAAAGGTATAATGCTTTTTCCACTTAAGCCAATTCTTCGAAGCCCACGGTCCATCAAAAAAACTACTCTACTCATATAGCCCGTTTCTTCCAAAACAGCTATAAACAAAAATAAGAAGGCAATTTGTGGAATAAAAATGACAATTCCACCCAAGCCAGGAATAATACCTTCCGCCAAAAGACTTGAGAAAACACCAGGAGGGAGTTCATTTTTTGCATATTCACTCAAGGACGCAAAAGAACTGTCTATAAAGTCTTGTGGAACACTACTCCAATCAAAAATAGATTGAAAAATAGTCATTAATATTCCAAAAAAAATGACATACCCCCAAACTTTATGGATAAGCACACGGTCTAATCTACTTCGCAAATCGGTTGATGAATCTCGATCAATAACGAGGGTTTTTTTAAGAGAATTGTTAATGAATTGATAGCGCTTAATAGTTTCTTTTTGTTGTAACCGCTTTAAATCAGAATCTGATTGCGTTTTAAAATTAGTGGAATCAGAAACCCTATTTCTATCAATTTTAGCAAAATTAACATCTTGAGTAATAACCAACCATAACTTATAAATAGATTGAGTGGGGAAGGCTTTTCCCAGGCTTTTAAAATAATCATCATCAATAGAAGCTAATGAAATCGTAGGTTTTGTGGAGAGCTGTCTGTAATTTAAAATCAATCCTTTGAGCTCTGACAAACCATCGTCATCACGGGTACTAATCAATGATATTTTAGTTTCTAATTGTTTTTCAAGGGCTTCAACATCCAGAGAAATTCCTTTACTTTTCATTTGATCGGCCATGTTAATGACCAAAATAGTGGGGATTTCTAAATCTTTTACTTGTGTAAAAAGTAAAAGATTTCGTTTTAAGTTTTCAATATCAGTAACTACTACTGCAACATCTGGAAAATCTTTATCATTTTTATTCAGCAAAAGTTCAATAACAACGCTTTCATCCATAGAGGATGCATTCAAGCTATAGGTTCCCGGTAAATCAAGTAAATGTGCTTTTGTGGTATGGTTGAGTTTACAAACCCCCTCTTTTTTTTCAACTGTAATTCCTGGGTAGTTTCCCACTTTCTGGTTTAATCCTGTAAGCTGATTAAAAACAGAGGTTTTTCCCGTGTTTGGATTTCCCAATAAAGCTACATTCAAAGACTTGCTCATGGTTTATTTTATCAATCGAACGAAAATGTGTTGTGCCGTTTCCTTTCGAATGGCAAGATGTGATTCATCGATTTTTAGATACAACGGATCATTTAGGGGTGCTTTTTGTATCAGGGTAATTTGATTCCCTGGCAAACAACCCATTTCTATAAGCTTCAGCGGGAGATGATCGGTTTCAATATGCTCAATTTCCGCAATTATTCCTTTCTCTAATTGATCCAGTGAAATCATTATTTAGAATCATTTTAAAGAACAAAAGTAATGAATTAACTAACTGAAAAAATGATATTCTAAAAAAATTACTTTGGAAATTCGTTCTTTAGAATTTCTAAATCCCTGAGTAATTCCTCCATAGCAAGTGCATCTGTTCCATCGTAAAATCCACGTATTCTTTTTTTAGGGTCAACCAAAATAAAATTTTCTGTGTGAATCATGTCATAAGGTCCACCATCTCCATCTTCTTTAACCGCCAAATAAGACTCTCTTGCTAAAGCATATATTTCTTTTTTGTTTCCTGTAAGTAAATTCCATTTTTGATCATTTACACCATTATCTAGCGCATATTTTTTGAGCTGTGCTACAGAATCAATTTGAGGGGTAACACTGTAAGAAAGTAACATAACCTGAGAATCGTTTATAATTTTCTCTTGAATACCCGCCATGTTAGCAGTCATTTTTGGACAAATACTGGGGCAAGTTGTAAAAAAAAAATCAGCGATGTATATTTTTCCTTCATAATCTTGTTGTGTGGTTATTTTGCCATTTTGATTAGTAAAGGAAAAAGGTGCGATTTTATGATATTTCTTTATATGCTGAAGCGTACTGTCCACTAATTCATAATTCACCATTGAAGGTTGGTAAATGTGAAGTACTTTTTTTGGTTTTAATGCGCCATAAAACAAGACAAGGACAACAGCAGAGACCACAAATAAGATGCCTAAAAAGATTTTATATTTCCTGAAGAATGATTGCATATCGCTTGTTAGAATACAAATTTAGTGGATTTAAAATCGATAATGCAAAAAGAATCTTAATTATAGTAGTAGTATTTTTATTATGATGGCTATTATGCTACTTTTGCAAGAATTAAAATCCAGCTATGAGTCCCTTTTTTGTAAAAGCCATTCAGTTATTAATGAGTTTATCCTTATTAATTGTTCTCCATGAATTAGGCCATTTTATTCCTGCACGAATCTTTAAAACAAGGGTAGAGAAATTCTTCCTATTTTTTGATGTAAAATTTGCATTATTTAAAAAGAAAATAGGTGATACTACTTATGGTATTGGTTGGTTGCCTTTGGGTGGGTATGTAAAAATATCAGGAATGATTGATGAAAGCATGGATACCGAACAAATGAAACAGCCAGCGCAAGAATGGGAGTTTCGTGCAAAACCAGCTTGGCAGCGCCTCATTATTATGTTGGGTGGTGTTACGGTAAATTTAATTTTAGGATTCCTAATCTACATGATGATTTTGTTTGTTTGGGGTAAAAATACCTTGACAACTGAGGAGCTTCCTCTGGGGTTTCAACCGTCACCTATCGCTCAAGAAATAGGTTTTGAAGAAGGGGACCAACTGGTTTCTATTGATGGAAAAATATTGGATAATGTTATGGACATTAACCGTCAATTATTTTTAAGACCCCTCAAAAAAGTAACGGTAAAAAGAGCTTCCAAAAACATTGAAGTTATTGCCATTCCTGAAGGAATTGGTCAGAAAATGTTTGAAACCGGAGAAATGATGCCCTTAACCCCTTTATTGCCTGCTCTTTTAGACAGTATTAAGCCCAACTCTCCTGCAGCCCATGCCAGTCTGCAACATAATGACCGTTTAGTGTCGGTAAATGATACATCTATTGTTCATTGGGGTGACTTTCAAGAGCTAATGGAAGGAAAAAAACAGCAAACCCTTAGCCTTGTAATTGAAAGGAACCAAAGGATGCAAACAATGGAAATTATTACCACACCAGAGGGAACATTAGGGGTTTATCCAAGAACAGATTCTATTGTATATACTAATGAAAAATTAAGCTTAAACGAAAGTATTATTGAAGGATTTGATTATGGCTATTGGACACTTTATGATTATGTGTCTCAATTTCAATACATTTTTACACAAAAAGGAGCTTCTCAATTAGGTGGTTTTGGTGCTATTGGAAATATGTTTCCAGGCACTTGGAACTGGAAAGGATTTTGGTCTAGTACTGCCTTAATCTCTATAATTTTAGCCTTTATGAATATACTACCCATACCAGCACTAGACGGAGGTCATGTTATGTTTTTAGCTTATGAGATAGTAACAGGACGCAAACCAAATGATAAGTTTATGGAGTATGCTCAGATGTTTGGCTTTTTCCTTTTGTTATCTTTAGTGCTCTATGCAAACGGGAATGATTTGTATCGATCACTATTTAATTAATTTTTTTTTTAAAGGTTTGTATTATGCTACAAAAAATATATATTTGCCCACCAATTAATACATTCCTCCTTAGCTCAGTTGGTTAGAGCATCTGACTGTTAATCAGAGGGTCCAAGGTTCGAGTCCTTGAGGGGGAGCAAGCGTAACCGCTACGCCACACAATACTTAACAGACAA
>JBKEHX010000083.1:0-7482 GCA_046711205.1 Flavobacteriaceae bacterium
TGATTATGAGCAGAATAAAAAGAAACGTTTAGGCAAAGATTTAATGCCTAAACGAATTAAGTATCGTAAACTTTCGCGAGATTAAACAAAAGACATTAGGTCCAGACAATACTTCTTTTTCTAAATAAAAAAGCAGCAATAAGTCCTATAATTGGGAATATTGAAAACATTGTAAAAAGATATTGATATTCTTCTACGGCAGGGTCTTTTCCTAATATATACCCTGTAAATAGCGACATAAAGATATCTGGTGTAAATCCTATAACAGATATAACTCCTACTAACGTTCCCGTAATTTGAATTGGGGCTTTAATTTCTTCAATTAAGGCAAAGTACAAACCCCTTAGGGAGTAGGTTCCGATCGCGATTAAAACAAAAAAACTAAAAGATAATATAAAATACTTTTTTTCAAAACCTCCGCTACCAATTAATATTGACGCAATAGCAATAAATATGAAACATGGAAGTACTAGTCTAGAGGGCGATAATTTGTCTCCAATCCAACCAACAAAAACAACTGTTAGAGGACGTGTAAACTGAATGAATACAGCAAAATAAGTTGCATTTTCTATACTGAATCCCCAAACATCTTTTGCGTAAATCCCAAAAACACCGGTAATTTTATAAGCACTGTAAGCAGACATTATCAGTAGAGAATAAAAAATTATTTTCCGTTTTTTAAATAAATCGAATGCCTGTTTAAAACTGAAATTATTTTCTTTTGACACCTTAAATTCTTCGTTTGATAGAGAAAACCACACAAATAAGCTAATCAGAAATACAACTCCAGTTATTGCACCCAGAATATATTGAAGGGTTATTTTTTTATCAGCATAGGTAACAACAGCAGCTTCTTCTGGAAAGAAATAACTAAGAATAGATGCTCCAAACAACGCAATAGTTGCAGCAAACAATCCTCTTCCTCCGTCAAGAAGTCCAAAAGAAACACCTTGATTATTCTCATCACCCCACTGTCTGGTTGCTTTTATAAGTGCTGCCCAGAAAAGAAAAATGGTTGAAATACCCCACAGACCATAAAGAATTTTAAAGGTTATAATAGAAGGGATAGAGACCATAATGACTCCTCCAATACTGGTAATGATTAATGAAATTGAGAGTAATTTTCGAGCTTCCCATTTATCAGCAATAAACCCTCCAAAAAAATAGGAAATAAGAGCACTAATACCATAAAGAGCTTGTGCTTCTCCAATTTCAAGGTCAGAAATTCTAAAGACGTCACGTATAATTGGTTTAAAAACACGCATCACTATAAAAGGCAATAAGAAAATGGCTTCCCCTGCAATGATAAGTGCAGTCATGGAAGTGAATTTTGATTTCACTTCACTAAAGTAGTGTTTAAATAGAGGAAGTAAGGTTCGAAATAAGTATATTACTTTTTAAGTTCTAAAGCCATTTTTATATTTCCCCTTGCATATTTTATGTCAGGGTCAATGGGCACTTCAGTAAAACCATATTTGAAGTATAAGTGAATCGAATTTTCTAAAATAGTACTAGAATATAAAATTAACGTCTCCCATTGTTGTTCTTTAGCATAGTTAATGGCAAATTGGACAATTTTATTTCCATAACCCTTTCCTCTTTCTAAGGGGGTTACGGCCATTTTACTAAATTCATAAAGGTATTTTCCTTTTTTTAAAAAAGCAAAGGTGCCAATGATGCTTCCTTTCATGTATACCATAAAAATTGCACCACCGGTTTTAATGATTTCTTGTGTTGGATTGCTAAGTACTAAATTGTCATAAGGCTCTACCACAAAAAAACTTTCAAGCCATTCTATGTTAAGTGCCTTAAATACAATACCATGCTGATGTTTAAAAAAAGGTTTGAATTCAAGATTCTCATCCATTTCCAGTCATCTCATTCGGGCGAACCCAGGCATCAAATTCTTCTGCAGTAAGATACCCTAGCGATAAACTAGCTTCTTTTAGTGTAGTTCCTTCTTTGTGAGCTTTATTCGCAATTTTGGCTGCTTTATAATATCCAATTTTGGTATTTAAGGCAGTAACAAGCATTAATGAATTTTGAACTAATTCATCAATACGTTTATAGTTGGGTTCTATGCCATTCACACAGTTTTCCGTAAAACTGATACAAGCATCGCCAATTAATTGTGCAGACTCAATACAGTTTGCCGCCATTACAGGTTTAAATACATTGAGTTCATAGTGTCCTTGAGTTCCTGAAACTGAAATAGTGACGTCATTTCCAATGACTTGTGCGCACACCATAGTTATTGCCTCGCATTGTGTAGGATTTACTTTTCCAGGCATAATAGAACTTCCGGGTTCATTAGCTGGAATAATAATTTCACCAATACCAGAACGAGGACCTGAGGCCATCATACGAATATCATTGGCAATTTTATTAAGAGAAACAGCTACTTGTTTTAAAGCACCATGCGATTCAACAATAGCATCGTGTGCTGCAAGTGCTTCAAATTTATTATGAGCTGTAATAAATGGTAAGCCTGTAAATTTTGCAATGTAGTGAGCTACTTTTTCTGAATAGCCTTTTGGTGTATTAATTCCTGTGCCCACTGCAGTTCCCCCTAAAGCCATTTCAGAAAGATGCTCAAGGGTATTTTTAATTGCCTTAATCCCATGGTCTAGTTGTGATACGTAGCCTGAAAATTCTTGCCCAAGAGTAAGGGGAGTGGCATCCATTAAATGAGTTCGTCCAATTTTTACGACGCTTTCAAACACATTTGCTTTTTTGTCCAAAGCATCGCGAAGTTGTTTGATGCCAGGAATTGTATTGGTTATGATTTTCTTGTAAGTAGCAATGTGCATAGCAGTTGGGAAGGTGTCATTTGAAGATTGTGACTTGTTCACATCGTCATTTGGGGATAATGCTTTAATTCCCTCTCCCAGAGTATTTCCAACAAGAACATGGGCGCGGTTTGCAATAACCTCATTGACATTCATATTGCTTTGGGTTCCAGAACCTGTTTGCCAAATAACCAAAGGGAATTGATCTTTTAATGTTCCAGCTAATATTTCATCACAAACCTGTGTAATTTGATCCCTTTTTTCAATTGATAAAACACCCAATTCGTGATTGGTAAAAGCAGCTGCCTTCTTAAGGTAGGCAAAGCCTTCTATTATTTCCATGGGCATGGAAGCAGGGGCACCAATTTTAAAGTTTGATCGTGAACGTTCTGTTTGGGGTCCCCAGTATACATTTTTGGGAACTTTAACTTCTCCTATAGTATCTTTTTCAATTCGAAATTCCATGAATTTTATTTTATATAGTAAAAATACTCGATTTGTAAGAATTGGTTTTTATAACTTTCATTTATTTTGTAAATAAGCTACATGAAATTATGAAAAGTGGAGCGGTCTCAAACAAAAAATTATGTATTTTTGTTTCACAAAATACAAGTTATGTTCGAATTTGATCAATACTTAGGATTCCTTGCTTTTCTTTCTATCCTAACCATAGGATTTTGGTTAATGATTTTCCTTTTGACCTTTGTAATACCTTACTGGTTAATAGGTGCTATTATTGAATACCTTAAATATGGTAAGAATAAAGAAAAAATTAAAACTAGAAAATAAAAAAAGGGACTTTAAGTCCTTTTTTTATATGGCTAAAACCCAAATTCTTCTTCACCACCTCCACCATTGGAATTTTGATTTCGTCTAAGTCGTTCGTTTTTACGTTCGTTAATTTTATAGGTAAACGTCATTACATAAGAAGGGCGTCTCCATTGAAATTCACTGTAATTTGTGAACTGATCAGTTGTGGTTGTATTTTTATAGCGACTTGAATTTAATAAATCACTTGCTCTAAAGGATAAGGTTCCCTTTTTCTCAAGCAAATCTTTATTTATGGCACCTGAAAGTACAAAAAAGCCTAGCGAACGGTTTTGAGCAGTTGCATTTGGCCCTCTATAAAAACCACGCATTTGCGCAGTAAGCCCTAGAGGTAGTTGAATATTTGCGTTAATGCGCGCAAACCAACTTATAATTTCAGCATCAAAGTTTTGATTGTTATAATCACCAAGTGTTTCTGAATTGAAAATATTAAAATTACCACTTATTCTAAATTTCCGTGTGGGGGAATAGGTTAGCGTAAATTCTGAACCAGCACGGTTGTTCTCTGATAAATTAATAGAGGTAGCCCGTAATGCAGGGATTTCTATAATTGGATCTTCACTCACACGTACAAGATTACCTGTTGCCTCAGTGATTCGAGTAATTACTTGTGTTGCTTTTTGATAATAAATAGACCCATTAAAGGTGAGTTTTTCCCAACGCTTTAAGTATCCGAAGTCAAAAGTATTGGAGTAAGAGGGATCAAGATCAGGATTTCCTTGACGGAAAAACGTTACACTTGATCGAGAAGGAAATGGGTTTAAAGAACGGCTTCTTGGACGTCTTATTCGCCTACTATACCCTAGTGTGATGTTTTCTTTTTCATTGAATTCATAAGATAAGTTTAGCGTAGGAAACCAATCGGTGTATTTTTTCTCATTTAAATCATTAGTAGTTCTCTGATCAATAATTATATGGGTGTTCTCCATTCTCATGCCAGCTAAATAAGAAAACTTATTTATTTTTTTACCGAATTGGGTGTATACTGCATTCACATCTTGATCAAAAACCAATCGGTTTGAAAGATTAGCATCTAATATAAATTGAAAATTATCTTCAAAAGATACTTCAAAATTGGTATTTTGCGTGCTAAAATCTCCACGATACCCTAATTCAAACTGCGTGTTTTTATCAATGGGCAATACATAATCTATCTGGAATAAATTTCTATTTTGAGATTCATCAGTATCCACCAATTCACTTGGTACATCTGTATTAGTGATGTCTGCCAATTCATCTTCAACACTTTTTTGAAATTGGAGTTCCATGACTAATTCATGGCCATCATCATTAAATTTCTTTGTAAAATTTGCAGTAAACTGACTAGAATTGTCCATTTCGTTTTCTTCCTGTAAACGACCTACAGTATTTTGAATTAAGCCGCTGCTGTTTAAATCATCAATGATAGTTTCAGAATCACTTGTATTATTACTATTACGAACAAAACTGCTAATTGTTAATGATGTTTTATCATTAAAATAATATTCTGCGCCCAAATTAATGAAGTAATTGTCTCGAACACGGTCATATTCTCTTGTCTCATTTGCAAATGTACTGGGCAGTATTCCATTAAAATATTCGCTATTGGAAAGTCCCCCACCTAGCGATTTTTGATTGCTGTAAGTTGAGGTGGTAAATATGTTTAATTTTTTAGTTCTCCAATTTAAAGTTGCTGTACCCCCAAGATTTTTAGGAATTCCTGCATTTCCAATAAAAGTTGCGTTAAAACCAACCAATTCATCTTTCTTTAAAATAATATTCAAGATTCCTGCAGTGCCAGAAGCTTCATAGCGTGCTGAAGGAGAGGTTACTACTTCTACTTTTTCAATAGATTCAGCAGGTAATTGCCTAAGCGCTGCTGGGCCAGAGAGACCTACTAAACCAGAAGGTTTTCCGTTAATTAATATTCTAACATTATCATTACCTCTTAATGATATGTTGCCTTCCACATCAACAGATACTGACGGAATATTATCCATTACATCGGCAACACTTCCTCCTCGAACCGTAATGTCTTTTCCAACGTTATAAACACGCTTGTCAAGTCTTATTTCAACTTCTGTCCGTTCTCCTATTAATTCAACCTCCTCAAGAGATTCTGAATTGATGGTAAGCTCAAACATTCCAAGGTTTGTGTTTTCTTGAATTTTTTTCCCTGGTATAATTATTTTATCAAAACCAATGTATTCTATTGTGATATTATATTCACCAGGAAAAATTTCAATGTTAAAGTTTCCCTTAGCATCTGTAATTCCCCCTTGAATTTGCTTAGGAAAGCGTTCATTAACTAAAGATATGGTTGCGTATTCTAAGATTTCTTGTGTTTCTATGTCAATAACATTTCCAGTAATTTTTATTTTACTAAAATTTCCATCACCTGCCGGACGTTGAGCTACTATACTTGTGATTAAAAAAAGGAATAGTAACGTAATGATAATTCTTTTCATGATTTTTTTAAGTAATAGTATTTTGACAGTAAATGTCCAAGAGGGTTTAATTTTCTTTTAAAAATAAAACCAAGTTTTCAAAGGGTCGAGCTAATGCTCCAGAAGAAGCAATTGTAACGATAGGACGTTCAATTACTTTTGGATAGTTAACAAGCAATGTTAGTATTTCATCTTCTGTTATAGTGGTTTTATTAGAAATAGATTTCCAATCTGCTTCTCCTTTTCTAACAAGTTGACTGGGTAGGAGGTTGATTTTTTTCAGAACCTCTTGAAGTGTTTTTTTAGTAAAAGGAGTTTCTAGGTATCGAATGACTTGACATTCATACCCTTCTTCTTCAAGGTGAAATAAAACCTCTCTAGACTTGCTACATCTAGGATTATGGTAAATTGTAATTTTTTTCAATGAAGGGTAAAAAAAACTACCCGAAGGTAGTTTGGAATTTATTTAATTTTATCTACAATGGCTTTGAAAGCGTCTGGATGATTCATTGCGAGGTCTGCTAGTACTTTCCGGTTTAATTCAATGTTGTTAACTTTTACCTTTCCCATGAATTGACTGTAAGACATTCCATTGATACGGGCTCCGGCATTGATACGTGTAATCCAAAGCGCTCTGAAGTTACGTTTATTAACCTTTCGGTCACGATACGCATAAAGCATTGCTTTGTCAACAGCATTTTTTGCTACCGTCCAAACATTTTTACGACGGCCAAAATAACCTTTCGCTTGTTTTAATATTTTTTTTCTACGTGCTCTTGAAGCAACTGAGTTTGTGGATCTTGGCATTTTAGTTATTGTTTTTTGAAGGAGGCGGTATTGCTACACTTTAGTGCCTGACTTCGGGTTTATAATTAACGTGTAACCTGAATTTTGACTTAATTAAGTCGTAATTGTTGTTTAATGTTTTTTTCGTCACTCTCATGAACTAAACCAGAATGAGTCAATTTTAACTTACGCTTTTTAGACTTTTTGGTCAAAATGTGACTTTTAAAAGCATGCTTACGCTTTATTTTACCGCTCCCGGTTATTTTAAAACGTTTTTTAGCACTTGATTTTGTTTTCATTTTTGGCATGACGATTCCTTTTTTTATTTTTTCTTCGGAGCGATTAAGATACTCATCTTTTTCCCTTCCAAAATTGGCATTTGTTCTACTTTTCCTAAGTTTTCTAAATCCTGAGCTAAACGCAATAATAGGATTTGACCTTGTTCTTTAAATACGATGGAACGACCTTTAAAAAAAACAAAGGCTTTTAATTTTGCTCCTTCACCAAGAAACTTCTCTGCATGTTTCTTTTTGAATTCGTAATCGTGCTCGTCGGTATTGGGACCAAAACGTATTTCTTTTAGAACAATTTTACTTGTCTTTGCTTTGAGTACCTTTTCTCGCTTTTTTTGTTCGTACAGAAACTTTTTATAT
>JBKEHX010000084.1:0-7473 GCA_046711205.1 Flavobacteriaceae bacterium
TTTATATAATCTGCTGGATATGGAGAGTATATTATATATTTGAATCTTAAAAAGAATTGATCGTTTTTAGTGTCAAAATTAAAAATGTCCTCTATAAACAACTCTATATCAGTTTGTATAGGAAATTTTAATTCCTCGTCTTGTGAAAGAACATAGGGATAATGATCACCCTTGGTGTTATATTTTATAGCACCACCTGAAGAATCAAGTTTTTCAGCAATAAGATATTGAACTTTTGCCTCTTTAAATTTTTCGATTTTTTCTAAAGCATCACCTAAATTTTTATAGTAAAGTGGATCTAAAGAATCAATAGTTATTGAAGCATTAAAATCAGCTATAGCTCCTTTATAATCAAGTGAAGAATATTTTGCATAACCCCTTTCGTAATAATATTCTGCATTTTCTGGCTCAAGTTTTATCGCTTTATTAAAATCAGTTATGGCTTTATCATATTCACGTAAAAAATACCTTGATTTACCTCTTGAGTTATAGTATTCAGAATTGTCTGGCTCAAGTTCTATAGCTTTGGTATAGTCTGCTATTGATCCTTCAAAGTCATCTGAAAAATATCTTGATTTACCTCTTGCGTTATAGTATTCAGTATTATCTGGCTCAAGTTCTATTGCTTTAGTAAAGTCTGCAATCGATCCTTTGTAGTCATATAGACTATCTTTTACTATACCACTATTAAAAAAATCTACAGAGGTCTGCCCAAAACAAATTAACGGAGTTAATAGTAAAACAAGAAGTAGCTTTTTCATTGTGCGGATTTTAAGGCACTTCAATATATGAATTTCATAGAATCTCTAAATTCCATATTCCAACACTGTCAGATCGTAAAAATCTATTGAGTTGTAAATATGTAACTTGCATAACACACTATGATTTATGAGAAGAGTACATATAATATTCAGTTTAGTTTTAATTCTAAGTCTTGCTGCTTGTAAAAGTAGTAAAAAACAATTTGAGAAAGGAAACTACGAAACTGCTGTTTTGTTGGCTGTGAAGAAATTGGGATCAAAACCAGATCATAGCAAGAGTAAAGTTATCTTAAAAGAAGCTTACAAAGCAGCCCAGGGGACTGCAATAGCTTCTATTGAGTTAAAAAAATCAAGTAATGATGAATTCAAGTGGGACGCCATCATAGATCAATATCGTCGTTTAAATGTACTTTACACAGAGCTTTTACGATGTTCTTCTTGTTTAAATGCGGTAAGTCCAAAATCCTATCAACTAGCACTAAATAAGGCATTGGATGCGGGGGCAGAAGTGCATTTTAAGTATGGAAAAAAGCTTTTAGTAACCAAAGAAAAATCAAACGCTCGATTAGCATATCTTCAGTTTAAAAAAACCTTAGAATACAAAAGCAATTATACTGGTGCAGAAAATTTACTGAATGAATCCATAGTAATTGGACGAGAAATTATTGCCTTGAGCTCGCTTCCTGTAGCAAGTGGAGATCTCGAGTTAAGCTCTCAATTTTTTGTTCAGCAAATGGTTCAATCTCTAAATAGAGCAGGATATTTTTTTGCTTCGTTTTACTCTCTTGATGAACTTAACAATAATAAATTGAAGTACGACCAATTAATAGATATTAAGTTTGATGGATACTCTATTGGTAAAACATACGTTAAAGAGAAGGTAGAAAATCTAGCTCGAGATAGCGTTCAAGTAGCAACGATTAATGATAGCTTGGGAATAAAACAACCTGTTTATGGATCAGTTGAAGCAGAACTCCATTTGTTTTATAAGTCTATAGAAAGCTATGGATTATTGAATTTAAAGATAATTAACCCAACCACGGATCAAATTGTTTATCAAAAAAAATTCCAGGGTAGTGCAGTATGGCAATACCAATGGGGTTTTTATCAAGGAGATAAAAGGGCATTGACGAAAGGTGAACTTGAACTTTGTCAATTAAAAGAACAACTTCCTCCTGTTCCACAAGAGCTTTTTATTGCTTTTACCGAACCTATTTTTGATCAAGTATTGTATCGGTTAAAGTCGATCTTTAAGAATTTGAGGTAGTTTTTTATTTAAACTCGTTAATTAATCACAAATCCCTCAACTTACTGAAGATGATATGCCTGTGGTTTCAAGTAAATATACTTTTTGATTAGAACTTTTTATATTTGAAAATGGAATTAAACTCTACTAAAGTAAAAGTTTATTTAAATAAACTCAATGAAGATAATAATCCGAATTGGGGAGTTATGAATTCAAGCCAAATGCTCTACCATTGTAATACATACATAAAAGTATCTTTAGGAATTAAAAAAACATACTTTGTAAACAGATTTTTTTTTAGATGCTTTTTATTACAATACTTAAAATATATAGAATTTGATATTAAGAAATTTAAAAAAAATTCAACAACATTAAAAGTTTTTAAAACATACCCTTTATCTATTGATTTTAATAATGAGAAAGATCGATTGATTCAAAATATAACAAAAGTTCAAAATATAAATACTAAAATAATTCATCATCAACTCTATGGAAATATATCATCTAATTTATTTAAAAAATTAATTGCTTTTCACACTTCATATCATTTTAATCAATTTGGCATATTAGGTGATTGATAACTCAATCTATCACACAAACAAAGGCAAGTCTTCACTTACTTCATTAGTAGCTTGTTTCATTCTTGGTAAAGTGTATTGTAAGGCTATTTGAAGCATCTTAATGCGCTGATTAGCGTCTACTCATTTACGTCTAAAGAAGCTATTAAATCGTCTATAAGTAGTTGTAGTTTTTCTTTTACTTCTGATGTTATCTTGTTCTGGCTACCTTTAGGTCTTGGCATAATTTTGTAGTTTAGGCTTATGAAAATTTCTAAATCTTATCTTATTATTTTTATTCTTTCAGCATACGCTGGTTGGCTTTTTGTCTGTGCACTTGATAATGGAATTTACCACGAAGAATTTATTTGGAGTACTTTAATAGGTTTCCCTATTGCAATATTGCTCTCAATCTACCTTTACCGAAACCCTCCACCAAAAAAGAAATAGAAAGTAGTTACACAATCTCAACTATGTTTTATAAGAATTTAAAAGTTGGAGAAATCGTACAATTAGTTCCTCTAGATAAAGATTTACCGAATTTGGAATTTAGAGTTACAGATGTTGAAAAAGTAAAATATGCGAATTATGACTCCGCACCAGATTGTTGTGATGAATATAAAGTTGAAGCAAAAATTTTAGTAACATAAAATCTTCCTGTCAATCTATGAAATTGATCAATGATATAATTCTTCAGCATTTTCCTTAACGAATTCATCGCTTTCCAAAAATAAAATAATGACTGCTTATTTAATGCCAAACAGAAAACTTGATTCCTCCTTCATAAAATATACTGTAGCTGTTTACTCAATTGAAATATTAACTGGAATTGATTTTTATCCTCAACTACCAAACAAATTAGTGTACAAATAATCTGTTAAGTATTAATTTTATTTTATGATTGACATGAAAACAATTAGCACGCTTTTATCATCCTTCATTGTATTGATGTTTATTTCTTGTAAAAAAGAAAATAATAGAACTCGGGTAATCAATGCGGGAAATGATCCTAATTTTAAAATAGTTTCAAATAATGACTCTGAGTTATCAGGTTTTAATCGAAAGGTTGTTGTCTTTGGTATTGACATTTATGCCGATGTAAAAGTTGAAGACTCTAAAATATTACACGCTGCTAATGTTATGGCTCAATATCTTGATAATAATGAAGACGGTTTAGTAGACAATCAATTAGTGTTAAATAAAATGATTAAGAATAAGGCCTTTTTAGTTATGTGGAAAAATGAAAAGGATTTAAATATAAACTTCCCTCTAGGGAGAATTGGACAAGATTTAGGAAATGACGAGACCAATCCTTCTTTTGTTGTTGATGGTAAGACAGGGAGATTCGATGCAACACTGGAGGAAGTCCTTCATTTAATAAATAATGCCGGACATTCATATGCTTATCCTGGTGCTTATGGGCAAAATCAAAAATCAGCATTATCAAAAGCAATGGATATTGCTCGAGGAGGACAGTTTTTTGAAATTCCATCAGTTTATCCTGCGGATGCTTGGTTCAGTTATTATGACAAAACTTGTGATTATGAAACTTGCCAAACTATAGAATATTTGTATTGGGCCTTAACCTCTTTAATGGGTGCTCAAGAAAACCGATCAAATGATATAGGTGAAGAATGGAAATTAAACACTCCAAATTTGTTAAAAGAAACAGACGCTCAAATATTCAAATTGTTGACTAACCCAATATATAAAATGCCTAATGTTTTACCTGATGGGACTTATAAAAATTAGCGCACCAATACGCAACAGCTAAAGCGTTTTGGGTATAACAATTAATCCAATTCAAAAGCTTTTTTTATCTTTAATAAATAATCAAAAATAATCCCTTGAAAAAGCTATTAATTATTGCTCTAGGTGTTCTTTTTTTTACTTCATGTATAAAAAAACAAACACCCCCGAATATTGTTTTTATCATGTCCGATGATCATGCCTACCAGGCAATAAGTGCTTATGGGTATGACCTTAATAACACCCCTAATATTGATCGTATCGCAAAAGAAGGCGCACGTTTTGATAAAGGCTTTGTTACCAATTCTATTTGCGCACCCAGTCGTGCTGTTATGCTTACAGGAAAACACAGCTTTGTAAATGGCAAAGTTGACAATGTTCAAGATTTCAATTGGGATCAAGATAATTTTGCTAAACAATTACAGACTGCTGGATATCAAACTGCTATGGTAGGTAAAATTCACTTGAGGGGTCTACCCCAAGGATTTGATTATTCCGCTGTATTACCTGGGCAAGGGCATTATTATAACCCTGATTTTCTGATTGATGGAATCAAAAAAAGAATTGATGGATATGTAACTACTATTACCACCAAATTGAGTTTGGATTGGCTTAAAAATAAAAGAGACCCTAATAAACCTTTCCTTTTACTCTATCACCAAAAAGCACCCCACAGAAACTGGAAACCAGAAGAAAAATATTTAACCCTATTTGATAGTAAAACTTTTGACCCTCCTGCAAACTTTTTTGACAATTACACCAATAGAGGCACCGCTGCAAAAACTCAAGAAATGCTTGTTGCTGCATCTGAAGAACAAATAGCAGCCGCTCATGGGAATGGAGGGCACGGGCGTTGGGGACATGATTTTAAAATGCTGACTGATCCTTACGGAAACGAAACAGGTTTTAAAAAAGAACTCGAACGCTTTTCACCTGAACAAAAAAAAGATTGGCTCGCAGCATATACTCCTAAAAACGATGCTATGAAAGCTCGAAATCTAAAAGGAAACGAGCTTTCTTTATGGAAATTCAATCGCTACATAAAAGATTACTTGCGTACAATTCAATCCGTAGATGATGGTGTGGGGGAAATTTTGGATTACCTGGATCAGGAAGGATTGACCGAAAATACTATTGTGATTTACACCTCCGATCAAGGGTTTTATTTAGGAGAACACGGTTGGTTTGACAAGCGATTCATGTATGAGGAGTCACTACGCACTCCCCTTCTGGTGCGCTACCCTAAAGAAATTCCAGCGAGTTCTAAAGTCGATGCACTAATTCAAAACTTAGATTTTGCCCCAACTTTTTTAGATTATGCAGGAGTATCTATTCCCAAAAATATTCAAGGAGAATCCTTCCGTGATATTGTAAACCAAAAAACAACAAAAGGTCGTGATGCTATCTATTATACCTATTATGAATATCCATCTGTTCATATGGTGAAAAGACACTATGGAGTTCGAACCAATCGCTATAAACTGATTCATTTTTATTACGATATTGATGAATGGGAACTTTACGATCTTGAAAAAGATCCATCAGAAATGAATAATCTATATGGACAAAAAGAATATGAAGAAGTACAAAAAAATATGCATCTTCGTTTAACAGAATTAAGAGAAAAATACGGTGACTCTGATGCATTAGACCAAATGCATATCGAAAGGTATTTGTCCAATAGAAACTAAATGATTTGTTACTATCAAAAATCTTGATTTACATGGAGTTCGGCATAAAGAAGCTTTAGAAGCTGTCCACGAATTTTTAAGGATGGAAAAAGAAAAAGATTACTTTCCACTTTTCAAAGCACAGCTTTGCTATGTGCCAAATAATAAAATGAGCAGGATTAAAACTGAACTAAAAGATGTAAATCTTTATGAAAAAGAAGATTGGATTAAGATGAGTAATTTCTTGGTGGTAAATCTTCCGAAATTTGAAAAAGCAATTCAATCTGTAATTAATAATACTAAAATATAACAAATCCCTGAACTTATTGAAGATGATATGCCTGTCATTTAAATTTAGTTGCACCCTTCTCCATAATCAACTTCTTTAGCAGTGAAGTCTTCACCGTAATTAACAATCTTTAGCTTATAATCTTTTTATTTCCTTTTACTTCTATAACAGAGTAAATATCATATTTTACATTGATATTAGTTTACTTTGATTGAAAAATATTTTATATTAATCTAAATTCTAAAAGATGAAGAAAAAAATAAAAATAGAAATGGCGAATAATGCCCATGAAGAAATTCCGGGGAACCCATCTTTAGCCACTAGCAGTAATCAAAAACTGAATGATCTTTCAAACGGTAAGCAATTAAAGGTGCTGACAAATCTAGAATGGAAGTTTTGGGTGCAGAATGGCTATATCGTTATTAAAAATGCGATCCCTAAAGATCAGGCCAGGGCTACGGCAGACTTTTTGTGGGAGTTCGACGAGAAAGATCCACAAGATTCGACTACTTGGTTTGCAAAACCCAGAGCAGAAATACAAATGAAGGAATTAGCAGGGACGGGTATGGTTGAGGTGTATAACCATCAAACCCTTTGGGATAACCGTCAAACGAAAAAGGTATATGATGCCTTTGTGGACGTTTGGGGTACAGAGAAATTATGGGTAACGATTGACCGTGCTAATTTGAATTTTCCGCAAAGACCTGGCGAAGAAAAAGAGGGATTCATCCATTGGGATTATGATCCAGAAACTAGACCACAAAATGTACAGGGAGTCTTAGCACTAACTGACCAAATTAACGAGAACATGGGAGGTTTTCAATGCATTCCATGGTTGTACCAAAATTATGATACATGGAAATTGACCCAACCGGAAGACAGAGATCGTTTTCAGCCCAGTTTAGAGAATATACAGGATAAGATTGTTAAAGTGAAAATGAAAGCAGGAGATCTATTGATTTTTAACAGTTTAGAGCCTCATGGGATAAGACCTAATCGATCCGGGAATAAAGTAAGAATTGCACAATATATCTCTATGATGCCAGCTGAAGAAGATAATCAAGAGCTCAGAAATTGGAGGGTTAATTCTTGGAAAAACAGAATCGCACCTAAAGGCTATGCTTTTCCTGGCGATCCAAGAAATTGGGAGCAGAAACAATATAAAAAGGCTGAACTGTCGGATTTGGGTAAAAAATTATTA
>JBKEHX010000085.1:0-7299 GCA_046711205.1 Flavobacteriaceae bacterium
GTTAAATTCGCTTTCACCCCTAACAACCAAAATGAATTTGTATTCCATGGAGCAGGTAGTTCAATTTGATTGTAATTTATAACAGAATTAAGTTCAAGTATTGGTTGAAAACGATATCCAAATTCACCCAAAAATGCAGTTCGTTTTCCGTTTTCATAATACCCTCCCGTTAGTGCTTCGACTGAATATGTAAAGCGGTTTTGGGGTTTTGAATGATAGTTAATTTTGTAACTGTTCCATTGATGCTTTGATCCCGCATTTAAGGAGGCAATATTTATCCTTAATGGATCAAAATCAGAAAGAAGTTCAATATACTGTCTTCGCATTCCAATTGAAAATTTACTTCTATTTTTAAAATTAAATAAATAGTCGAATTGTTCTGTTTGATCTTTTTTTTCAAAATCAGTATTGAAATAATAAGTTCTTCCAACAAGAGGTCCATAAGATAGCAGTGGGGTATCTTTTTTATTATAAGTTAAATGTCCAGCGGTAGCTTGAAGTTTTATATAGTTATTTCGTGGTATAAAACCTACTTCAGCACTATAATCACCTGCAATGTATTCTTGTTGTAACCTCCAGCTCCAACGGGTGGATTGATATCCAATATGAGAGGCAAATACTTCTCCTTGTTGAGTTGTTGTTGGACTTAATGATTTTAAAAACAACAATTTACTGTTCCATAAATTATCAGCAGAAAAGTAGTTATACTCTAAACCAATATTTCGATTATATTCAGATAGATTTTTTTGATTATCATTTAGCTTAATGGCTTGCTTATTAACGAAAATCATGCTCACATTTGAACGATCAAACACTTTTCTTTGTAGTGATACTACTCCAAAATTTTCTGCAGCTAAGTTAAGATTTTCATCGCTACGAGTTTGAATGTCCATAAGGCCAACACGCCAATTTTCATCAATATTTCCACTTAGTCTAACCCCTGTTTGAATTGGAACGCCTAAACCAATTCTTCTTGAGAAAAAAGGGCGGATAGTTTGGTATCCGAAGTTTGAAAATAAATCTCCATTTTCTAAAAAGAATTGCCTTCTTTCAGGATAAAATAATTCAAAGCGGTCTAAATTAGTAACCTGTTGGTCAACTTCTACTTGAGAAAAATCAGGGTTTATCGTTGCATCTAAATTTAAAGAAGAGGTAAGGTTGTATTTTAAATCACCTCCAATTTTAATGGTATTGTTTGGTTCTTCCTTATTTTTACTTACCAGATTATTTGAGAAAAACGGTATTAATGAAATATTACTTCCTTGTTTTGGTGGGGGAGTATTCCATACTAGTGATCCTGCATATGCAAGGGTTACAGATGGAAATTGCCTAGGAACGGGTGCCCAGCTTGATTTTTCACTTGCTTTTAAATCAAGTCTGCTAAAGTTAATTCCCCATTCTGTTATGGTTTCATTATAACGAATGGACTTAAAAGGAATAGCAATTTCACATACCCATTTTTCTTCATCAAATTTTACTTCAGAATACCATTTAGTATCCCAATTTAGATCAACGTTACGTCCATTGTACATAGTTCCATCCCATTGAGCACCATACGAATTCAGTCCAAAAGCAAAGCCAGTATTTTGATTGTTAAAGGGGTCTATGGCCACTAAAAAGTTATCATTTTTTCCAAAAGAAAAATCACGTTTTAAAGACTCAACAACATAGGCGCCTTGAATGCTAGTATTGAAAAAAATGATAGCGATGTACAAATTTTCATCATCAAAACTCATACGTGCTTCAGAAAACTGAGTTGCTTTTTCTGTGTCAACCGGCGTAATCATAAAAAAATCTTTAGCTACTGCAGCATTTTTCCATGTAGTTTCATCTATGATACCATCTATTTTTATAGCTCCCTTTGTTTTTTGAATAGACAACCGATAATTTTCAGTGTTTATTTGGCCCAAAAGAGTTATTGGAAGACTGTAAAAGAGCAGAAAGATTATTAGATTTCTGAGCATAGTTTCATAAATTGAACATTAGATAATTTAAAAATAGACGATTTGAATGATATGCTGTTCTATGCGGTTTAAATTTTTTCAATAAAAGCATTCCATTTTTCTGAAAAAGTACTCCATAAATAACGGTCTTTTGCTAGTATTAGGTTTTCACAATACTTCTTATAGTTTTCATCTTTTAGCATTTTTTTAATATTTTCTGCAATTTCTTTTGGTTTTTTTGATGACCACATCCCTGTTATGTCTTTTTCAATAGGTGTTTTTAGTCCAGGGATATCTGACACTAATATCGGTTTTTGATAAAAATAAGCATATGGTGTTACCCCGCTTTGAGTCGCAGTATGGTATGTTTGTGCTACTATATCTACAGCTGAAAAAATAAGAGCAATTTCTTCAGAATTTTTAAATTTTAAGTCAAACACTATACGATCAGTTATTCCTAATCGGGCTACAAGATCAGTATATTTTTTTGGGTTTTCATAGCACTCACCAGCAACATGTAATATGATGTTTTTAGTATTTCTTAAAGGGGCTTCATTAAAAGCTTTAATGAGGAGTTCTAGGCCTTTATATTTTCTAATAATACCAAAGAAAAGAACAATTTTATTTTTATCTGATTTTCCCATTTTTATTCTTGCCAAGGACTTTTCAATCGGATGCGGTAGTGAGCTAGAAACAGGATGAAATCCTGCCCAAACAGGTTTTGAATATTGTTTTTTTAATTGTTTAGCTACATGATCAGAAAGGGTTGTAAAACCATCCATTTGTTTTCCAAAATAGCAATTTAAAAGGTTATCCCAAATCTTAGTTTCATGAGGAATCCAATTATCAACTAATGCAATTTTCTTTGAAGTTGAATTAATTTTTTTGGCTAAATATCCATAGGCAGGTGCTAGAAATGGAGTATAGTATCTAAAAACAATCGTTTTTGGATTCAGATTATTTATAGTTTTTGCTACCTTATTCCACCCAAAAGGTATATAAGCATGAATTTGCATGTTTATGATTAGGTCTTCGGGTGCTTCAAGAGAAGTCAATGGATTACTACCCGGAAAAAGAAACTTAGGATATAGCTTTGTGAAAGTTATCAATTTTACCTTTTTACCTTGTTTTTGAAGCGTTGTTGCTAATTCATGCTGAGTATCTGCTATTCCCCCTCTAAAAGGATATGCAGGTCCTATAAGCAAGTAGTCTAAAGTATTATTAGACATTATATTGCTAATTTTCGATTCAGTTCTTTTGTTTTTGACCAAAACCCTATTCCAAGTGTCATAATAAAATAGATCACAAAATAGAATGTAATTATTGGATATTTTTGTTCTAAAAATTGATGATAAGGAATTAGGAAAAATACAATTCCAACCACTCCCCTAAAGATTTCATAGTTTGGCGCCCATTTATAAAAATCCATTAACGACGTAAAGCCGAAAATGGAAAACAGCAAAAGGCCTCCGAAGCTAAGACGAAAAGAAGTTTCTAAGGACCCAAAATTAGTTAAGAAAAAGAATAACATTATGACTTGAGAAATAAAATGAAAGACTGCTATAAATTTCCATTGTGAACTATAAAAAGGTCTATATTTTAATGAATCGTTAACTGGGCGAGGAGTAATTGGGAACATCTTTTCCACATCTTGAGGCCTCCATCCTGTAGGCATAACCCATATTTTTAACTTATCTTCCCATCTCTGGGAATACCAAGCATCTTTTAGAATACCCCATAAATGTTGATAATTTATTATTATTGGATTCCAGCTATTGGATTGTTTTAGAGTTCCATATACTGGAGGTTCTTCCTCTAACTCCTCTTGAAAAGTTCCAAACATTCGATCCCAAACACAAAAAATAGCAGATAAATTTTTATCAATGTATATAGGGTTTATCGCATGGTGAACTCTATGCTGTGATGGGGTTACCAATATGTATTCAAGAAAACCTAATTTTCCGATATGACGAGTGTGATACCAAAATTGAGCAAATAAGTGAAGTGGAGTCAAAACCATAATAATGTCTGAAGGGATTCCTATTAATGCAGCTGGAATTAGAAATAAGGCATTAAAAGCTACAATATTTGAAATACTTTGCCTTAGAGCACAGGCTAGGTTAAATTCCTCACTACTATGATGAATCATATGTTTGTTCCAAAATATATTTATTTTATGAGCTAGTCGGTGTATCCAATATTGAGCAAAATCAATACATATAAATGCAGTAATAAATAAGATTAATGTACTTTCTTGCTTCCAGAAACCAATATTTTTTAGTATGAATGGATATGAGATCAATATTAAAGCTAGCCCTAAAGCATCTTTAATAACCATAGATATTCCAGAACTCAAACTAGCTATGGTATCCATAAAAGTGTAGGTTTGTTTTTTTGTAAAATGACCATATAGAAATTCACTGACTAAAAGTATAGAAAACATCGGAATTACCCACAATAAAACAGCAGCATACGCTTCCATACTTACTACTTTTTTTATAAAAATAGGAAATTAAGAACTAATGACCCAGCTACCTTCTCTTAAAAGGGGCTCTGCCTGTTTAAATTTAACAGATTTAGTCTCGCCGGTAGTAACATTTTTGATGGTAACCTTTTCATTTCTTCCAATCTTAGGTTGCTCCCTAGTGATGGTTTCAATCATTTTTTTACCTGCTTGACTCGCTCCAGATCCAAAAGTTCTGTTACGTTGTGCTAATTCTTCTGTGTTTAAAACTTCATCCTTTGAAGTATTAAGGCTTTTATTTGCTTTTACACGTTTAGCTTCTTGAACACTTGCAGGACTTTGGTTTGGAAGTCCCCCTTTGATTAAGAAGGATAACACTTCTTTATTTAAGCTCCCCAGCGTAGATTTAAATAATTCAAAAGCCTCAAATTTATAAATCAATAAGGGGTCTTTTTGTTCGTGAACCGCAAGCTGAACAGATTGTTTTAACTCGTCCATTTTACGTAAATGCACTTTCCATGTATCATCAATTAAAGCAAGTGTGATATTTCGTTCAAAGTCTTCAATTAGATGTTTACCATTACTTTCATAGGCTTCTTTAAGATTGGTAACCACATTTAATGACTTTACTCCATCAGTAAAGGGAACAACAATTCGTTCAAATTTATTACCTGGTCGCTCATAAACTTCTTTAATAACAGGATACGCCATTTGTGCGTTCAATTCTGTTTTTTCTTGATAGTGTTTTAAGAGTGCCTCATAAAGTTTTGTAATTAAGGCATTTTCAGAATCATCTGCAAACTCCTCCTCAGAAATTGTTGCCGTCATTGAAAAATGAGTGATTATTTCAAACTCAAAGTTTTTATAATCACTTGCATCTTTGTTATTTAAAACAATTTCCTCACAGGTGTCAAATAACATGTTAAGTACATCTAATTTTAAACGAGATCCTTGTAGGGCATGTTTTCTTCTTTTATAAATAACTTCTCTTTGTGCACTCATTACATCATCATATTCCAAAAGACGCTTTCGAATACCAAAGTTATTTTCCTCAACTTTTTTCTGAGCACGCTCAATAGACTTTGTCATCATGGAATGTTGAATTACTTCACCTTCTTCAAGTCCCATTCTGTCCATTACTTTCGCAACTCGATCCGATCCAAATAGACGCATTAAATTGTCTTCTAACGATACATAAAACTGTGAACTACCTGGATCTCCTTGGCGGCCAGAT
Source organism: Flavobacteriaceae bacterium (assembly GCA_046711205.1). GTDB lineage: Bacteria > Bacteroidota > Bacteroidia > Flavobacteriales > Flavobacteriaceae > MS024-2A. The sequence continues at coordinate 5,642 of JBKEHX010000085.1, forward strand.
CTTCCACGAAGCTGACGGTCTACTCGACGTGAATCATGTCGTTCAGTTCCAATAATGGCTAAACCACCTGCATCTTTTACTACTTGTGAAAGTTTAATATCTGTTCCCCTTCCAGCCATATTGGTCGCAATAGTAACAATTCCTGGATTTCCAGCTTCCGCAACAATATCAGCTTCTTTTTTATGCATTTTAGCATTTAATACATTGTGCTTTACCTTTCGTATACTAAGCATTTTACTAAGTAATTCAGAAATTTCAACTGACGTAGTTCCGATTAATACGGGTCTTCCTTCTAATGAGAGTTCCGTTACTTTTTCAATTACTGCATTATATTTTTCACGTTTAGTTTTATAAATCAGATCATCATCATCTTTACGTGAAATAGGTCTGTTGGTTGGTATTTCAATAACATCCAACTGATATATTTCCCAAAACTCTCCAGCTTCAGTAACGGCAGTTCCGGTCATTCCAGAAAGCTTTTGGTACATTCTGAAGTAGTTTTGAAGTGTAATGGTGGCATATGTTTGAGTAGCCGCTTCAACCTTTACACTTTCCTTGGCTTCAATAGCTTGGTGCAGGCCATCTGAATAACGACGTCCCTCCATTATACGTCCCGTTTGTTCATCAACAATTTTAACTTTATTTTCCATGACCACATATTCCACATTTTTTTCAAAAAGCGTGTAGGCCTTGAGTAACTGGTTCATACTATGAATACGCTCACTTTTAATATCAAAATCTTTAAAAAGAGTTTCTTTTAAAGCAGCTTCTTTTTTTGCTTCAAGCTCTTGTTTTTCGATTTTTACAATTTCTCCTCCAATATCAGGTAGAACAAAAAAGTTTTTGTCTTCGTTTTGATCAGAAAGAGCCTCGATTCCCTTTTCTGTTAAATCAATTTGATTATTTTTTTCGTCAATAACAAAATATAAAGCTGCATCAACCTTGGGCATTTCCCTATTGTTGTCTTGCATGTAGTGATTTTCTGTTTTTTGAAGTAATTGTTTTATTCCTTCTTCACTCAAAAACTTAATAAGCGCTTTATTTTTTGGTAAACCCCTAAATACTCTGTATAAGAGAATGGCTCCTTCTTCACTGTTACCTTCTTTTATTCTTGCTTTTGCTTCCGCTAAAACGCTTGTCAATAAACTTCTTTGTTTTGAAACAAGATTGCCTAAATTAGTTTTTAATACATCAAATTCATGCCGGTCTCCTTCTGGTGTAGGTCCAGAAATAATTAAAGGAGTTCGCGCATCGTCAATTAAAACAGAATCTACTTCATCAACAATTGCATAATTATGTTTACGCTGAACAAGATCTTCAGCTGTATTGGCCATGTTGTCTCTTAGGTAGTCAAAGCCAAACTCGTTGTTAGTTCCATAGGTAATATCAGCTTGATATGCTCTGCGACGCTCTGGGCTGTTTGGCGCGTGGTAATCAATACAGTCTAGACTCATTCCATGGAATTGGAAAATTGGAGCCATCCATGCACTATCTCTTTTTGCGAGGTAATCATTTACAGTCACCAAATGTACTCCTTTACCGGTAAGCGCATTCAGATATAGAGGAAGGGTAGCTACAAGTGTTTTTCCTTCACCTGTTTGCATTTCAGCAATTTTACCTTGATGCAAAACAATTCCTCCAATAAGTTGGACATCATA
>JBKEHX010000086.1:0-6897 GCA_046711205.1 Flavobacteriaceae bacterium
ATGGAGTTGATGAAGTTAGGAAAGCTGTTAGGGAACAAATTCGTCAAGGAGTTGATCAGATCAAGATCATGGCTGGAGGAGGAGTAAGTTCTCCTGCAGATGAACTTAACAATTTGCAGTACTCTATGGAAGAATTAATGGCTATTGTTGACGAAGCAACTCGAGCTGGCCGTTATGTTATGTCACATGTTTATAATAATGAAGGTATTAAAAGGGCTTCGGAATGTGGTATTAGGACTATTGAACATGGAAATTTTATACAGGAAGATTCAGCATCAATAATGTATAAAAATAAATCGTTTCTTGTTCCAACCTTGGTCACATATAGAGCTGATGCAGAACACGGCGTATCTTTTGGATGGGAAGAACATAATAAAAGGAAAAACCAGCAAGTTTTAGATGCAGGACTTCGTTCATTAGATATTGCAAAGCGAGCTAATGTTAAAATAGGATACGGATCAGATTTGTGTTGGTCTCCAAAATATTACCAGCCTGAGGGTTTATTGATACATAATGAAGTACTTTCTAACGCTGAAACTATCCAGAATATAACAATTATAAATGCTGAAATTTTAAGAATGGAAAATTTACTAGGGGTAATAAAGAGTGGTGCTTATGCGGATCTAATAATTGTGGACGGTGATCCCTTAAAAGAATTAGGATTACTTTGCAATGATGGTGAATCAATTTCAGGAGTAATTTCTAATGGAAAATTTATAAAAAAGGAATTTAAATTATCAAATAATTTATAAGTTTAATTATCTAAAAAAAATGAACCTACAAAAATGAAAAAATTTAGGGGAACCTTTACTGTAATGATAACTCCATTTTCAGGAGATGGCTTTAAAATTAATTTCGATTCTTTAGAAAAATTTATTGACTGGCAAATTAGACAAGGTATTCACGGTCTAATTGGCTTAGGGAGCACGGGAGAATTCCTATCTTTAAATGAAGAGGAACGTTATAACGTTTCAAAAACAATTATAGATAGGACGGATGGGAAGATTCCTGTTCTAATTGGAACTGGTGCAGAGAATACATGGGATGTTATAAGATATAGTCGTGATGCCGAGTCACTTGGAGCAGATGGAGTAATGATAATACCCCCCTTTTACAGCACACCTACAGAAAATGAATTATTTATTCACTTCAAAAAAATTGCTGATTCAATTTCAATTCCAATCATGATATATAACAATCCAGCAACGGCGAATGTAGATCTTACGCCTAATATTGTAAAACATATGTCTGAAATTGATAATGTTTCTTACATAAAGGAATCAACAATGGACGTTACTAGGGTAAGAGATATTATAAGATTGTGTGAAGACAAGATGACAGTTTTTGGTGGCATCATGGGCTATGAATCCTTTTTAAATGGAGCTTTGGGTTGGGTATCTGTAGGTTCTAATATAATGCCTTCAGAATTTGCTAAATTATTTAAACTCAGTGTTATTGACAAAGATATTGATGAAGCAAGAAGTATTTATAAAAATATTTTACCTATAATAGAATTAGTAGGACAACATCGTTATACTACGGCTACTAAGGCAGCATTAAAAATAATGGGGCTAGATGTTGGACCTCCAAGACCTCCAAGAATAAAATTATCTGGTTCAGAATTGAATTGGGTTAAAGAGGTAGTCGAAAAGAATAATTTAAAATTTAAATAAAAGAATTATCATGTCAACATGTGATTTGTTAATAAAAAATGGAAATATTGCAACAGCGTCTGACTTTTACAAAGCAGATATAGCAGTGAATAATGGAAAAATATTTCAAATAGGCAATATTAATTGCAATGCTAAAAAAACAATTGATGCGGAGGGCAATATTATAACACCCGGAGGAGTGGATGGGCATTGTCATCTGGATCAGCCCACAAATGATAACTCTGTATTTGCAGATGATTTTCAAACTGGATCAATCTCTGCGGCATTTGGAGGCACAACAACTATAATACCTTTTGCACTACAAAAAAAAGGGGGAAGCATCAAAGTAGCGATAGATGAATATCATGTGAAAGCTTGTGGTAACTCTATTGTTGATTATGCATTTCACATGATCTTAACTGATCCATCTGAAATAATTCTGAATAAAGAATTACCTGATTTGATAAAAAGTGGTTATACACATTTTAAAATTTATATGACCTATGAAGAATTGAAACTTAATGACCTTGAAATTTTGAAGGTCTTGGATACTGCAAGAACTTATGGCGCAATGGTCATGATACATGCTGAAAATGATGAATGTATAACTTGGCTTACCAAACTTTTGTTAGAATCTGGAAAAATTGCACCAAAGTATCATGCTGTTTCTAGGCCTATAATTATGGAAGACGAAGCAACTCATAGTGCTATTTCAATGTCAGAATTAATAGACGTTCCAATATTAATTGTTCATGTTTCAAGCGAAAGAGCAATGATTCAAATTCAAAATGCTCAGTCTAGAGGGTTAAATATTTATGCAGAAACTTGCCCGCAATATTTGTTTTTAACCGCTAATGATCTTGAATCAGAAGGTTTTGAGGGGGCTAAATACATTTGTAGCCCTCCTCCACGAACTTTAAAGGATCAAGAAAAAATTTGGTTAGGAATAAAAACTGGAGTTTTTCAAGTATTTTCCTCAGACCATGCTCCTTTTAGGTTTGATGATGATCAAGGAAAACAAGTTGAAGGTTCTAAAACTAAATTTTGTAATGTTCCAAATGGTTTGCCAGGAATTGAAACAAGAATGCCACTTCTAATGTCTAAAGGAGTTCTTGAAAATAAAATAGATATCCAAACCTTTGTGTCATTAACATCAACTGCTCCAGCGAAAATCTATGGTTTATTCCCACGAAAAGGAACTATTGCACCAGGGAGTGATGGAGATTTAGTAATTTGGGACACAAAAAAGAATTTTACTTTATCAAATTCAATGCTACATCATAATGTGGATTATACTCCTTATGAAGGTATGAAATTTAAAGCTTGGCCAAAAACTGTATTATCTAGAGGAAAATTAATTATTGATAATGGCGTTTTAACAGCGAAAAAGGATCATGGTATTTTTTTAAAAAGTGATTTGCCATTACCAGCAAAGACATTTGATAAAAGAAGTTTGTTAGAAAGAATTGAAAATAAAGTTTTCTAAAATAAGTTTTATGGATATTGAAAAGAAGCATATAAAAGAGAATTTAACAAAAGAACTAAAAAAATTAATCAGTTTTGATACCTCTTTTCCACCAGGAGATACTACAGATATTTCAAATTATATATATCATATCCTCAAAGATTGTGGATACACTGTTGCACTTTATGAGAACGAAAAAGGATTAGTAAATATAGTCGCTGAAATGGGTAAGGGTTCTCCATCGTTGGTCTTAAATACTCATTTAGACACTGTTGGGCCAGGCAAACTAGAAAATTGGAACCACAACCCTTTTGAGTCAATAGTTGCTACTGACAATCTCTCCGGATTAGGAGCAGTTAATTGTAAGGGAAGTGGGGCTGTACAACTGTGGGTTGCAAAACAGATTGCCAAAAAAGGAGGTCCATTACATGGGAATGTCACATTTAGTTTCGTTGCCGATGAGGAAAATCTTGGTCCAAATGGAACAGCATTTTTGAGAAATATAAAAGCAATTTCTCCGGATATCCTTATCCTTGGTGCACCAACTAATAATAGTCTAATTATAGAAGAAAGGGGGGTCCTCTGGGTCGAAATTGTTACTTCAGGGAAATCTGCTCATGCAGGAGAGCCTCAATTTGGAGATAATGCTATCAACCGTATGGTACGTATCTGTAATCATTTAGAAAAAGAAATGTCTAAAAGACTGGGAAAAAGAGAAATTAGAGGCATGAGATCTACTATAAATATTGGAAAAATTGAAGGAGGAATAAATACTAATGTAGTACCGAATCTTTGCCGAACAGAAATAGACAGGCGGCTTTTGCCAACTGAAGACTATAATAATTCTTTTGATGAAATGATAGAAATTATTGAAAATTGTCCAGAGTCAAAAAAATATTGCAGTGTAAAGAAATTGCGTGGAACAAATGGTTTTTCAGGAAAAAAAGATTCAGTAATTGTTAAAAATATTTCTAAATCATATAGAAAAATTGTTGGCCACCCAATCAAATTTTCTAATGCAATCGGTGTAAGTGATGGCCGTTATTTTTCTGATGACGATATAGAAATAGTTAGTTTTGGGCCTGGTATAGATAAAGAAGGACATTCTGCAAATGAATCGATAGTTTTAAGTACAATGACAGAAAGTGCATTGGTGCTTGAAAATGCTATTGGTTATATTTTAGGTTATAAAAATATTTAGCAAAAATTATTTCATATGTGGGGTTTTTTAAAAAAAAAAGAAACCAGATTTAAAATTGTAGGAAAGCCCATTAAATTAAATTTTAATGGGGTATCAGTAAGCGGATTTGAAGGTCAATCCATAGCTGCACTGCTTTATTCTAATGGTATAAAGGGGCTAAGAAATTCTAAAAGTGGCGATGAAAGAGGTTTTTTTTGTGGAATGGGTGTTTGTTATGAGTGTGCTGTCACAGTAGATGGTATTTCTGGGAAGAAAGCATGCTTAGAATCGGCAAAAGATGGAATAGTTGTAGTATCACTTGACTATAAAACTCCTCATAATCCTGTTCCTCCAATAGTGTCTGAATACAAAATCGATCCCGATCAAAAGTTTGATATAGTAATTATAGGATCAGGACCAGCAGGTTTGATGACAGCAAAGACTTTAATAGGTAAAGGATTAAAAGTAGTTATAATTGATGAACGTTCAAGTCTAGGAGGACAATATTTTAAACAATTAGCCAAATCACATTCACTTAGGAATAATTCAATAAATGACTATCAATATAAAAGAGGCGGTGAATTAATTAAGCAGATTCAAAATAGTAACATAGAACTTAAGTTAGAGAATACTGTAATTACCTCAGAGATAATTTCAGATAATCATCTCAACATAAGTCTTTTGTGTAATGAGAAGATTGAATTGATAAGTACAAAAAGACTAGTTATTTGTACAGGTGCTTATGAAATTGCAAGGCCTTTTCCAGGATGGACAAGTACAAGTGTTATAACAACCGGCGCTGCACAAAGCCTGTTGAGATCTTACAGAATAAAGGCAGGAAAAGAAATTGTAATAGCAGGAAATGGCCCTCTTAATTTCCAACTTGCTTCCGAACTCATAGATAATGGTGCAAACATTATTGCAGTAATTGAAGCATCACCCAACCCCTTCCCTTATAAAACGATTAGTCTTTTAAAATCGATGTTTTACGATCCCAAATTGATGTTTCAGGGGGCAGCATATATTTTAAAATTAAAACTTAATCGTGTTCCAATTTATTTCAAACATCATGTGAGTGAAATCATTGGAGAAAACCCTTCTCGTATAGTAGTTTCACCTATTTTAAACGGAGGGATATTGGACATGAAAAAAAAGATTGAATTCTCAGCTGATACTCTATGTGTGGGATACGGTTTCTTGCCTAATAATGAATTACCTCGAATGTTGGGATGTAAACATGAGTATAAAGGTCCTGGAGTTTCAAAAATAATTTGTAACAAACATGGACGGACATCTATAAAAGAAGTTTTTGTAATAGGTGATAGTGGAGATATTAGTGGAGCTCATGTAGCTATATATGAGGGGGAAATTGCAGGTAATATAATTTTAGAAGACTTTAAGTTAAATAATGATGTATCTAAATCACTTAATAATACCAAAAATACACTTGTAAAAAAATATAAATTCCAAAAAGCAATTTGGTCAGTTTTTAAATCTGAAGACATACATTCAAGTATTGCTAATAAGGATACCATTCTGTGCCGATGTGAAAATGTTACATCGGGTAAAATAGACTCTATATTGGAAGATGGTTATAAAGATTTATCATCTATCAAGCGTCTCAGTAGAGCTGGAATGGGACGGTGCCAAGGTAGATATTGTGCAAATATGTTGTTAAAAAAATTAAAGGAATTAAATATTACAGAGAATGTTTACGAATCTTTTTCGCCTCAATTTCCAATAAAACCATTTCCAATATCTTCCATGTTAAAGGAACATCCTGAATGGAAAGGATATAAGCCACAACCTGTGACGCTCAGAGAGCCTAAAAGATTTACTCAAAATAATCGTTCCAATTCCAATAAAATTACAAATACAGACGTAATAGTAATCGGAGGAGGTGCTATTGGGGTCTCAACTTCTTTATTTTTATCAAAGTCTGGAATAGAAAACAATTTAATTGAAGCTAATTATTTAAACAGTCAAGCATCCGGAAATAATGCTGGCAGCTTACACTTACAGTTGTTATCTTTCGATTTTGAAACGAATAAAAAAAAAGAATCACCCCAACTAAAATCTTTAATTTTACAAAAAATAGGAATTGAACTTTGGAAGCAACTTGAAAAAGACTTGAAAAGTGATTTTGAACTTGAAATAACAGGGGGATTAATGGTTGCTGAAAACGATGAAGATATTGCTTTCTTAAAAAAGAAAATTTCTGCCGAAAATAAAGCTGGAATAGAAACAGTATTAATTGGTGGAGAAGATGTTAAAAACCATATTCCTCATGTATCAAAAAATATCCTTGCAGCTGCTTATTGCCCTGGAGAAGGAAAAATCAACCCAATGCTAGCAACACCTGCCTTGGCCAAAGAAGCAGAAAGACTCGGCACAAAATATAATCTTGAAACAACAGTATTATCCATTGAGAAAGAAAAACATTATTTTTTAGTTAAAACTAATAGGGGTGTTATAAAAAGCAAATATCTAGTAAATGCTGCTGGAGGATGGAGTAGTAAAATCACCGAAATGCTAGGTATAAAAATGCCTGTCCTAAGCGCTCCCCAACAAATGATTGTAACTGAATCATCTGCACCGAT
>JBKEHX010000087.1:0-6852 GCA_046711205.1 Flavobacteriaceae bacterium
CCGCTTAATTAAATAAAATTGCAATACCACCCATTGCAGTAAAAAGTAAAATGAGTTTACGGTAGTTATCATCTTTAATTTTCTTCACAATAAAGACCCCGAAGAATAATCCAATAAACAAAAAAGGAATCAGTTCTATACTTTTTAAAATAGAAACCTCATTTATTGTTTTCCAGCTCCAAATATGAAAAGGTAATTTAAACGTATTTATTAAAAAGAAAAGCCATGCTGCAGTTCCAATAAAAGCATTTTTAGGAAGGCGTATTGCTAAAAAATAAATATTTGAAAAAGCACCTGCTAAATTTCCAATCATGGTAGTGAATCCAGCTATAATACCGATTGAGCTTGCAAAGCTCCAGTGCGTTGGTATTGTTTTGTCTTTTTTATTTTCCCAATAATACATCAGGGCAACACTGAAAATGATAATAGTAGCCATTCCATATTTAAAAATATCTTCTGAAATAAATTTCCCACCTAGTACACCCAAAAGAACACCCGCTATCATCCAGGGTAATAATTTGACAATATATTTCCATTGCACATGTCTTTTATAGTAGGTAATCGCAAACACATCTCCCACTAATAAAAGAGGCATTATTACACCTGTAGAATTCCGTGCATCATACAATAAGGCAAAACCGGTTACAATTAATGCGGCAATTCCTTTAATTCCAGATTTTGAAACTCCAAGTAAAAAGGAACAAAAAGAAGCAATCACAAAATCAAAAAGGGAAAGTGTACCCAAAATTTATCTTTTTCTGAAATGAATTTCGAAGATACTACATATTTTATCTTGTAAGAAAACGTAGACAAAACCAATCCATTTGTTCATATTTACAAAAAATTTATTAATCTTTGAATTCAACTTTTTACAAAGCAGTAAAATACATGTTACTTAGTACATTATCATTTGCTTTGATGAATGCTACCGTAAAGTATTTAGTGAATTTTTCAACCTTTCAATTAGTTTTTTTTAGGTCGTTAGGGTCTTTAGTAATAACCTATGGTTTTTTGAAATATCAAGGTATTCCTCAATGGGGAAATCAGAAAGTATTATTAATTCTTAGATCTTTAGTAGGAGTCACCTCCATGATTTTATTTTTCTGGGGCTTGCATTATATTTCCATTGGGAGTGCAGTAACGCTACGTTATATATCGCCTATTTTTGCTGCTTTATTGGCTGTAATATTTCTTAAAGAAGTAATTAAGCCCATTCAGTTGGGTTTCTTTTTTATGGCGTTTGCAGGAGTGTTTCTTATAAAAAGTTATGATAGTTCCGGATCAAATTTTGGAGTGCTTCTGGTTTTATTAGCGGCATTTTTTTCCGCAATCGTTTATATTATAATAGCTAAAATTGGGAAAGGAGATCATCCTTTAGTGGTGGTTCATTATTTTATGCTAATAGCGACAATTGTGGGAGGAATTGGAAGTTTTTTTTCTTGGAGGTCTCCCTCAAAGCAAGATCTAATTCTCTTACTTAGTTTAGGTTTTTTTGGATTTTTTGGACAGTTATTTATGACCAAAGCCTTCAGAAATGGAGAGGTACACATGATTGCCCCTTTTAAATATGTTGAGGTATTATTCACCTTGCTATTTGGTGCCTTTGTATTATCAGAACAATATGATTTTTTTCAGCTTCTAGGTACTTTTCTCGTTATTTTTGGATTGATTTTAAATATTTCATATAAAAAGTACTTTATAAAAAAGACAAAAAAAAACCACCCAAAGGTGGTTTGATTTTAAGGTTTTATGTTTTACTTCGACCATTCTTCAATTGACTTAGTATTTAAGCGAATGTAGTCATTGTTACCAGCTTCTTCTGCTAGTTTTAAAGAGATTTTGGCAGCTTCTATAGCAGCATTTTTTTCCATTAATCCAGCAAGAATAAGTGATTGTTGACGGTACATCCAGTATTTTCCGTCGTCCATACTAATCGCTTTTGCAATCCAGCTTTTGGACTGCTTTAAGTTCCTCCCTGTTTCTTTATAATAAATAGCAGCACTGTAATAATCTCCTGCTTTAGGAGTCCCTTTCATTGTTTCCTTTATGGATGCCATTGTTTTTTCATTTGTAGGCACTTCAAAAGAAATACTAACGTGAGTATTTTCCCATTTAATGCTCAGGGTAGCCCCATTATTATTTAAATTATCAATTGAAATCGTAAAGGATTCCGATGTGTTTTCTGTTGTATTTGGAGCTACTTCAACTACAGCCGCAATCGCTGAAGTTTCCCATTTTTTCGGAAGCCCTGAATTATTAGTTTTTGTATAGAAAAAAACTTCCCATAATGTTTCTCCTGGACGAATAAAAAGAGCATAGTCTCCTGCGGAAATAGATTTACCCCCCACAATAACATCATCCGAAAATTTAATAATTGTATTTTTATTTGCACCCGCTCTCCATAGTTTTCCATAAGGCACTAAGTCTCCCATTATTGTTCTTCCGCGCATGGCAGGTCTTGAATATTCAATTGTCACCTCTGTTAATCCAACGGTTTGTTGAATTTTACTTATTGGACTTGCCTGTGGAGTTTGAATTTGAGCAAATCCCAAAGAACAAACTAAAAGCGTTAAATACTTTAATTGTTTCATGATGCAATTTTTTAGTTTATCAAATATAATTTTTTAACTTGTTTTAATATCATTTCTTTTAATATTAAAATAATATAAATAATTTATTGTTTAACATAGAGGAGTAATACTTAAACATTTAGTAAATTCGATTTCTATATTTAAAGACTATGAAAATATATCGTCTGAAAACGGTTCAAAACCTTCCAATTTCTCAAAAAGAGGCCTGGGATTTCCTTTCGGATCCAAAAAATTTAAAACGAATTACACCTGACTATATGGGGTTTAATATTATAGAAGGGGCTGCAGAAAAAATGTATGCAGGGCAAATATTACAATACATTGTTACACCTGTATTAAACATTCCCACAAAATGGGTTACAGAAATCACACATGTTGATGAAGGAAATTATTTTGTAGACGAGCAGCGTTTTGGACCTTACTCACTTTGGCACCATAAACATTTTATTAATCCCATAAAAAATGGAGTTGAGATGATCGATATCATTGATTATAAAATTCCTTTAGGTATTTTAGGTCAATTAGCGCACCCGATTATTGTTGCACCTAAATTAAAAGAGATTTTCGAATACAGAGAAAAAGCACTTATTAATCTTTTTGGAAAATATACACTTAATGAAAAATAAAAACATATTAATCATCGGCGGAAGCTCAGGGATTGGCCATGCTTTAGCTAAATTATTATCACCAGAAAATAATATTTATGTTGCAAGTAGATCTAGTGAAGGAACCACTGACTTGAAGGTTAAACACATCCCTTTTGACGCCACAGTTGATACTTTAGATACGTCGCAATTACCGAAATTTTTAGATGGTTTTGTCTACTGCCCAGGTTCCATAAACTTACGTCCTTTTAAGGGTCTAAAAGTAGAAGCTTTTACAGATGATTTTGAGATTAATGTTATGGGTGCAATTAAGTCCTTGAAAGCGGTCCTTGGTTTACTAAATGCAAGTAGTCAGTCTTCAGTTGTTTTCTACAGTACTGTTGCTGTACAAACTGGGATGCCGTTCCATAGTTCTGTCGCTACTTCTAAAGGAGCCATTGAAGGGTTAACAAGATCATTGGCTGCTGAGTTTGCTCCAAAAATTAGAGTAAACGCAATTGCACCCTCACTTGTTAACACTCCCTTAGCTTCAAAGTTTTTAAACAATGATGCTAAGATGGAAAAAGCTAACGAGCGCCATCCACTAGGAAGAGTGGGCACAGCTAAAGAACTAGCTGAAGCAACCGCCTTTTTGTTGGGAGATGAAAGTAGTTGGATGACTGGAAGAATATTACAAATAGACGGTGGTATCGGGAATTTAAAAACTTAAAAATATTAATGGAAAAATTCACGTTATTTTGGTTCAGAAGAGATCTTAGGATTCAAGATAACTGTGGATTATTTCATGCCTTGAAGGGGAAGAATAAAGTACTTCCCATTTTCATTTTTGACACAGAAATTCTTAAAAAACTACCGAAACAAGATGCACGTCTTGAAATGATTTTAAAAGCCTTGGGTGCAATCGATTTTGCTATGAAGAGGAACAAATGTATTGTAGAAAAACTTCATGGTACCCCGAAGACCATTCTTTCAGAATTAATAAAAAAATGGCCCATAGAAAAAGTAGTTTGTAATGAAGATTATGAACCTTATGCCACCAAGCGAGATAGTGAAATTAAGCAACTATTGGCAAAAGAAGGCATTACTTTTGAAACGTATAAGGATCAAGTAATTTTCGCGAAAGATGAAGTCGTTAAAAATGATGGTACTCCTTATAAAGTGTACACCCCATTTTCAAAAAAATGGCTTGAACGTTTAGCGGAAAATCCAGTACAATTTTATCCTTCAGAAACTTCTTTAGGTAATTTAGAAGAAAATAAATCCCTGCTCGAAGTTTCGCTTACTGATTTAGGATTTGAAAAAAGTCCAATTGCACAACCTCAATATATTATTGATAATGAAATTATTGATTCATATGAAGAAACCAGAAATTTCCCTGCATTAGATAAAACCTCACGTTTAGGTGCCCATTTACGTTTTGGTACCGTAAGTATTCGTTCCTTAGTTGAAAAAGCTGCTTTACGTTCTAATAACACCTTTTTAAAAGAATTGATTTGGCGTGAATTTTTTATGCAAATATTATGGCATTTTCCACATACTCCTCAAAAAAGTTTTAAGCCCCAATACGATAGAATTGAATGGTTAAATAATCCAGTAGATTTTGAAAAGTGGTGTGCAGGTGAAACTGGCTTCCCTCTTGTTGATGCAGGAATGCGTGAATTAAATCAAACGGGTTTTATGCATAATAGAGTGCGAATGCTTGTGGGAAGCTTCTTGTGTAAACATTTATTAATTGATTGGCGTTGGGGCGAAGCTTATTTTGCTGAGAAACTCCTTGACTATGAAATGTCTAGTAATGTCGGGAATTGGCAATGGGTAGCTGGCTGTGGAGTTGACGCTGCGCCTTACTTTAGGATTTTTAATCCCTCAGAGCAAGTAAGGAAATTCGATAAAGAATTGAAGTATATCCGGCAATGGGTCCCTAATTTTCAGGAACTAGATTATCCTTTACCCATGGTGGATCATAAGTTTGCACGTGAACGTTGTTTGTCAGTATACAAAGAGGCCTTGAATGCATAATGAAAAGGGTGTTAAAACAAAATCTTCCTAAAAAAACATGCCTGACTTGCAATCGTCCATTCAGTTGGAGAAAAAAATGGGAACGTGATTGGGAAGCAGTAAAATATTGTAGTAAAAAATGTAAATCCACATGAAAACAGCCTTAGTATGGTTACGAAATGATCTACGCTTTCAAAATCAGCAGTCTTTTTTCAAGGCGTGTGAAGATTTCGATAGGGTAGTTGCTTACTATACTTTTGAACCCAAGGATTATGAAGATTCCGTTTGGGGATTTAAAAAAACAGGTCAGTTTAGAGCAAAGTTTCTTCTTGAGACACTACATACATTAAAAGGGGAGTTAGAGCAAAACAATATTTCTTTCATTGTAGAAAAAAGAACTGCCGTAGAGGGTATTCCCTTTTGGATTAAACAGCTTGAAGCTAAAGCACTTTTTTTTCAAAAAGAATGGACACAGGAAGAAACATTAATTTCAGATGCTGTTTGTGAACGTCTTTCTGATAAGGTTGAAATCATTTCCCACTATGATCAGTTTTTGTTTCATCCAGAGGATATTCCAATGGAAGTTGACTCAATTCCACAAGTATTTACTGCTTTTAGAAAGAAGTGTGAAAAGTATAGTGAGATTAAAGCATGTATTGAAACTCCTAAAATTTTAGATGACACCTCTTTATTAGAGGATACCACATCTATACCTGTCCTAGAAGATTTTGGGTTTTCATCATTTGAAACTCATCCAAATACTGCCTTTCCTTTTAAAGGGGGAACTGCTTCAGCCGGTGAACATTTAGATCAGTATTTCTGGAATACGAAGCGTCTGTCTTATTATAAGCAAACCAGAAACGGTTTAATGGGTACAAATTATAGTTCTAAGTTTTCTCCATGGCTAGCCAATGGTTCCCTTTCTCCTAGAATGATTTATTGGGAAGTAATGCGTTATGAAAAAGAGATTGATAAAAATGATTCAACGTATTGGCTAATTTTTGAATTGATTTGGAGAGATTATTTCAAATATATTTCTTTAAAACATGGGAATTCTATATTTCATTTAGGTGGTATTTTAGCCAAAGATTATTCGTGGAATTTAAGCCATAAGTCTTTTCAAAATTGGATTAATGGAAAAACGATTGAACCTTTTGTGAATGCCAATATGATTGAACTTAAGAAAACAGGTTTTATGAGTAATCGAGGGAGACAAAATGTGGCTAGTTTTTTCGCAAAAAACATGATGATGGACTGGCGAATGGGAGCAGCTTATTTTGAACATAAACTTATTGATTATGATGTGCATAGTAATTGGGGGAATTGGATGTATTTAGCTGGTGTAGGAAATGATCCTAGAGACCGAAAGTTTAATGTAAAAAGGCAAGCCGAACGTTATGATCCTAAAGGGCAATATCAAAAACTTTGGTTGCAAAATATTTTGTTTGAATGACTTTAAGATTACTACTTGGCGATCAATTAAATAGTAGCCATTCTTGGTTTGATAAAGTGGATGATTCTGTGTGCTACGTAATGATGGAGGTGCAACAAGAAACCAACTATGTTACGCATCATATTCAGAAAGTAGTTGCCTTTTTTAGAGCCATGCGACACTTTAAGGCTGAGTTGGAACAACAAGGACATCGAGTAGATTACAT
>JBKEHX010000088.1:0-6777 GCA_046711205.1 Flavobacteriaceae bacterium
GGTATCAATGTTTTCATTCTCACTACCTACATTCAGAACAAATTCAAATTGAGTTGCATTCTCTTGAAAATTAAGTGGAAGTGCAAGTGAATCACCACTACTTTCTCGGAGTGGTTTTTCATTACCGATAGCTCTAATTGTAAATCCATAAGGTGATTTTTTCTGTTTCGGATTTAAACTGTCTAATAGAAGTATAACTAAATCGGGTGACTCATCCACACTTGAAATACAGATATCATCTTTTTCACATGTGAAAAAGAGAAACCCATATATTAAAGTAAAAAAGAATTTTATACTGAAGTTACTCATCGATTTCATTGCGTTGTAAAAGTACAACATTTTCAACATGGTGGGTTTGTGGAAACATATCTACCGCTTGACTTTTAAGAACGCTATAATCGTTTTTCATTAATTCTAAGTCTCTAGCTTGTGTAGCACTATTACAGCTAATGTAAACGATTTTTTCTGGTGCTAATTTCAGTAATTGATTCACCACATCAAGATGCATACCATTTCTGGGTGGGTCGGTAATTACAACATTTGCTTTACCATGTCTTTTAATAAACGAATCATTAAAGCAATCTTTCATGTCACCTACTTCAAAAGAAACATTGTCAATTTTATTAAAGATGGCATTCTCTTTTGCAGCATCAATAGCTTCTGGAACCGATTCAATACCAACTACTTTAGCACATAAATTTGCAATAGAAAGTGCAATTGTTCCTGTGCCTGTATAGAAGTCATAGACTGTTTCATTTCCGTTTAAGTTTGCAAATTCTTTTCCTATAGCATAAAGAGCTTCTGCTTGTTTCGGATTTGTTTGGTAGAAAGATTTAGCAGTAATCTTAAATTGTAATTTACCAAGATGTTCCGTAATAAAATCTTGTCCATGATAACAAACAATGTCTTGATCATAAAGACTGTCATTTCCTTTATCATTTATACAATAAAGAAGAGAAGTGATTGAATGAAAACGCTCTTTCAGAAAGTTTAAGAGCTGTTCTCTTTTTTCTACATTTTCCTTATAAAATTGCAGCAACACCATCACCTCTCCTGCTAGCGTATTACGAATCATTAAAGTGCGTAAAAATCCTTTTTGTTCACGAGTATCGTAAAACTCAAGCTTATGCTTTATGGCAAAAGTTCTGATAGCGTTTCTAATTTCATTAGAAGGGTCTGCTTGAAGATGACAATGATTAACATCTACAACTTTATCCCACATATTGGGTTTATGAAATCCTAGTCCATTCCGTTCAATTTCTTCTTTACTAGAAATTTCTTCAGAGGTTAGCCAGCGTTTGTTTGAAAAAGAAAACTCCATTTTATTTCGGTAATAGTAAGGGTTTTCTACCCCGAGAATAGGGAGGACTTGTTGAAGGTCAAGTTTTCCAATATTTTTTAAATTATGTAGCACGCCTTTTTCTTTAAAAGAAAGTTGAGCAGCATAGTCTAGGTGTTGCCATTTACATCCTCCACACACTCCAAAATGCTGGCAAGGTGGAGTTGTCCTATATTTAGAAGTTTCAATCCATTTAAGGGGTTCTGCTTCAAAATATCCCCTTCTTTTTTTATAAACTTTCACATCAACAATATCACCTGGAACAACGTTTTTAATAAAAAAAACAGCGCCTTCTTCATTTTTAGCAACACCCATGCCTTTTGCATTAATGTCGTGTACTTTCAATCCGGTTTCAGTCCGATCAATTCTTTTTCTTGACATCTTGCAAATGTAACGGGCTTCATAAAATAAATCGTTATTTAAGCTAGGTTTTTGGAAGAGATATTGATTACTTTTGATTTGTTAAAATCATAGGTCACTTAAAAAAGGGCAAATAAATCAGTTAAAAATGGAAACGATCACTAAAACAGATCAATATATAGAACTTGAGCATGCTCATGGCGCTCATGACTATCACCCATTACCAGTCGTATTGGAACGTGGCGAAGGTGTTTATTTATGGGATGTAGAAGGAAAAAAATATTTTGACTTTCTTTCTGCTTACTCCGCAGTTAATCAAGGTCATTGTCACCCTAGAATTATAGATGCATTAAAAAACCAAGCCCAAGTATTAACCTTAACCTCTCGTGCTTTTCACAATAATAAGTTGGGAAAGTACATGGAATATGTTACTAAGTATTTCAGTTTTGAAAGGTTACTTCCATCTAATACAGGTGCCGAAGCGGTAGAAACGGCTATAAAAATTACTCGAAAATGGGGGTATACGGTTAAGAACATCCCTTCTAATAAAGCAGAAATCATTGTGTGTTCTCAAAACTTTCATGGACGCACTTCTACCATTATTTCTTTTTCAAGTGATGCGGGTTCAAAAACTAATTTTGGACCACATGCTTCTGGTTTTATTACAATTCCTTACAATGATTTGGAAGCCTTAGAGGCTATTTTAGAAACGCATCCAAATGTTGCAGGGTTTCTGGTCGAACCTATTCAAGGTGAAGCAGGAGTGTTTACTCCAGATGAAAATTTTATTCGTAAATCACGTGCTTTATGTTCTGAATATAATGTGCTTCTAATAGCAGATGAAATACAAACAGGAATTGGTCGAACGGGTTCATTATTGGCTGTTTGTGGAAGTTGTTCTTGCGCTGGCCATTGTGAGCAACAGGAAAAATTCTACACACGCCCTGATATTTTAATATTAGGAAAAGCAATTAGTGGGGGAATCTATCCTGTATCCGCAGTTTTATGTGACAGTCCAATTATGGACGTTATTCAACCAGGACAACACGGCAGTACTTTTGGTGGTAATCCGATGGCATGTAGCATTGCAATGGAAGCACTAGAAGTTGTACGTGATGAGAAGTTAACTCAAAATGCACGTCGTTTAGGGGAGCTCTTTAGGTCTGCCATTCAGAAGTACATTCAAGGAAGCACTATTGTGTTGCAAGTTCGTGGAAAAGGATTGTTAAATGCAATCCTAATTAATGACACAGAGACAAGTGATACCGCTTGGAATATTTGCTTGCAATTGAAAGAGAATGGTTTGTTGGCTAAGCCAACCCATGGAAATATTATACGGTTTGCCCCTCCCTTGGTTATGAACGAAGAACAACTTCATGAGTGTATTGTTATCATTACCAAAACACTCAAAGCATTTGAGAAGTAAAAGTCATTAAGCCTATAAGAAATGAACATATATTTTGATAATGCAGCAACTACTCCTTTAAGAACAGAAGTAATTCAAGTAATTGCTTCTGTTATGGAAGACTGCTATGGAAATCCATCCTCTGTTCATGCATATGGAAGAAAGGCAAAAACAAATCTAGAAACTGCCAGAAAAGGAATTGCAAAATTATTAAATGCGGCTCCTCAAGAAATTATTTTTACTTCCGGCGGAACAGAGTCTGATAATATGATATTACATTGTGCAGTAAAGGATTTGGGAATCAAAACCATCATTTCATCTTCTATTGAGCATCATGCAGTACTTCATGCAATGGATGCTTTAAAACTAATGCACGGTATAGAAGTTTTGTTCGTAAACATTAAAGGAGATGGTTCGGTAGATTTAAAACACCTTGCTTCTTTATTACAAAAAGATACTTCTAAGAAATTAGTTTCCTTAATGCATGTAAACAATGAAATAGGAAACATATTAGATTTAAGTGAAGTAGGGGACTTGTGTCATGAAAACAATGCTCTTTTTCATACAGATGCTGTTCAAGGAATTGGACATTATATATTTGATATGGAACAACTTCCAGTTGATTTTTTATCTGCAGCAGCACATAAATTTCATGGTCCTAAAGGGATTGGGTTTTCTTTTGTTCGTAAAAATTCTGGACTTAAGCCCTTTATTCACGGAGGCTTACAAGAACGTGGACTTCGTGCAGGAACGGAGTCAGTTCATAATATAGCAGGTATGTGTAAAGCCCTTGAGCTTGCTTATGCTAACCTAGCCGATGAAAAAAAGAAGGTATTAGGTATAAAGAATTATTTCATTAAAGAATTGATTAAACTTTTTCCAAAGGCAGTCTTTAATGGTCTTTCTGGTTCTGATACGGGAAGCACTTTTACCTTGGTTAACGTAGCGTTACCTATTTTAAAAGAAAAATCAACGCTATTAGATTTTCATCTTGACTTAAAAGGAATAGCATGCTCTAAAGGAAGTGCTTGCCAGTCGGGGAGTAGTTCAGGCTCACATGTTTTAAATGCCATACAGCAGGCACCTGTAAAAGATTGGCCTTCTTTACGCTTTTCATTCTCCATGAATAATTCTAAAGAAGAAGTGGATTATCTAATAGAAGTTTTAAAAGAATTTACAGCGTAAACGTATCTAATAAATTCTATTTTTTTCTATAAAATTCTATAGAATACTCAGTCTTATTTTCAACAAAATCTTCGACTTCAACATTTAATTGATGAAGTACCTTGTCAAAAGTAAGGTCACTAAGATTATAAATTAATGTTTTGTTTTTCGGTTCGTATTCTAAGAGAATCCATTGGCCATTAATCTCACCTCTATATGATTTTACACCTGTATAATCATCATCTATTTTAAGTTTTAAAAAGTTATGGTTGGAAAGCCATTGTTTATTTCTAAAATTTAGAGGGGCTATTTTTGGTGCAATACTGTCTCTGCTAATCATGAAACTTCCCAAGGTTTTTGAGGATGCTTCCCACATTCTATTTTTTATTTTATTACTTAAAAATTTAGGTTTACCTTTTGTGTCTAATTTGCCAATAAAGGACTGAGCGCTGGTCAGGCTATCCATTTTAGAAGAATTAAAACTTATTTCAAAAGGTTTTTTAAGCGGTATAAAATCTTCTCCAACCTTTAAGGTATCTCCAACTTGTTCCGAATGAATAGATACTTCTTTGTAAAAAGCTTGTTTTGGGAAATAAACAGTACTTGATTCAAATTCATACAAATAGGCCTTATTGGGGCTCACTAAATTAGTAGTAGTCTTTTGTTGCATTTGAGGTTGCATTATTCCTAAAATATAGGCCTCTACATAGCTGCTGTTTCCTTTAAAATCAGTTACTTCTATTAAAAGTTGATAGGATTTATTAGGCTGAATGTTTATTTCTCCATTGGATTTTTCTGAATCAACAAAGCTGAATTTTGTTTCTGTCAATACTGCAAAGCGTTGGATCATTTTTTTTTCTTTTTTGAGTGTTTTATAATCAATCATTAAATTGATTATATTCGAATCTTTAAATGATATTTTATCCATTGTTAAAGAGAATTCTTCTTTCCCATTTAAACTAACGGATGCTCTGTAAATACCATTTTTATTGTAAGAATAATTTTGTCTATCAAAAAGGCGAAGTCCAACATGAAGAATTCCTCCAGCTTTAATTGTAGCAATAGTATAGACGCTATCATTTTTACGAATAAGGGGGTATTCTTTCTTTGTATAGTTGTTACCTTGTAGTGAAAAAAGGTAGAAATCTTGAATTTGAGGTCGCTGTGTATCTTCAATTTTAATTGGAAATAACATTGGGTTAATAGGACTCTGATCTGAAGAGTTTCTTATTTCAAAATGAAGGTGAGGTCCGTTTGACCCACCTGTATTACCAGAATAACCAATGAATTCACCTTGATCAACAGTTAATTCATTTTCTTTAGGAAAAAGTTGAATTGTGTATGATTCTTTAAGGTATTGTTTCTCTTTAACATAGGCTTCAATTTTCGGAGCAAATTTTTTTAGATGCGCATAAACAGAAGTAGTTCCGTCAAGGTGTTCTATGTAAAGAGATTTTCCATAGCCACTTGTGCTTACACGAATACGATTTACTTTACCAGATTTCACACTTTTTATTTTAAAACCTTGTCGACCTTGAGTTTTAATATCAATTCCTGCATGAAAATGATTCCCTCTTAATTCCCCAAAAGTTCCTGAAAGTCTCAAGGGAATGTCTAATGGAACAACGAAATTATTTTTTTCTTGACCTACTAATACGCTAGAAAGAAACAGTATAATAAGAAAGCGTTTTAAAAACATTGTATTCGACTCTTTTAGTGTTGTAATGTTTAGATATGCAAGATAAAAAATCAAATTTTTAATTGGTATTTTAAAAGAATAAAAAGGTGTTTTTAGGGATCTGTTAAAATTTTTAAAACTATGTAAACTTCGGGTTTGATTTCAAAAAGATTGAATAACTTTGTTAGGGTAGATTATTATAATGAATTAAAATGCAAGAAAGTAAATCGGCGATTACAATTTTAGAAGAAAAAATCATTGGGTTACTCAATAAGCTTAAAGGAAATCACCTTGATTTAGTTCAATTAAAAGAGCAAAAAGATATTTTAGAAGATAAATTTAAATCAATTGAGCAAAAGGTTATCGTCCTTGAAAGTGAAAACAAATCATTGAGAATTGTCAATAATTTACTCGGCAGTAATGAAAGAAACCAAGAAACAAAAAGTAAAATAAACAGTTTAATAAAAGAAGTTGATTTTTGTATTCAGCAAGTATCAGAAATGAATTGAGTATATGAGTGATTTATTGAAAATAAAATTAACAATTGCGAATAGAGTATATCCCCTTTCTGTAGATCCTGATCAGGAAGCTTCTCTTCGCGTGTCAGCAAAAAAAATCGAAACCACCATTCAACAACTCGAAAAAAATTATGCTGTTAGAGATAAGCAAGACGTTCTTGCTATGTGTGCCCTTCAATACGCAGCTCAATTAGAACAAACAAAAGGAAATACAAGTTCTCCTAACGATAAATCGCAAGAGAAAGTAAAAGAACTTATCGATATGATTGAGGTTCATATGTCTGCATATTAAGTTTTAATAACAACAATACAA
>JBKEHX010000089.1:0-6751 GCA_046711205.1 Flavobacteriaceae bacterium
TTTTCCAAAAAGGACCTCCACCTTTAGACCCTTTATTAAGAATCATACCACAAACACGAAGAGGTCTGTTGAGATAATCAATAAGGCTTTGATAAGGAAGTTTATTCGCTGTATTCAATTGATAATTAGTATCAAAATGAGTTTTAATAAATGCTTCAATGGGTCTCAATGGAGTATTTTCTTTCTCTAAAGTTAAGGACTCAAGGTGCCTAAAAAGATCTTTTTGAATGGTTAGTAATTTACCTGCCAAAATTTGTTGCCACTCTATACTTGATGAATTTTTAGGTGTCAGTAAAATGTTATCAATATTTTTAATCCAAACATAATCGGTATCAAGAAGGTTAAGATTTTCCAAAAGTGCACCATGTCCACCTCTTCTAAAGTTAATGTTTCCATTATTATCTCTAATAAAAACATTATTTTCATCCACAAAAGGAGTGTCTGATAATCTATTTTGATATGAGTATTCAATTACTAATAAGGAATTTACATCTGGAGCTATTCGCTCTCTAAAATGTTTCTCAACCTCTTCAAATAATGGACGATGTTCCTTTGTTATGGTGAAATGAAGTGTGATTAAATCCTTCTTATTTATCATCTGTATGGCTTCCAGAAGTTGAGCTTCAAAAGGAGTAAGTTCTTCACCTTGCTCATCTACAAAAAAAGGAATAAGTGCTTTTGGAAGTGACGAATATTGAAGTGTTTCATCAAATAAAAGAACATTTACAAATGCCTCAAAAAAACCTTGCTGAGTGCTTATATCAACCTTAGTTTTTAATGGTATTTTAGCAGAAACCGTTCCATAAAAAGGAAGTTTTTTTAAGTTAATGTAAACGGGGTTTAGTAATGCTCCAGCTTCCGTCTTAAGGTAAGAGTTAAGAGAAAAATTAGGGGTTTCTTTAGCTTCCAAATATTCAAAAAAAGCCAAAAACATTCTACTTGATGCACCTGAGGCGGGAATAAATTTCATCCATTGACGGTTACCTTCTTCTTGTTTATATAATCTTAGAGTTTCGAATTTTTCTTTCTTTGAAAGTCTTCTAATTCCATCTGAAAGCCTTGCAGGTGTAATATCAGAAAATGAAGGCATTCCTTTTTTTAGATATCCCAATTGGCGCTCTACTAACTCAGGTGAGCGTCCTTCAGAAATTATATTTTTATAGTCTTCCTGGGAAATCATTTTATACCTTGGATTATTAAAGGATTTAGGGCCTCAATAGCAGATTTTAATCTGGTTTCATGTGGCCCCGTTAAGTAGGAATAGGGGACATTTTTTTGTTTTAAAAGATATTCAAAATGACGAAACATCAGGTTCCTTTCTTCTGGTCTATCTCGAAGATCATCGGCTTGCCAAGGCACATCTATTCCAGTTAAAAAATAATGGTCGTATTGAAATGCATTGGCCCATTCTTTTAATTGAGCATCGCAATATCCATCAAAATGTGTTTCAGACCATGCCTGAGTCACTAAAACATTGGTGTCACAAAAAAGAACCTTATTAGCATTCTCAAGAGACTTATTTTCAGCCTTTATTTGTTCTTCTGCAATCACTAGTAAATCATTGAGGGTACAAATCGAATTGTCTTTATCCCATTTTTTTTGAAGGTAATTTCTTGCAAACTCAGGCACCCAAGCAGTCTCATAAAATTCTGCAAGAGCTTTTGCCATGGTTGTTTTACCCGTAGATTCGGGACCAAATAGGACCACCCTTAAGCAGTTACTTTTTTGTTGTTTAATATTCTTTTCCATTGGATGTATCCAAAGATAGCAATAACTGTAAAGATAAGGTACTGAAGGCTCGTGAGGCCGAGTCCCTTGAACATATAAAGTGGTATAGAAATAAGATTCCCAACAATCCAAAAGTACCAGTGTTCTATTTTCTTTCGCGCCATAAGCCACATTCCTATAAAAAATATAGCGGTGGTAAAGGTGTCAATTGGTGCAGACCAGTCCTTCCATTTATCAAATAAAAGGTAGATTCCTGAAACAAAAAAGAGGATGGCCATAAAGAAAATAAACCACCAGCGCTTTTCACTGGTATTCATCATTGCTATTGGATTGACAAATGTTGTCTCCTTTTTACGTGTCCAAAAATACCAGCCATAGATGCTCATTATAAAATAATATGCATTAATCATAAGATCTCCAACTAATCCAGCTTGAAATAATAAATACACATAAATCCCTGTAGAAATCATTCCTGTAGGATATACCGCTATCTTATTTTGCTTGGCATACCAAACGCTCGAAACTCCTAAAATTACTGCGATAGCTTCTAATAAAATATCCTGCAAATAATAAGTAGTATAGGGTTCTATTAAAAAATTAAAAATCTGGTGCATACTGGCTTCTGTCTCCTTTAACAAACTTTAATTGTAATATTACAGCTTCTTCTGCTTCAAAAGTCGTTTTTATTTTTGGGGTAAGAAACGCCATAAGAGCGTCATAATCTCCATAAATTTGAGTACTTAATGGGTTTTCTAAAACGGTAAATCCTGAATTTCGAAGTGCTTTAATAAATCCTTTAATTGAAGGTATGAAATCCTTCTTTAAAGGCATTAAGGTGAGTTCAACGGATAGGTTCATATTTCTGTTGTTTTTGGTGTGGCTAATGTCAAACAATAATCTTTAAAATATCTAAAGTTTAGTCTATATATCAATTCTTTTTCTTGGTGTATGATATGTCCCACTCCATTGGATGCTTTCGGCTGAAAAGGATCAATTAAAAGCTGTGACTTAAAATGAATTCCTGGGGTTCTAAAAACTTTATAAAGCGCTTCTTTGGCTGTCCAAATTTGAGTGAGAAATTTAATATTATCAACTATAGAAGGATCTTTAGCTTCTTGTTCGTGTAAAAATCGAGAGGCAATTTTTTTGATTCTTTCTTGATAGTGTTCTAAATCTAACCCAACAGGAAGGGTAGATATAGCTATTGCGGCTACATTTTTAGTGTGGGTAATGGAGAGATACCTACCATCAGTTAAATACGGGACTCCCTGCTTGTCATATTGGTGAGTTTCAGGAGCTATACCACACCTCTTAAGTAACTGTCGTATGGCTAAATATCCTTTTCGATGCACTGTGTTTTTTCGTAACGAAAGGCGCTCTAAAGCTTCTGTTGATAAAGACAATCCTGCACTCAAAAGAGCCTCCTCTTCAGTAATTTGCCAAACACAAATTTGAAAGTCATTTAGTATTTTCTCACTGTAGCTTAAAGGCATTTGATATTGCTTAGAATGATTGTACCTTTGCAATCTAAAATACAAAGATACAGATTATGGAATCTAAAACTAAACAACCCTTATCTTATAAAGTTAAAGACATTGCGCTTGCAGAATGGGGTCGAAAAGAGATTTTATTGGCAGAAAAAGAGATGCCAGGGCTAATGGCATTACGTCAAGAATATGGGCAATCGCAACCGCTAAAAGGTGCGCGTATTGCAGGTTGTCTGCACATGACTATTCAAACTGCAGTGCTTATTGAAACCTTAGTGGCTTTAGGAGCAGACGTTACTTGGAGTTCTTGTAATATTTTTTCTACTCAAGACCACGCAGCAGCTGCCATTGCAGCAGCAGGAATTTCTGTATATGCTTGGAAGGGGATGAATGAAGAAG
This sequence comes from Flavobacteriaceae bacterium, assembly GCA_046711205.1. Lineage (GTDB taxonomy): Bacteria > Bacteroidota > Bacteroidia > Flavobacteriales > Flavobacteriaceae > MS024-2A. Next base: position 3,615 of record JBKEHX010000089.1, read on the forward strand.
AATTTGAGTGGTGTATTGAACAAACCTTGCACTTTGGGGAAGATAAAAAACCCCTTAACATGATTTTAGATGACGGTGGGGATTTAACCAATATGGTTTTAGATCAATACCCTGAAATGGTCCCGGAAATCAAAGGTCTTTCTGAAGAAACGACTACTGGTGTTCACCGTTTATATGAGCGTGTTAAAAATGGAACCTTACCCCTGCCGGCAATTAATGTAAATGACTCGGTCACAAAGTCAAAATTTGATAATAAATACGGTTGTAAAGAAAGTGCTGTAGATGCTGTTCGAAGAGCAACAGACGTTATGCTTGCTGGAAAGCGCGTTGTGGTTTGTGGCTATGGAGATGTAGGGAAAGGAACTGCTGCCTCTTTTAAAGGAGCCGGATCCATTGTAACTGTAACTGAAATTGATCCAATTTGTGCGCTTCAAGCGGCAATGGACGGTTTTGAGGTTAAAAAACTTTCAAATGTTATAGTAAATGCAGACATCGTTTGCACGGCCACTGGAAATAAAGACATTTTGAAAAAAGAATATTTTCTTGCCTTGAAAGACAAAGCTATTGTGTGTAATATTGGACACTTTGATAATGAAATTGATATGGCCTGGTTAAATGATAACTATGGAGCATCAAAGTCTGAAATCAAGCCTCAAGTAGATTTATACACCCTGGAAGAAGGAAAACAAATTATTGTTCTGGCAGAAGGACGCTTAGTAAATCTTGGTTGTGCAACTGGACATCCTAGTTTTGTGATGAGTAATTCATTTACTAATCAAACTTTAGCACAAATTGAATTGTGGTTAAATTCCAGTAATTATGAAAATAAAGTCTACATGCTTCCAAAGCATTTAGATGAGAAAGTGGCGGCCCTTCACCTGGACCATTTAGGGATTGAATTAGAGTCTCTTTCAAAAGAACAAGCAGATTATATTGGAGTAACGGTAAAAGGCCCATACAAGCCAGATTATTATCGTTATTAAATAGCCTTTGTTGAAAAATAAAAAGCCGGTATAGTAACCGGCTTTTTTTATGTTCTTTTACAATAAAGACTCCCTTTGCTAATTCTTTATTTCCTAAAATGGAATTCAATAAAATATTTCATTGTTCAGATTATCTCCATAAAAAAACCTGAAGTGTCAATACACTGCAGGTTTAGATGTTAACTATTTTCTTGTTCTTAAGCCTCGAAAGGAAGAATAGAAACAAAAGATTTGTTATCTCTTTTTTTGGTAAACTTAACCAAACCATCCACTTTTGCATGAAGGGTGTGGTCTTTACCAAGATATACATTTTCACCAGGGTGATGCGCAGTTCCTCGTTGACGGATGATAATATTACCAGCGCGAGCTGCTTGTCCTCCAAAAATCTTAACTCCTAAGCGTTTTGATTCTGATTCTCTTCCGTTTTTCGAACTCCCTACTCCTTTTTTATGTGCCATGATACAATGGTTTTAGGTTTATTATTTAGATAAGGCAGCTATTAAATCTGCTTTTTTCATTGCTGAAATTCCTTCAACACCTTTTGCTTTAGCTGATGCTTTTAATTCAGCTACCGTCATTTTGGTATATTCCAAAGCCTCTTCCTTGGGTGCCTTAGGTGCTACTTTTTTAGCGGCTGTTTTTGGCGCTGCCTTTTTAGCCACTGGCTTTGCTTTCACTTCACTTGGCTTAGCTACAGTTTCTTTTTTCACTTTCGCGCCAGATGCTTGGATATTTTCAATTACCAATTCTGTTAATGCTTGACGATGTCCGTTTTTGACACGGTATCCTTTACGTCGTTTTTTCTTAAAAACGATCACTTTGTCACCTTTAAGATGACTCACCACTTTTGCTTCTACAGAAGCTCCAGTGATAGCCGGGGCGCCAAGAGTAACTTTCTTCCCATCATCAAGCAGATATACTTTATCAAAAGAAACTTTCGTTCCTTCTTTGTCTGCTAAACGATGTACAAAAAGCTTTTGGTCTTTTGCAACTTTAAATTGCTGCCCTGCTATTTCTACAATTGCGTACATTATTAGTTTCTTTTTATGGACGGCAAATATATAATTATTTTAATCATAAAACAAGCACTCCGAAAAGCTTATTGTCTGTCGATGGAGTACTTTCCTGGACCTGTAAAATAGAGTACCACAAAAGCAATTAAAAATAAAAATGATTTTTCCTTTTTTGAAAAGGGATCCTCATCATGTGCTATGATAAAAGCAACAAACATGTTTATAGCTGCTATCAAAGCAAACCAACGTGTTTTCCATCCAATAACTAGTAGAATTGGGGCAATAAATTCGGCAAAAGCACACAAAATTAGAGAAGCAGTAGGTCCAATTCCAATAGGATCACCAAAGCTAAAATTTCCTCCTATTATTTTAGTGAATTTTCCATAGCCATGCGTTAACATAGATGCCCCAAAACCAATGCGTAAAAGTAATAATCCGAAATGCAAAGAAGCTGTTTTAATAGTTTGAGGGTTTAGATTAAATTAAATGTAATGAATTTTTACAAATTTGCTTGTACTGTCTTTTCAATTCCTTCTTCAAAACTAGTTTTTGGAGTCCAACCTAAATCATTCTTAATTTTAGAAGCATCAATAGCATACCTAAAGTCGTGCCCTAATCGGTCGCTTACATACGATATGAGTTTCTTGGAGCTCCCTTTAGAGCGCCCCAGTAATCGATCTGTAACAGCAATAAGGGCATGAACCATATCAATGTTCCGTATTTCATTATTTCCCCCTATGGCATAGGTCTTCCCCGGTTTTCCATTATGTAAAATAACATCAATAGCTTCTACATGGTCTTCTACATACAACCAATCGCGAATATTTTCTCCTTTGCCATAGACAGGTAATGGTCTATTTTCAACAATATTTTTGATAAATAAAGGAATGAGTTTTTCTGGGAATTGAGCGGGGCCATAATTATTAGAACAATTAGAAAGCACTACGGGAAGACCGTAGGTATGAAAATAAGCCCGCACAAAATGATCTGATGCCGCCTTTGATGCTGAATAGGGTGATCTAGGGTCATAGGGAGTTTCTTCAGTGAAACTGCCTGTTGAGCCTAAACTACCAAACACCTCATCTGTTGAAATATGATAAAATCGTTTATTAGATAAATTATCTTTCCATATGATGCGTGA
>JBKEHX010000090.1:0-6734 GCA_046711205.1 Flavobacteriaceae bacterium
TTGTAGATGTATAGGGTCTATTTCCACCCAAGGTACTTTAATCATCCGTAACAGACTGTTTTACATCATGTTACGGATTTTTTATTGCTTAATTGGCAACATATTGGCAACAAATCACATCTTTTTTCACTATCCATGTGATGTAAAAAGCCAAAAGTTTTCAAACATTCTATGATTTCTAAACATGGGGGTGGGTTTTCTAGAATCGTTTTTTATTTAGACACTAGTTCTTGTATCTATTATATAACCTCAAACTTCAGCATAATTAGACATTGCATACATTGAACCCTAAATATTCTATCTAATGTGTTGACAGAAAAAGCATTATAGATTTATTAAGTAGGGGTTTTCCTTAGGGCTTAACTGGTATAAATAGGTGTAATCCAAACTCTCCTAGTCTGAGGCGTTTGTACATTTCCCTTGGATATACAAAATCCTTTAATTCAAAGAGTTTAGATAGATCTTCCTTGAATTGGTTGGAGAACAGCACAGTTAGGGCAACTTAAAATGATAAAACGGTTATACTTTAATAGTGTAACCGTTTTTTTATATTTGGATCATCGAAGAAAATGAAAAAAATATATTCACTAAAAGAACCATCATTCGTTCTATAATGAATTCTGATGCTGAATTTATATTACAATTGTTGAACACAGATAATTGGATAAGAAATATAGGGGATAGGGGTGTTAGAACAATTGAAGATTCAAAATCTTTTATTTCTAAAATTCTGAACACACCTAATTTTGAATATAATGTTATTGAAAAATTGAATTCAAAACAACCAATTGGAATCCTTTCTTTTATAAAAAGAGATCATTTCGATTTCCCTGATTTTGGATTTGCATTATTACCTGAGTTTTGCAATAAGGGATTTGCATATGAGGCATCCATTGGTTATTTGAAAAACCTATTTAGCTTAAATCTGAATCTAAAGGTTATCGCAATCTGTAAAAATGAAAATGCACCATCAATTAAATTATTAGAAAATCTTGGATTTACATACAGTAGTCAAGTGAATGAAAATCTTGGAGAGAAACTTATTTTATACTCCATTAATAAACAACACTTTTGTCATAAATAGATTTATTTATGCTGCAAATTTGAATAATAGGGGGAGCAAGGGTATATATTTCACAGGCTTCCTTTAATGATTTATCAATTTGGGCGTATGATCTGGCGGCATCTAATTATAGTATTTTTGACATTAACCTTAATTACGACTTCGTTTACCAAAAAAATTAGTATTACAAGATTTAGTACAGGTTTTTATGTTTTAATAGCTTGGTACGATACTAGTTTTAATCTAATTGGAACATTGGGTAATTTATCTAATTCGCTTCCACTAGCTCATTTAAATACTGCACAAATTAATGCTCTTGTTGTTTGTAGTTAATTCTCCATCAATTCTATTTTAGAATACTTATGTCACTAATTAACTTTAGTGGCGTTTTTAAACCACTGGCATATCACCTTCAGTAAGTTCTGGGATTACAAGACACTTTATCAAGAATGAAACAAGCTACTAATGAAGTAAGTGAAGACTTGCCTTTGTTTGTAGATTAAGTTTAAAAAGAAAAATAAATCGTTATAAAGGGTATTAAATTAGTATAAATTTCAGAAATAAATAATTTACTATATGTGTTTATTTGATTATTGATATTAAATCTTTTAAAAAAACCTACATTTAAACATAACATAAAAACAAATTGATGGAATACGACAACGTTAAAATCGTAGTAAGAAGTATAATGCTAGCTTTTATAATTTCTACCTCTTATTTTGTGACTGCACAAGATAAATTTGGTGGCTTGGCACTTTACACCGTTAGGGATGCTATGGAAAAAAACCCAAAGAAAACACTTCAAGCAGTTTCAGATGCTGGTTATAGTTATATAGAGGCTGCGGGTTATAAGGATGGAAAATTTTATGGTTTTTCTCCGAAAGAATTTAAAGCACATTTAGCTTTATTAGAATTAATACCTTTAAGTACTCATCAGTCTAGTGTTTCTATTGAAAATGCAGCCTCTATGATGGCTGATGTTAAAGCAGCTGGATTTGAATACTTTGTAGTGCCAGTTCCACCCATGGGATTATTTATTAATGATAGTAATGGCATGAATATGAAAGGTGGTGTGAAAAATTTAGCTACTATTTTAACAACCCTTGGAAAGCAAGCACATACATTGGACTTAAAGTTGTTATATCATAATCATGATTTTGAATTTGTAAAAAACGCTAATGGTCTGGTAGTTATAGACTACCTTCTTGAAAACTGTGACCCTAAATATGTGAATTTTCAAATGGACCTTCACTGGGTTACTAAAGCGAAAGCAGACCCCTTGGCTTATTTTGAGAAATATCCTGGCCGTTTTAATTTGTGGCATATAAAAGATATGGATTCCCAAGGCAGGTTTGCACCTGTGGGGAACGGTATCATAGATTTTGGTCGTATTTTAAATAAAAAAGAACAGTCTGGAATGCAGGCCTATTTTGTAGAACAGGATAAAACGTTTGCTATGGAGCCTCTAGAAGCGATTAAAGTCAGTCACAAAGGCTTGAAAAAATTTGGTTTTAATTGATCAAAAAGTTATTTATTTTGGTTTTTCAATTGGAAAAAGAACTTCATTTTTTCGATTGAAAAAAGTATAAGGACTATTATACACCAATATAATAGGTGCGTCAGAGAAAGAAATGTTATATTTTTTTAAAATGAGCTTCCCTTTTTCTATAACAGATTGTTCTTTTCTGCTATTTGTGTAACCTCCAAAAGAAAAAGCAGCATAATATTTTACTTCAGACTCATATACTTTAACATTTTTTGTTAAAGGTTTTGGAGTGTTTTCTTTGTTGAAAATTTTAGGCAGTACAAAGGCCATACTCCCTTCTTTTGAATTTCTGTCCATATGAACAGGTGTGGTCATAGCAATTTTCTGTTTTGAGGTATTGTTTCCTGATATGTATCTGAATAGAGATGAAAACCCATTGTTTGTAATTGTTTCGACCATCATTACTGAAGGGTAAAAGCGTAATTCTGCTTCACCGACAATTTTAATCACTTTATATGATTGGGTTTCGTAGCCCTGCGCCATGGTCATATTTATATTTATTAGAGCTAAAATAAGAATACTCTTTAGGTAAGTCAATAGCTTGTTTTTTATGATTCAAGAGCGTCCTTACAGTAGGCTACAGATTTTTTGATTTCATCAATAATGCTAGAGTTTTCGGGTGTTTGATATTCATATTCTATGGTAGCTGCAAACGTATACTTTTCATCTCGCATTAATTGAAGTGCTGCAACAATAGGGGTATCTCCTTTTCCAAAAGGCATGTTATTTTTTCCATTTTCAGGATTTTGACGGTCCTTAACGTGCATGCTTAAAATATGTTGGTGCTTGTCCTTGAGTATTTGAAGAGGCGCCGTATTTCCAGCGGCAACATAATGTCCTAAGTCAATATTCATGGCATTTTTTGGAGACTGACTGAGTGCAGTGTCCCACCAGGTCGGACTTTGTTGTTCATGTCCATGGTATGCAACATGGATGTTGTTTTTTTCAGCCATTTGACCAAGCTTTAAAGTATGAGAAGTATCTTTAGGTAATTCAAGTGTAACGTGAGAAGCTCCTAAAAGTTTTCCTGCTTTCATTGCATACTCTATGTTAGCATCTGAATTCTTTTTGGTTAACAAGTAGTCTGGCTTAAAGGCATAAATTTGAACTCCGGCATCACTATACATTTTACGTAATTTAGTAAATCCATCTAAGGACTTGCTTTTACTCCATACTTCAACTTCTTTATCATAAAACGCTTCCTGATTTTTTAAATCTAAGAATTCTTTTTCTTCATCTTTATTAAGTTCATTTTTTCTTGCTTTTCTTGAAAGCATGTAAAATTTACGGCGGTCCATTTTATTTTCAGGACGGCCATTAAAAGATTCGGCAGTACTTCCCATAAGTTCAATAGAATTGACACCACAGTCCAAAACATATTGAAGAATTGCTTCGGCAGATTGATTTTCCATTTCTCTAAAAGAATACGTAATAACCCCAAGTTGAACACCGTTAATTGTAAAATTTGGCGATAATAAATTAGGGACATAAGCTGGTGCTCCCCATAATTTTGATCCTGCTAAAGATAAACCAGCAGCTAGAGTTGCTGTAGTTCCTAGGAATGATCTTCTTGATAAATTCTTTTTAGTTGATTCCATTAATGAGTTATTTTAATCAAAAAATTATTTATCAAGTTATGAAAATTTCAGTGTTATCAGTTTTATTGTTTTAAGTTTAAATAAATATTCAAACTAAAAGTTTTATTATATTTATGAAAAACAATCACTCTACAATAAAAACTATTTCATCATATTTCGCATCTTAAGACCAATTAGCTAAGGTGATTATTATTTATAGTGAGGTCTGGAAAAGCAAAAAAATAACACATGTATAATTTAGGGTATGATATTGGTAGCTCAACTGTTAAGATTGCTTTGGTTGATGCAAAAACCAATCATGAAATTAACGTGGTAACTCATCCAAAAGAAGAAATGCCTATTTACGCTGCCCAATTGGGCTGGGCAGAACAAGATCCTGAGCTATGGTGGACTCATCTTTGTGAAGGCACTAAAAAAATGCTTTCTGAAAATAAAATACAGAGTAAAGAAATTTTAGCCATTGGAATTTCCTATCAAATGCATGGCTTAGTGCTGGTTAATAAAGCTAAAAAATCCATTCGAAAATCAATCATTTGGTGTGATAGTAGGGCGGTAGAAATAGGTAATAATGCAGCTCAAGAAATAGGAGAAACAAAGTATGGCGCTCATTTATTAAATGCTCCAGGAAATTTTACAGCCTCTAAGCTAAAGTGGGTAAAAGACAACGAACCTGAATTATTTGCGCAGGTAACACATTTTATGTTACCGGGTGATTTTATTGCATTAAAGTTAACAGGTGAAGCTACCACTACAATAAATGGACTTTCTGAGGGTATGCTTTGGGATTATAAAGAAAAAAAAGTGGCCGATTGGCTGTTAACTCACTATGGTATTGATCCCTCATTGACACCGCCTTTAGTGGAAAATTTTGAGAATCAAGGAACTATCACCAAAAACGCTTCTTTGAAGACAGGCTTGCCTATCGGTATCCCCATTCGATATAGAGCAGGCGACCAGCCAAATAATGCCCTGGCATTAAACATTCTTAAGCCAGGAGAAGTAGCTGCTACAGGTGGTACCTCAGGAGTCTTATTTGCTGTTACCGATAGAAATACTTCTAAGGAGTATCACAGAGTAAATCATTTTGCACACGTAAATTATACAAAAGAACGCCCAGTGTTAGGTACTTTACTTTGTATAAATGGAGCAGGAATTTTATATAGTTGGCTTAAAAAATTGACACAAGCAAAAGATTTTAATGAAATGAACACATGGGCTTCAGCCGTTGCCGTTGGGAGTGAGGGCCTTATAAACCTTCCTTTTGGGAATGGAGTGGAGCGAATGTTGTATAATAAAACTCCAGGGGCTCTTTTGAGTAATCTTAATTTAAACGTTCACACAAGAGGGCATATATGTCGTGCTGCACTAGAGGGGATTGCTTTTTCATTTGCTTATGGAATGGAAATTATGAAGGAAGATACCCTTACTATAAATGTTGTTCGCGCAGGAAATGATAACTTATTTCGTTCTGATATATTTTCACAAACAGTGGCAACTCTGATCGAAAATCCAATAGAGATTTATAATACTACTGGAGCAATTGGAGCTGCAAGGGCCGCAGGTATTAAAAATAAATCTATGGACGATTATTCAGCAAGTGTTGCTTCTGTGGATTTTGTGTCAGAGGTAGCGCCTATAAAAGCTAATGAAGCTTATATCGCAGCCTATCAAAAGTGGAAACAAGAATTAACAAATGCACTAAATAATTTAAATTAATAATTGAAGATGATACTTTTAGGTCAAAAAGAATTTTACAAAGGAATTGGATTGATTTCATACGAAGGAAAAACATCTGATAACCCTCTTGCTTTTAAATATTATAATCCAGATCAGCTTGTAATGGGAAAATCCATGCGTGAGCATTTTAAGTTTGCGGTAGCTTATTGGCATAGTTTCTGTGGTCAAGGTGGAGATCCTTTTGGTCCTGGAACACAACAATTTGCTTGGGATCAGTCTAAGGATCCTATACAAAGAGCAAAAGATAAGGCAGATGCCGCTTTTGAATTTATAACAAAAATGGGCTTTGATTATTTCTGTTTTCATGATGTAGACTTGGTTGATGAAGCGCCGACTTTGGCTGAAAATGAAATACGACTTCAGCAACTAACCGAGTACATTGCACAAAAGAAAAAAGATTCAGGTGTAAAGCTTTTATGGGGTACAGCAAATTGTTTTTCAAACCCTGCTTATATGAATGGAGCAGGGACCAATCCAGATTTTAATGTGGTAGCAAGGGCAGGTGCTCAAATAAAAATGGCACTAGATTGTACAATTGCACTACAAGGTGAAAATTATGTTTTTTGGGGTGGACGTGAGGGCTATATGTCTTTATTGAACACTGACATGAGACGTGAATTAGATCATATGGCACAGCTGTTAACTATGGCAAGAGATTATGCTCGTGGGCAGGGCTTTAAAGGAAGCTTTTTTATTGAGCCAAAACCAATGGAACCTATGAAGCACCAATATGATTTTGATGCAGCTACTGCCATAGGATTTTTAAAAGAACACAATCTAGACCAAGATT
>JBKEHX010000091.1:0-6674 GCA_046711205.1 Flavobacteriaceae bacterium
CGTTGATCATTTTGAAGATCACTTTTATATCTTAAGCAATAAAAATCAAGCATTGAATTTTGAATTATCCAAAACACCTACTTCAGAATCTAGAATTGATCATTGGGAAACAATTTTAGCACATCGTGAAAATGTACTTATAGAAGATGTAGAGATTTTCAAAGAATTTTTGGTTGTCACTGAACGTTCTCTAGGGTTAACACAAATAAGAATTATGCGATGGGATAATACAGAAGATTATTATCTACCCATTAAAGGGGAAACTTATAATTTATATGGTGGATATAATCCAAGTTTTGATTCCACAAAACTACGTTATGGTTATACATCACTCACGACGCCAAGCAGTCTGTTTGAGTATGACATGACTAATAAATCCTCAAAATTACTTAAGCAAAGTGAAATTATGGATCCAGATTTCGATCCAAATAATTATGTGGAGAAACGTATTTGGGCAACCGCTCGTGATGGAATAAAAGTTCCAATTTCTATTGTTCACCATAAAGATACAGCGCCTAGTTCAGAAACTCCTTTTCTATTATATTCATATGGTTCTTATGGTTCTACTGTTGATCCTGGTTTTTCAAGCAGTCGCTTAAGCTTATTGAACAGGGGGTTTATTTTTGGAATTGCTCACATTAGAGGTGGAGAATACTTAGGCCGCCAATGGTATGAGGACGGAAAATTATTAAAGAAGAAAAACACCTTTAATGATTTCATTGACTGCTCGAAATATTTAATTCAAGAAAACTATACAAGCGCTTCTCACCTTCATGCATTAGGAGGTTCTGCAGGAGGTTTGTTAATGGGAGTGATTGTAAATGATGCTCCAGAATTATATAGAAGTGTAATAGCAGCAGTTCCTTTTGTAGATGTCATTACTACTATGTTAGACAATAGTATTCCTCTCACTACAGGCGAATATGATGAATGGGGGAATCCTAATGACAAGGCCTATTATGATTATATGAAATCATATTCTCCATATGATAATGTCAAATCACAAGCGTATCCAAATTTATTAATTACAGCTGGATTTCATGATTCTCAAGTTCAATATTGGGAGCCAGCAAAGTGGGCTGCAAAATTAAGAACATTAAAGGTTGATTCTACAGTTTTATTTTTAGACACCAACATGGAAGCTGGTCATAGTGGTTCTTCAGGAAGGTTTAGTGCATTAAAAGATGTTGCAAAAGAATACACCTTCATACTGAAGTTAGAAGGTATAGTTGACTAATAAATTTTCATTAAATTTGCCTAAATATTTTAAATTTAAAGTATGAATAACCATGTGAACACCTATCAAAATATATTAGAACTGATAGGGAACACACCTTTAATTCGACTCAATAATGTGGTTAAAGATTATAAGGGATCCTTTTATGCAAAGTTTGAGGCCTTTAATCCAGGTCATTCAAATAAAGATAGAATAGCATTACATATTATTGAGCAAGCAGAGCATAAAGGTATTCTTAAGCCAGGTGCAACTATTATTGAAACGACCTCAGGAAACACAGGTTTTAGTTTGGCTATGGTTTCAATTATTAAAGGGTATAGTTGTGTTTTAGCGGTTAGTTCTAAATCCTCAAAAGATAAGATTAACATGCTGAGTTCTATGGGAGCTCAAGTTTATGTATGTCCTGCAAACGTTGCCGTAGATGATCCTAGATCTTATTATGAAGTTGCAAAACGTTTGCATGGTGATATTAAAAACTCTGTGTACATTAATCAATATTTTAATGAGTTAAATGTTGAGGCGCATTACCGCTATACAGGTCCGGAAATTTGGGAGCAATCAAAAGGTAAGATAACCCATCTTGTTGCATGCAGTGGTACCGGAGGAACTATTTCCGGATGTGCTAAGTTTTTAAAAGAAAAAAACTCAAAAATTAAAATTATAGGAGTCGATGCATATGGTTCTGTTTTAAAGAAGTACCATGAAACACAAGAATTTGATCCTAATGAAATATATCCTTACCGTATAGAAGGATTGGGGAAAAGTTTAATTCCAACCTCTACTCATTTTAATGTTATTGATTTGTTTGTAAAAGTTACAGATGAAGCTAGTGCTCATACAGCACGAAACATTACTCGATCTGAGGGTATTTTTGTAGGCTACACCTCTGGGGCTGCAATGCAAGCTATACATCAATTAGCAGAAAAAAAATATTTTGACGAAAACAGTAATGTAATTGTAATTTTTCCAGATCATGGATCCCGTTATATGAGTAAAATTTATAATGAAAACTGGATGGCAGAGCAAGGCTTTTTTGACCCCTCGAATGAATCATCACAAAATATTCAATATATAAACGACCTTACTTCTAAAAAATGAGAGATTTATTTGAACGAATAGTAGCCAACAAAGGACCTCTAGGTAAATGGGCTTCACAAGCAGAAGGCTATTTTGTCTTTCCAAAGTTAGAAGGTCCTATTTCAAATAGAATGAAATTTAAAGGAAAAGAAATAATTATCTGGAGTGTCAATGATTACCTTGGGCTAGCCAATCAGCCTGAAGTTCGCAAAATAGATGCTGAAGCTGCTGCAGAATATGGATCAGCTTATCCAATGGGTGCACGCATGATGTCAGGTCACACAGACCTTCACGAGCAATTAGAAAATGAATTGGCTAAATTTGTAGACAAAGAAGCTGCGTATTTACTAAACTTCGGTTATCAAGGAATCTTGTCTACTGTAGACGCTTTAGTGGGAAAAGACGATGTTATTGTTTATGATGTAGATGCTCATGCATGTATTGTTGATGGAGTTCGCCTTCATATAGGGAAACGTTTTACTTACAAGCACAATGATGTAGTAAGTTTAGAAAAGAATTTACAACGCGCTAGCAAAGTAGCAGACCAAACTGGAGGGGGAATTTTAGTTATCTCTGAAGGAGTTTTTGGAATGCGAGGAGAACAAGGCCGTTTAAAAGAAATAGTTTCACTAAAAGAAAAATATAACTTCCGCTTCTTAGTAGACGATGCACATGGATTTGGAACGTTAGGAAAAAGTGGAAAAGGAACCGGAAATGAACAAGGTGTTCAGGATCAGATTGATGTTTATTTTGCCACTTTTGCAAAGTCAATGGCTTCTACAGGTGCTTTTGTAGCTGCTGATAAAGAAATTATTGATTATTTAAAATACAACATGCGTTCTCAAATGTTTGCTAAATCTTTGCAAATGCAATTAGTGAAAGGAGCGTTAAAGCGTTTAGATATGATGCGCACACGACCAGAATTTAAAGCTAAGCTTTGGGAGAATGCAAATGCTTTGCAAAACGGATTAAAAGAAAGTGGTTTTGATATAGGAACAACCCAAAGTTGTGTAACACCTGTTTACTTAAAAGGAAGTATTCCAGAGGCAATGGCTTTAGTAAAAGATCTTCGAGAAAACTTCGGAATATTTTGTTCTATTGTTGTGTATCCCGTAGTACCTAAGGGTTTAATTTTATTGCGTCTTATTCCAACAGCAACTCATACCTTAGGAGATATTGAAACAACATTAAACGCTTTTTCTGGGATTAGAGAAAAATTAGAAAATGGAATTTATAAGCGTTTATCTGAAGAAATCATGGGGGTGGTACAAAAATAGGCAAGAAAGATTCTTGCTTATTTAGATTAATCATTTAGCATTACTGGCATTACCAGCATGGTTACATTCTCACCTTCTTCTGTATGATCTAATGGAGTTAATATTCCAGCTCTATTAGGCAGTGACATTGAAAGTTTGATGTTATCACATTGCATGTTGTTTAGCATTTCAATAAGAAAGCGAGAATTGAATCCAATTTGAATGTCATCTCCTTGATAGTCACAATCAAGGCGTTCTTCTGCACTATTGCTATAATCAAAATCTTCTGCAGAAATTTGTAAGGCTGCTCCTGCTATTTTTAAACGAATTTGGTGAGTTGTTTTGTTGGAAAATATGCTTACCCTTCTAACAGAATTTAAAAAGATAACACGGCCAATTTGCATTTGATTTGGATTTTCTTTTGGAATTACCGCCTCATAATTAGGATATTTACCATCAATCAAACGACAGGTAAGGGTTGATTCTCCAAAACAGAATTGAGCATTGGTATCGTTGTATTCAATAGAAATTTCATCTGCAGAACCTTGTAAAATTCCTTTCAATAATTGTAAAGGTTTCTTAGGCATAATAAACTCTGAGGTATCATTAGCAGTAACATCGGTACGTGTATATTTGACAAGTTTATGAGCATCAGTAGCTACAAATGTTAAAGATTCTGATGAAAATTGAAAAAAAACACCACTCATAACAGGACGTAAATCATCATTTCCACTAGCAAATAAGGTATTATTTATAGCAGTTTGGAGAATATCGCTATTTAAAACAGTAGTTTTAGAATCACTTACTTCAGCAGCTTTTGGAAATTCTTCCCCTTCCAAATAAGCAACGGCATATTTACCATTGTTTGCACTTATTTCTACCGTATTTTTTTGAGTCTTAACAAAAGTTAAGGGTTGTTCTGGAAACGTTTTCAAAGTATCTAGTAATAGTCTAGCAGGAAGTGCTATCATGCTATTGCCTTCAGACTCTACAGAAATACGAGTAGAAAAGGTGGTTTCTAGATCAGATGCAGTCAATGTTAAGAAATCACCATTGATTTCAAATAGAAAATTATCTAAAATAGGAAGGGAATTAGTACTATTAATTATACCTCCTAGCATTTGGAGTTCCTTAAGAAGTGCAGCGCTTGAAACAATAAATTTCATATGAAGTATTTATACCAAAGATATTTGAAATGCTTTGATTCCTAAAAGAAACTTATCAACAGTTAAACGAATAACTGTTTACTTCTTATCACTTGGTTAATCAATACAATTCCTATGCTTAAGAGTAAGGGTAATAAAAGCATACTTATCTTCCATAGTGATGCATTTTTAATTATTTTTTGTTCATCTAGAAATGCAATTTGCCAGGTTTTTTTACGTAAAGTTAACCGATCATTATTACCTGTTAAATAATGAATACTATTCATAACCAAACTTTTATTTTCATAAAAATTGTTAGTCCATTTGTCATAGCCTAAATTTAATGGAACTCCCTTATCTATTTGATTTTCCGCTAAATTTCCATCGCCAAAAACAACTATTTTTACTGGACCATTTTCTTTTGAGTTTAGAAGGTTTATCGGCTTAATTTTATTGCTAAATAAGGAGGGACTTGTTCCTTCTATGGTTAGCCCTAAGATTTTATCAGACTCATCAAAAAATGATGGTTGAATTTTTTCACGGACTTGCTCTAAAGAAATCAATGTTGGAACACCAATTGTTTTTGTGAATTTTGATGATTTTAAAATAGGGTTTTTATGTAATGAATTACTAAGCGTATCAATTGGACTCACAAATTGAGTGATTACATGACCAAGATCTTTTCCAATTTGGGTACTGCTTTCTGGCTTAGAAAGAGGATAATAAGGCCAAGGATATGGAATGTATTGGGAGTTATTTTCTGATCCACTTGCTAATACAATGGTAGCACTGTAAAGATCTTGTAAAACTTCTTTTTTTATACGAATCCCATAGTTAAAGAAGTAATCATCTAAGTTTAGTTCTCTAGGAAATCCAAAGGCTTTACCTTGAGTATTGAAAAGACTATCGATATCAATATTTAAACCTTCTATCATCCAAAATTGACTCCCTCCATTTAAATTATATTGGTCTAAAATGTATTTTTCAGATTGAGTGAAAGCTTCTTTTGGATTGGAGATCAGTAAAACATCAAATCTATTTAAGTTTTCCAAACTTTTTTTAGAGGTAACTCCTTCTTCTTTTAAATTAAATGCACCCAAATTATAGTAGGGGCGAAGGCTCTGTAAAAGGTCTGTAATTTTTATATTTTCAGATGTCTGATGAGAGGTAAGAACTGCAATATTAGGTTTACTTGTGAGTGTAATCTTATGAATACCATCCATGATTTGATATTCTAATTGTTGTAACGAACGTGTTAATTTGATATTTTCGGTATCACCTAATTGCTTTTGAAGCAAAGAAATCCGTTCTGATCTTTCTCCACTATTAATGATAATCCAAGGGAAAATGATACTTTCATTTCGTTTACCATCATTATTTTCAATGATTATTTCAGGGCTCATGCCATAACCTTTCATTTCTTGAATCACTTGTTCGGTAGTTCCAAAATCAAAAGGATTTTTGTAATTAATAATAATCCGGTTAGATTTGTTTTGTAATTGTGCTAAAACAGCATCAACTTCATTTCTAAAACGCAAATAAGAACCTGGAAGTTTTCCCTCTAAAAAAACATCAATTCTTAAAGGCTGATTAAGCTTTTTCAGTTTTCGTGTAGTGCTGTCTGCAAGGCTATAGCGTTGATCTTGAGTTAGATCTAGTTGCAGGTTAAAAACATCACTTAAATTAGTTAAGATAAGTGTTGAGAGAAAAATTAGGAATGGTACTTTAAAGACATTTTTTTGTATTTTGTTTTTTTTAATTAACAAAACACTTAGGTAAGAAATACTCAAAAAAAGTCCAGTAAAATAGAATAGGGTTTTAAGGGTTAAAATTCCCCTACTAATGCTCAAATAATGTGTTTGAATACCAAGGTCAGTAATAATTTGGTAGATCCAATTTATCTTACTTAAGTTGGCTATAAAAGACCATAAATAAAACTGAGTGAAACACATTAAAACA